>NZ_JAOWDM010000095.1:211621-388888 GCF_030334645.1 Citrobacter sp. Cc139
TGGTGCCCGGACTCGGAATCGAACCAAGGACACGGGGATTTTCAATCCCCTGCTCTACCGACTGAGCTATCCGGGCAACGGGGCGCATTAAACCGTATTCGCGCCTGCCAGTCAATCAAATTTCAGGAAAAGCGGTTCAACCGCTTAATATTACGGCAATCTGTGCATTTGTGCCTGAAGTTTGCACAAATCTTCCAGATCGCCACGATGCCGACAGGTCATGCTAAGCGCAAGAAGGGCAGTATGGCAAAAGAGTGTTTCACTGCATCTTAATCACACGCTGACCAGGGCGGTTAACCGATTAATTCGCACCACCGTGGCGATGGCACGTTTTCAACGACTGATGGCGTTATGCTTACTCACACCGGCCAGGACGGGCTTGTTCGCTTAGGTTAGCGCGCCGCCCATACGGCACTGGGCAAAGCGCAGAATATCTTCCGCCAGACGGTGTGCCGTTTCGACATCAGCATGGCTACGATTCACCAGCATGCGGCTCAGACATCCCTCCAGCACCAGCTCCATCTGTTTGGCGACCATAGCCGGGTCGTCAACTTCCAGCGTAGTCAGTAGCTCATGAGTGAAGTCATGCGCTGCTTTTTTTTGTTGGTCGGCTAACTGGTGGATTGGATGTCCAGGATCGGGATAAAACGTGCAGGCGGCAATGAACAGGCAGCCGGGATAGCGATTATTGCTCACGCATTCGGACAGCGCGCTGTAGCGTGCCAGTAATTTCTGTTCCGCGCTCAGGGTCTCATCCAGCAAAAGCTGACGCCGCCAGATATCCACCCGCTGGCTGAGGTAACGTAACGCATCATACAGGATGGCCTCTTTATCTGGCCAAAAGCGCTGTAGTTCATCAAGCGGATAATCGATACGTTCGGCCACCATTTCCAGCGTGGTATTGGCTATCCCATGAACCTCAAGTAATTTCAGGGCTTCTCCCAGGACATCTTCACGTTGCACGGTATTCTCCTCCGTATTTCCTTTTGCAAGTGTCGCTCACGGTTGACGATCGCGCAAATGTGCGCTGAAGGTCGCTGCATCCATAAATCCCGTTACCCGAGCCTCCGGATGCTCTTTACCCTCGGCATCAAAAAACAGGATAGTTGGCAAACCTAAAACCTGTAGATGTTTCAGGAGAGCGACATCCTTGGCATTGTTTGCAGTTACATCCGCCTGTAAAAGCACCGTGTCGCCTAGTGCTTGCTGAACCTGCGGATCGCTGAAGGTGTACTTCTCAAACTCCTTACAAGCCACGCACCAGTCGGCATACAAATCCAACATGACGGGCCTGCCTTTGGCTTGCGCCAGCACCTGATTTAACGCCTCTACCGAGGCCACCGGCGTAAAGTTAAGGTGTGTCTGGGTTTGAGCATGCGGCATGCCAAACGCCCAGTCCTGCAATGGACGTACACTGACAAGCGCTGCGGCTAACAGGACAATCTGCACGATACGCATCCAGGCGTGCTTTGCCTGCAGGCTGGTAATGAATGCCCAGCTAAAGAACGCGACGCCCAACAGTGACCACAGGCGCACGCCCCATTCGTCGCCAATGATGCGTTCAAGCAAGAAGACGGGAAGCGCCAGGATGACGAAGCCGAAAGCGGTTTTAACATGTTCCATCCATGGACCGCTTTTAGGCAGCAGGCGGTTGCCAAAGACGGTAATCAACATCAGCGGCAAGCCCATCCCCAGCGCGTACAGATACAGCGTACCGCCTCCCAGCCACATATTTCCGCTCTGAGCGATATACAGCAAAATCGCGCTTAGCGGCGCGGTTGTGCAAGGAGAACAGATGAGACCCGCAATCGCCCCCATCGCAAAGACGCTACCGGGAGAGCCGCCTTGCTGGCGGTTACTCAGCAACGTGAGGCGCGTTTGCAATGAGGAAGGGAGTTGCAGCGTGAACAGGCCGAACATAGACAGAGCCAGCAGCGTAAAGATGATGGCAAGACCGATCAGAACATAAGGATGCTGTAATGCCGCCTGAAACTGTAATCCGGCGGCGGCAACAACCAGACCCAGCGCAGTATAGGTGAGCGCCATTCCCTGGACGTAGATAAACGTCAGCAGCAGCGCCCTACCGGTTGATAACCGTTGCTTGCCGCCCAGCACGATGCCGGAAATCAGCGGATACATCGGCAGTACGCAGGGCGTGAAAGCGATGCCAATGCCGATTAGCAATGCCCACAGCGCGGAAAAGGGGAGCTGGGCTGCGGGCTGTGGTTTCTCTTCCGGGGCCTCAGTGACAGGTGCGGTAGCCGGAGCCCCCCCGACAGCGGCTGACACTTCACTTAAGGGGACAGTTTTAGTTTCCGGCGGATAGCAAAAACCGGCGTCGGCACAGCCCTGGTACGTGATCGTTAATGTTGCGCCAGTTGCGGCCTGATTAACCGTGACCGGAATATTCAACTGTTTACGGTAAATCTCACTTTTGCCGTAAAACTCATCTTCATGCCAGACGCCAGGCGGCAGTTTTACCTCGGCAATATCGGCCTGAGATGGCGTAATACTTATCTGTTTGCGATAGAGATAGTAGCCATCTTTGACCTGCCATGAGAGGTTCAGATCGTGTTGGTTTTGCTGAAAATCAAAAACAAACGCCCGATCGGCAGGAACAAACTGCGAGCGGCCGGGCGCGTCAAATAATCCGGCAAAGGTAGATGTGCTGCACAGCAGCAGGATCAGCGTAAGGATGCGTTGAGCCATGAGCGGTAATCAAAGTCTCCGTGAGTGACGGGTAAAACCAGAAGTTCAGGTGTTTGATACGGGTGATGTGACTTCAGGCAATCGAGAAGGGCTTGCTGGTGCGTGACGGTGGTTTTTAAAATCATCTGGACTTCATATTCCTGCTCCAGTTTACCTTCCCAATAATAGAGGGAGGTTGCACCGGGCAGAAGTGTCACGCAGGCTGCCAGCTTTTCCGCCAGCACTTTTGCAGCCAGATCCTGGGCGGTTGCTTCATCCGGAGCAGTACAGAGCACCACAACGGTATCGGGGATGGAAATATCCTGACTCTTTACATCAAGCATAAACACCTCGAAAGAACAGAGTAACCAGCTAAAGAGTGGTCACTATACAACGGACGAGGGAAGGATGTTAGCTAAAGCGGGGTGAGGAGGAGGAACTGCAGGGCGCACGAGCACCCTGCAGAAAAAACTTACAGCATGAAGCTACCCAGCAAGAAGCCGAAGCAGACAGCCAGAACTACACCCAGAGTACCCGGGATGAAGAACGGATGGTTAAAGACGAATTTACCGATGCGGGTTGTACCAGTGTCATCCATCTGAACTGCCGCAACCAGCGTTGGGTAGGTTGGCAGAATGAACAGGCCGGAAACAGCTGCGAAAGAGGCAACAGCGGTCAGCGGGGAAACGTTCAGCGCCAGAGCCATCGGCATCAGTGCTTTAGCGGTTGCTGCCTGAGAGTACAGCAGTGCAGAAGCAAAGAAGAAGATGACGGCCAGCAGCCACGGATGACCCTGAATTACGCTACCTGCAGTATCTTTGATCCAGTCAATGTTGTGAGATACGAAGGTATCACCCAACCACGCAACGCCCAGGATACAAATACAGGCGCTCATACCGGCTTTGAAGGTGCTGGAATTCAGAATGGAGTCAGTTTCAACGCGGCAGATGATGGTAGTCAGCGTCGCGATGCTCAGCATGATGATCAGGATAGCGTTGGTGGTATTCATCAGCGGTTTAGCGACCAGACCAAGGCTTGGGCTGTTAACGATCGCATAGACAACAACGCAAATTACGCCCAGCAGGAACAGCCAAACGGAAGTTTTTGCGCCTGCTTTGATTTCAACTTGTCTTTCACCGCGCAGTTCAACCAAACCTTCTTCCAGACGTTTACGATAAATCGGATCGTCAGACAGTTTAGAGTTGAACAGCATAGTCACCAGGAAGGACATCACCAGAACGGCCAGCAGGGTGGACGGAATAACCACGGACAGCAGGTGAATATAGCTGATGCCATGACCTTCCATTACGGAAGACATGTAAACCACGGCTGCAGAGATTGGTGATGCTGTGATCGCAATCTGAGCAGAAACCACCGCAGTTGAGAGCGGACGGCAAGGTTTGATCCCTTGTTCCTTCGCAACTTCAGCGATAACCGGCAGAGTTGCCAGAGAGATGTTACCCGTACCCGCAAAGATGGTCAGGAAATAGGTCACGATGGGTGCCAGGATCGTGATGTATTTCGGGTTCTTACGCAGCAGTTTTTCAGTTTGATGAACCAGATAGTCCAGACCACCTGCAATCTGCATAGCTGAGATGGCAGCGATAACCGCCATGATAATGGAAATGACATCGAACGGGATATTACCGGGTTTCACGCCGATAGCGGCGAGAACCAGGACACCCAGCCCACCTGCAAATCCAATACCGATACCCCCAAGTCTGGCACCTAAAAAGATTGCCAGCAAAACGATGATAAGTTCTAAAACTATCATATTAGCCTTCCTTGTTGTTTAACAAGTTGATATTAAATTGTTGTTTTTAAGTAACTTCGTGCAAGAAAAAAGGCACGTCATCTGACGTGCCTTCTCTGGTACTACCCTACACGATTACTGCTCGCTTTCATCAGTATAACGTTTTGCTTTATAAGCCGGGTGCATCAGGTTCTGTACTGAGAAGATATCGTCCAGTTCGGCTTCGGTCAACAGGCCGCGCTCGAGGACAACTTCACGTACGCTCTTACCGGTTTCGGCACAAATTTTACCAACGATGTCGCCGTTGTGGTGGCCGATGAACGGGTTGAGGTAAGTAACGATACCGATAGAGTTGTATACGAATGCTTCGCACACTTCTTTGTTAGCAGTAATGCCGCTAACGCATTTTTCCAACAGGTTGTAGCAAGCGTTGCTCAGAATGTGAATGGATTCGAACATTGCCTGGCCGATTACTGGCTCCATAACGTTCAGCTGCAGCTGACCTGCTTCAGACGCCATGGTGACAGTGATGTCGTTACCGATGACTTTAAAGCACACCTGGTTTACGACTTCCGGAACAACCGGGTTCACTTTAGCTGGCATGATGGAAGAGCCAGCCTGCAGTTCCGGCAGGTTGATCTCGTTCAGGCCGGCACGTGGACCAGAGGAGAGCAAACGCAGGTCGTTACAGATTTTGGACATCTTCACAGCCAGACGTTTCAGTGCGCCATGCACCATAACGTATGCGCCGCAGTCAGAAGTTGCTTCAATCAGGTCTTCTGCAGGAACACAGGCAAAACCGGTAACTTCAGCCAGTTTTTTCACTGCCAGCGGAGAGTATTCTTTCGGTGTGTTCAGACCTGTACCGATTGCCGTTGCGCCGAGGTTAACTTCCAGCAGCAGCTCTGCAGTACGCCCAATGTTTTTCACTTCCTCTTTCAGCAGGATGCTGAAAGCACGGAATTCCTGACCGAGGGTCATCGGCACAGCATCCTGCAGCTGGGTACGACCCATTTTCAGGATGTCCTGGAATTCATCGGCTTTTTTCTCGAAGCCTTCACGCAGCTGGTTCAGGGCATCAATCAGTTTGATGATGGATGCGTATACCGCGATACGGAAACCGGTTGGGTATGCGTCGTTGGTAGACTGACATTTGTTAACGTGGTCGTTCGGGTTCAGGTACTGATATTCACCTTTCTGGTGACCCATCAGTTCCAGACCGATATTGGCCAGCACTTCGTTGGTGTTCATGTTGACGGAGGTACCCGCACCACCCTGGTAAACGTCTACCGGGAACTGATCCATGCATTTTCCGTTATTCAGGACTTCATCACACGCCGCGATGATGGCATTTGCCACACTTTTAGGAATGGTTTGCAGCTCTTTGTTGGCCATCGCCGCTGCCTTTTTCACCATTACCATGCCGCGAACAAATTCAGGAATGTCGCTGATTTTGTTATTGCTAATGTAGAAGTTTTCAATCGCTCTCAGAGTGTGAACACCATAGTAAGCGTCCGCTGGAACTTCCCTGGTACCCAACAAGTCTTCTTCGATACGAATGTTGTTTAACATGTGAACCTTCTTTTTCAAGCTGCCAATGATTTGACTAAACACACAGGATATATGTGATTTCGATTGTTTCTCGACCGACGATTATCCCCTGCATCGGTCTGATACTCGAGATCATATGCTGGTTCAGGATTTCTACCGTAATCTGGATCACTTAAAGCGTGGAATTTACCCCTTATTTATTATTCTGTGAAATAGATCACCCCTTTAGGATTAACACTAAATATTAGTGTACAAGCGACTTGAAATTTTGCTAACCACCTCAATATCTGACTGATGCGAGTCACATAATTTTTGAACAGACGTTGTACAAAACGCCTGTTATTAACAGGAGTCCCCTTTGCGCTGGATACCATTACTTGCCATTTTTCTCTATGTTTACATAGAGATATCTATTTTTATTCAGGTTGCCCATGTGTTGGGCGTTCTGATGACCCTGATTTTGGTTATTTTTACGTCGGTTATCGGAATGTCTCTGGTTCGTAATCAGGGATTTAAGAACTTTTTACTGATGCAACAAAAAATGGCGGCAGGTGAAAGCCCGGCTGCAGAAATGATCAAGAGCGTTTCGCTGATTATTGCCGGTCTGCTATTAGTGCTGCCGGGTTTTTTCACCGATTTCCTTGGTCTTCTTCTTTTATTACCCCCGGTGCAGAAGCATCTGACGATGAAACTGCTGCCACATTTGCGTTTTTCTCGTATGCCCGGCGGTGGTTTTAGCGCCGGAACGGGTGGGGGCGAGACCTTTGACGGTGAGTTCCAGCGCAAAGACGAGCATCATGACAGTATCGAACATAAAGACGATCGTCGGGATTAAGCATCAGTATGTAGGCCGGATAAGCGTTAGCGCCATCCGGCACGTGTTCATATGCCGGATGATGGCGTCAGCGTCGACTTATCCGGCCTGCCGGGTAAAAATAACCACAGCGCAGCCAGCATAATCAGTGCATACAGGCTCTTCCAACCCACCATCGCCAGCAATAGCAGACATAGCAAACCGCCAACGATCGCTAATGCGCGATAGTGTCCTTTCAGTAATCGACAACCTGCCAGCATGCACAGCAGATAAATCATAATAAAGATGCCGTTAGCGTAGACGATTAACGCATCGAGATTGATTTGCAGCATATAGATGCACAAGGTACTGACCACGCAGCAACCTAGCACGGCGTTCAGCGCATTGCGCGGAAGGTGACGAGGGGAAAGACGCGCCAGATAACTCCCCGGCTTGTATTGTGCTTGCGACCAGACCAGCCGGGCGAAACTTTGAATATAAATGTTGAGACTGGCAAAGCAGGCCAGATAACCAATAATGCAGGCGACCCACAGTGCCTATACGCCAAACAGCTGTACAACAATTTCTGGCAGTGATGCCGCCGCCGCCATTTTCTCGCCATAAGCGCCAAAATGGAGGACGACGACGGTGCATGCCCAGTAGACAGAACCTGCCAGCAGTAGACCGATCATTAGCGCGCGCGGGAAGTCTCGCTCCGGATTTTTAAATTCAGAGGCCAGGTGGGCAAATGCTTCAAGACCGACAAAGCACCAGAACATCACTGACAGGGCAGCGAACAGTCCGGGAAGCTCAATTTCGCTAATTGCAGGGAAGGGGATTTCACTGGGTTTTAGATCGCCCGCCCACCAGATGGCGACAATCAGGGCCACGATCAGCCCGGCAATGACCGTTTGTAGGTTAGCGCTGGAGCTGGCGCCGCGGGAGCCTATGTACCAGACCAACGCCAATGTACCGAGTTCTGCCAGCAGAAGCTGCTCGTCATGCCAGCCAAACATCGCCTGGCCGAATCCTGCGGCAATATGTAATGCCGCAGGCAAGCCAACCGGGATTACCGACAAAAACAGCCATCCGGTGACGCGCTCCAGGCGCGAACCAAAGGCCATACCGACAAAATGCGCCACGCCGCCCGCGCTGGGGAAATGGCGGCCGAGCACGGCAAAGACAATCGCCACGGGAAAGACTAAAACAATCAGCACCGGCCAGGCCCAAAGACTGTTGTTGCCAGCGACCAGCGCAGCCAGCGCGGGGACGGCAAAAACGCCTGTACCTAATAATGATGTCGACAACAGGCCAACGCCCTGAGCCAGTCCCAGCTCTTGTTTCAGTCCGCTCATAAGTTGTTATCCGGTTATGCCCATTGACCGGGCTACAGCGCAGATTTTGATGGTATCACAATCGGATTTGCTTATGACGACGTGACTGAAATCGTTATGAAATGTGAGGCGTGTCGGTGTTTTGACGGGATTTTCTGCTGATAAAAAATTTTTTTCGCTTGCCCCCTTGAAGTTACAAAAGCCCATCCCCATCTCTCTGGTCACTAGCCGGGAAACCGTTTACGGGCCGGCGTCACCCATAACTGATAAAGACTTTCTCAAAGGAGAGCTATCAATGAGTATTCGTCCGTTACATGATCGTGTGATCGTCAAACGTAAAGAAGTTGAATCCAAATCTGCTGGCGGCATCGTACTGACCGGTTCTGCAGCAGGTAAATCAACTCGTGGCGAAATCATCGCTGTCGGTAAGGGTCGCATCCTGGACAACGGTACCGTACAGCCGCTGGACGTGAAAGTCGGCGATATCGTTATTTTCAACGATGGCTACGGTGTTAAATCTGAGAAGATCGACAATGAAGAAGTGTTGATCATGTCTGAAAGTGACATCCTGGCAATTGTTGAAGCCTAATCCGCGAACGACACTGAACATACGAATTTAAGGGAAAGAGAAAATGGCAGCTAAAGACGTAAAATTCGGTAACGACGCTCGTGTGAAAATGCTGCGCGGCGTAAACGTACTGGCAGATGCAGTGAAAGTTACCCTCGGTCCAAAAGGCCGTAACGTAGTTCTGGATAAATCTTTCGGTGCACCGACCATCACTAAAGATGGTGTTTCCGTAGCACGTGAAATCGAACTGGAAGACAAGTTCGAAAACATGGGTGCGCAGATGGTGAAAGAAGTTGCCTCTAAAGCGAATGACGCTGCAGGCGACGGTACCACCACCGCGACCGTACTGGCTCAGTCCATCATTACTGAAGGTCTGAAAGCTGTTGCTGCGGGTATGAACCCAATGGATCTGAAACGTGGTATCGACAAAGCTGTCGCTGCTGCCGTTGAAGAACTGAAAGCGCTGTCCGTACCGTGCTCTGACTCTAAAGCAATCGCTCAGGTTGGTACCATCTCCGCTAACTCCGACGAAACCGTAGGTAAACTGATCGCAGAAGCGATGGACAAAGTCGGTAAAGAAGGCGTGATCACCGTTGAAGACGGTACCGGTCTGCAGGACGAACTGGACGTGGTTGAAGGTATGCAGTTCGACCGTGGCTACCTGTCTCCTTACTTCATCAACAAGCCGGAAACTGGCGCTGTTGAACTGGAAAGCCCGTTCATCCTGCTGGCTGATAAGAAAATTTCCAACATCCGCGAAATGCTGCCGGTTCTGGAAGCTGTCGCGAAAGCAGGCAAACCACTGCTGATCATCGCAGAAGATGTTGAAGGCGAAGCGCTGGCAACTCTGGTTGTTAACACCATGCGCGGTATCGTGAAAGTGGCTGCTGTTAAAGCACCTGGCTTCGGCGATCGTCGTAAAGCGATGCTGCAGGATATCGCTACCCTGACCGGTGGTACCGTTATCTCTGAAGAGATCGGTATGGAACTGGAAAAAGCCACTCTGGAAGATCTGGGTCAGGCAAAACGCGTTGTTATCAATAAAGACACCACCACCATCATTGATGGCGTGGGCGATGAAGCGGCAATCCAGGGTCGTGTGACTCAGATTCGTCAGCAGATCGAAGAAGCTACTTCAGACTACGACCGTGAAAAACTGCAGGAGCGCGTAGCGAAACTGGCAGGCGGCGTTGCGGTAATCAAAGTTGGTGCTGCGACTGAAGTTGAAATGAAAGAGAAGAAAGCCCGCGTTGAAGATGCCCTGCACGCAACCCGTGCTGCGGTAGAAGAAGGTGTGGTTGCTGGTGGTGGTGTTGCGCTGATTCGCGTAGCGTCCAAAATTGCCGGCCTGAAAGGTCAGAACGAAGACCAGAACGTCGGTATCAAAGTTGCGCTGCGCGCAATGGAAGCTCCGCTGCGTCAAATCGTTCTGAACTGCGGCGAAGAGCCGTCTGTAGTGGCTAACACCGTGAAAGCGGGTGACGGTAACTACGGTTACAACGCTGCAACTGAAGAATACGGCAACATGATCGACATGGGTATCCTGGATCCAACCAAAGTAACGCGTTCTGCTCTGCAGTATGCAGCTTCTGTTGCGGGTCTGATGATCACCACCGAGTGCATGGTTACCGATCTGCCGAAAGGCGATGCGCCTGACTTAGGTGCTGCTGGTGGTATGGGCGGCATGGGTGGAATGGGCGGCATGATGTAATCATGTTGTTCTGAACCTCTCAGAATTGAAAACCCCCGGGCAGAAATGTCTGGGGGTTTTTCTTTTGGTCATCTTTTTAGTATATGATTCAGCTACGGACATAACGTCCAACTAATTGATTATGGGGAATGACATGCACGTGAAATATTTAGCAGGGATCGTTGGTGCCGCGCTACTGATGGCGGGTTGTAGCTCCAGCAACGAACTGAGTTCAGCCGGACAAAACGTACGCTTTGTCGAAGACAAGCCAGGCGCAGAGTGCCAGTTGATTGGCACTGCAACCGGTACGCAGAGCAACTGGCTTTCTGGTCAGCATGGCGAAGAGGGTGGGTCTATGCGTGGCGCAGCGAACGATCTGCGTAACCAGGCCGCAGCAATGGGGGGTAACGTAATTTATGGCGTCAGCAGCCCATCACAGGGAATGCTGTCCAGTTTTGTTCCTACCGCCAGTGAGATGAATGGTCAGGTTTATAAGTGCCCAAACTGATAAAAGCTGTTGATGCCGGATGGCGACGCTAAAGCGTCTTATCCGGCCTACGGTATAAATGATCGTAGGCCTGATAAGCGCAGCGCCATCAGGCATTCTGAGCTTTATGCGCAGACTGAACGCGTAAATGATGTAGCGCGCGCAAACACTGATCCTGATTGAGCTTTTGGGTTTTATCTGCCGTCAACGTTTTGACAAACACCTGGCACGGGACACCGGCAAGTTTTTTCAGTCGTGGGCTGAAGTCCAGAAGGCGTCGGGTAATGGCCTCAGCTTCTTTACTGCCGGAAAGGGCGCGAGTTTTCACTACTGAGCCACAGAATTGAGCTTTACCCTTTTCATCCTTATAGCGGTAGATAATCGCCAGGTAATGGTTAAACAGGTTATGTTTCCATTCTGGTTGTGTATATGAATCATATTCAAGATTATCGTTTTGCTGGCAGTCAACATCGTACAGCGGCAGGAAATCCAGCAGCGATGTCATTCTTAGCGCTAATTCCTGCATGCCAGCATTTTTTATTGCATGAATGATTGCATAGGCTAATACCTGGATCTGCAGTTCATTAATCAGTAATTCGTGGGTTTGTCCGTTATGCAGTGTCAGAGAAAATGCTAAGCTTTCTCCTTTATCATCCACTAACACCAGAGAATTGATGCGACGGTTTATATCCGCATTTTTTAACTCATCTTCCTGAATTAAAGGGATATTCTCGTGCATCTTTTTACTGGCTTTGTCGCGTTCTTTTTCATATCGCAAACGCGCTTCTTCGCTAAGGTGGTGCTTCGCATGGAGTCTGCTCTCCAGAGCGATAAGCAGATCTCTTAGCCCCAACGGTGAGAGAAAAAACAGCGACTCTTTATTTCTTGGTTCTTTGATCTTGAGTGCCAGAGCAATAAATTCATTCTTCTGACGAATAACACCGGTATTAATACCCTTAATACTAATAGCCATTCAGGGTTCTCCCTAACCATATATTTATTGGGAATTTATATTTGTATTAATTTATAAATTTTGCAAATGAGTTGTTGCACAGTACCAGTTAAAATAGCACATATTAAAAGTGCGACTCCACCTGCAAGGATATTAAATACTCGGGATTGGTAGTGAGTGTCCATAATCGGACACTCAATAAGCATTATTGCTGGCGTAATTGCAGATCCAACGGCGTTTTACTGGGTTCTCCGCCAATTTCTCGCGCCAGTTTAGGGACCATATAACCGGAAACCAGCGTCAGCAGTTCACGCACAATCTGACGTGCTTCGTCGTCGCTGACCATAAAGTGGGCGGCACCCTGCACTTTATCCAGTACGTGCAGGTAATAGGGCATAACACCCGCATCAAACAGTGCGTTACTAAGGTCGGCCAGGGTTTGGGCGTTATCGTTAACACCCCGTAGCAATACGCTTTGATTGAGTAGCGTGACGCCTGCTTTGCGCAGTCTGAGCATCGCCTGACGAAACGTCTCATCAACTTCATTGGCATGGTTAATATGATTGACCAGCAGAATTTGCAATGAAGAGTGAGCAAAACGCTCGGTCAGCCCTTCGGTAATGCGCGCAGGGATCACAATCGGTAAACGGCTGTGAATGCGCAGACGCTTAATGTGTGGAATGGTTTCCAGTTGCGTGAGCAGCCAGTCCAGTTCGTGATCCTTGGCCATCAACGGATCGCCGCCGGAGAAGATTACCTCATCTAACTCAGGATGGGCAGTAATGTAGTCCAGAGCGACCTGCCAGTTGCGCTTGTTGCCCTGATTTTCGGCGTACGGGAAGTGTCGGCGGAAGCAATAACGACAATTTACCGCGCAGCCGCCTTTGACCAGCAGCAGCGCCCGGTTGCGATATTTATGCAGCAGGCCAGGAACCACACTGTGTTGTTCCTCCAGCGGATCGGTCGAGTAGCCTGGCGCCGCAACAAACTCTTCCTCGGCGGTAAGTACCTGACGCAGAAGCGGATCGTTCGGATTGCCTTTCTCCATACGCGCAATAAACGCGCGTGGTACGCGCAGGGCGAAAAGTCGTCTCGCGTCGCGTCCGGCCAACAGTTTTTCATCTGCGTCTATATTCAAAAGATGCAGAAGTTCATCGGGATCGGTCACAACATCGGCAAGTTGCGATAACCAATCTTCTCTGGATGGGGTATTTAGGGTTACAATATGCGCCATTTTGTGGCTTAGCTACCAGTTAACAATTTTCAGAGGGCCTTATGGCAACGTACTATAGCAACGATTTTCGTGCTGGTCTTAAAATCATGTTGGACGGCGAACCGTATGCGGTTGAAGCCAGCGAATTCGTTAAACCAGGTAAAGGCCAGGCGTTTGCGCGCGTTAAGCTGCGTCGCCTGCTGACCGGTACTCGCGTAGAGAAAACCTTCAAGTCTACCGACTCTGCCGAAGGCGCAGATGTAGCCGACATGAACTTGACCTTCTTGTATAGCGACGGTGAATTCTGGCACTTCATGAACAACACCACTTTCGAACAGCTGGCTGCAGACGAGAAAGCGGTAGGCGATAACGCTAAATGGCTGCTGGACCAGGCTGAATGCATCGTGACCCTGTGGAACGGTCAGCCGATCTCCGTGACTCCGCCGAACTTCGTTGAGCTGGAAGTTATTGAAACCGACCCAGGTCTGAAAGGCGATACCGCTGGTACTGGCGGCAAACCGGCTACTCTGTCTACCGGCGCAGTCGTTAAAGTTCCGCTGTTCGTACAGATCGGCGAAGTGATCAAAGTGGATACTCGCTCAGGCGAATACGTTTCCCGCGTAAAATAAAACACTTATTTGATCTTGTGGCGCAGGTTGCTGCGCCATACTTTTTCCAGGGCAGGAATGATGAAACGTCTTCTCAGTCTTGTAATGCTAATCCTTTTCACCAGCACCCTACTGGCGGGCTGTAATACCGCGCGCGGCTTCGGTGAAGACATCAAACACCTCGGCAATTCAATCTCTCACGCCGCCAGTTAAACTTCTCACATAATCTGAAAAACGATTGTTTATCCATCACACTTCCGGATCTTGTCTATTATTAAGTAGCTATACACAAACAATATTGGCTAGAAAAGGAAGACGTTATGATTAAGAAGACAATTGCTGCGATCTTTTCTGTGTTGGTACTTTCTTCCGTATTAACTGCGTGTAATACCACGCGAGGCGTAGGGGAGGATATTTCTGACGGTGGTAACGCTATTTCTGGTGCAGCGACAAAAGCTCAGCAATAACGCTCAACGGTACGACGCCGGGTCGTACCGTTAACTTTCCTTATGCGGGAGCGAGAGAAACGGTGAGAAGCGGTTCCCCAGATGAAGCTTCATACGAATATTTCGTTTATAGGTATACACCGTTTTGCCATGAATGCTGAGCGTGGCGGCTATCGCATTGTTGCTCACG
Organism: Citrobacter sp. Cc139; assembly: GCF_030334645.1. Lineage (NCBI taxonomy): Bacteria > Pseudomonadati > Pseudomonadota > Gammaproteobacteria > Enterobacterales > Enterobacteriaceae > Citrobacter > Citrobacter sp. Cc139. Next base: position 225,895 of record NZ_JAOWDM010000095.1, read on the forward strand.
CCATCCATCCACATTGACAATACTTTCTCTTCCTGCGGCGTAAGCAGTGGCGTCGGGTTTTCGGCTAATGCTAATGTGGGGCGATCTTGTAGCGCTTCCTGAATCGTGTGTGTGAGTGTGTTTAGCGAGGTGTGTTTGGTTAATACCGAATGAGCGATGGCTTGAGAAGTCGGGACGGATGTGTGCTGTCTATCCGATGATTGCAGTAAAATCAACGGGATGACGCCACAGCTCATGAAAAAGGGCTTAACTGGCGGAGTGGAATGCGCCTCGCTAATAAAACTGTATAAATCCGCAATGACCAGATGCGGTTTCCACTGCAAAATATGCTCTTTTGCCAACAGAAGATTATTAATTCCTGATACCAGAAATGAGGAGCTGAACCTGCCAGAATGATTAAGCAAGGCCTCAATCCCTGTGCGGGTAAAGTGGCATCGGTCAATCACTAAAATTTTAAGCATAAACTTTTCGCATTCAGAAGAGGGGCAATCGACTTTCTGATTTCAGAAAGCCCTTCATCATAGAGAACTCCGATGAGTGCCAAATGCGGGAACTACGCCGCTAATTATGCTTAATTCTTGCTTTTAACAGACGGTGAATAAAAAGGTTGAAATTCATTTTCTGTCGGGCAAAAATGCCATTTCACACACCAGCTTTGCAGGACGACCTGCAAACGCTTCTTTCACCGGGGACGGCCCCATTGTTCTGGAGCCTCATATGTCCTGGATCATTTTATTAATTGCCGGTTTGCTCGAAGTTGTTTGGGCGATTGGCCTGAAATACACCCACGGCTTCACTCGTCTGACGCCAAGCATTATCACCATTGTCGCGATGATCGTCAGTATCGCCATGCTCTCCTGGGCGATGCGCACCTTGCCAGTTGGGACCGCCTATGCCGTCTGGACCGGTATTGGCGCCGTCGGGGCGGCCATTACCGGGATTCTGCTGTTGGGTGAATCTGCCAGCCCGGCGCGTTTGCTGAGTCTGGGGCTGATTGTGGCTGGCATTATTGGTCTGAAGCTGAGCACTCACTAAGCACCAGGCTGTTTCACCCAAATCAGTTTATTGACGTCAAACCCTTCCCGGGTCGCGATAGCCAACATTTGCTGCTTCATTTCATCTGAAATGGTGGGGGTCCGTGAAAGGATCCACAGGTAATCGCGATCCGGACCACACACCAGCGCGTGGCGATATTCCCGGTCGAGCGCAATCACGTTATACCCACCATAGAAGGGGCCGAAGAATGACACCTTGAGCGCCGCCCGATTTGGGTCGCCGGTAAAATAGGCTTTACCCTCCGTTTTTTGCCACATCCCTCTGTCCGGGTTATAGCCCTTATTGATCACGTTGATACCGCCGTCGTCGCGCAAGCTATACGTTGCGGTCACTTTTTCCAGTCCACGTTCGAAGCGATGGTCTAAACGTGCAATTTCATACCAGGTACCAAGATAGCGTTTGGCGTCAAAGTTATTCACAACGGTAACGCCCTTTGGCGGTGTAGGGGAACTGCAGGCGACAACCAGAAATGCAGCGGTAACTGCAGCAACGACGGGCAGAATGCGCATAAGATTTTCCTTACTGTTTTTTGTTAAGTGTAGATGACAGCAGGAAAAGAAGAGGAAGAAACGAGGTCCGCTATAGCGGACCTCATCGTCAGTTACTGCAATTTTTCAAGAATGCGCCAGGCGGCCTCGACGCGAGCAGGGTTTGGGTAGCTTTTGTTTGCCAGCATCACGATGCCGAGATTTTTTTCCGGAACGAACGCAACGTAGCTGCCAAATCCGCCAGTGGAGCCGGTTTTGTGCACCCATGAGGCTTTCACTGCAGGGGCGGGCGGATTGACCTCAACGGCGGGAAGCGCCGCTAACGCGACTTTACTGTCGCTACCGTTGATTATCGAGTCGGCATTCACCGGCCAGTTCAGCATCTCCCAACCTAATCCCTGGTACATATCGCCAATATGCCAGTAACGAGCCTGCGCAATTTCAATTCCCTGTCGGAGCGTTTTCTCCTGCACCTGGCTGGCGTCCATGTTGGCCTGAATCCAGCGAGTCATATCGACAAGGCTGGATTTCACACCGTAGGCTTCGGCATCAAGCTGACCCGGAGATACGTGCACGGGCTTCCCTTCGCGATAACCCCAGGCATAATCCTTTTGTTCGCTCTGTGGAACCGTAATCCAGGTATGCGCCAGTTTTAATGGTTGCAGGACGCGTTTGGTCATCGCCTCTTCATAGCCCATTCCTGAAGGTTTCACCGCCAGTGCGCCAAACAGACCAATACTGGAGTTAGCATACAGGCGTTTAGCACCCGGGGCCCATTGCGGCTGCCAGTTTTGATAAAAGCGCAGTAATGCCGCTTTATCTGTAACGTCGTCAGGTACCTGAAGCGGCAGACCACCCGCCGTATAGGTGGCCAGGTGCAGCAGGCTGATACCCTGCCATTGTTTGCCAGTTAATTCGGGCCAGTATTGGGTGACCGGATCGCTGAGCTTAATTTCACCACGGGCGATAGCATCGCCGCCCAGCACACCGTTAAACGTCTTACTTACCGATCCAAGCTCAAACAGCGTTTGCCGGGTGACGGGGCGGTCATTGGCGATATCGGCTTTCCCCCAGGTAAAGTAATAGGGTTTTCCTTGGTAGATAATTGCCACGGCCATACCCGGAATAGCCTGTTCTTGCATCAGCGGTGTGATGGTACGGTTTACGATATCGGCAATCTGTTGTTCTGTTTTTGCGGCGGCAAACGTGGAGAAAGAGGCTGTCAGCAGCAACGCGCAGCATAACGATTTTTTCATCATGAAATCAGTTCCGTAATAAAAAGCGAAAGGGTGTCCGGGCCCGTCAGACGCAATCAGTTTGTTTGATTTGCAGTGTGTTGACAAACGGTTAAATTTAGCAGCAGATATAAGTTTTTCTAACAGGCCGGATGATGACGCGTAGCTATATTCCTCTTAACTCACTGCGAGCTTTTGAAGCCGCGGCCAGACACCTTAGCTTTACCCGCGCTGCGATTGAGCTCAACGTGACGCATTCTGCCATCAGCCAGCATGTCAAAGCGCTGGAACAGCAGCTAAATTGTCAGCTGTTTGTGCGCGGCTCCCGTGGGTTAATGCTGACGACAGAAGGGGAAAGTCTGTTACCTGTACTTAATGATTCTTTCGATCGTATGGCGGGGATGCTGGATCGTTTTGCTACTAAAAAAACCCAGGAAAAACTTAAAATCGGAGTGGTGGGGACCTTTGCGGTCGGTTGTCTTTTTCCTCTGCTCAGCGACTTTAAGCGTAGTTATCCGCATATTGATTTGCATATTTCAACCCACAATAACCGCGTGGATCCCGCCGCCGAGGGACTGGACTATACCATTCGCTACGGAGGAGGTGCCTGGCACGATACCGATGCACAATATTTGTGTAGCGCGCTGATGTCCCCGCTTTGCTCGCCAGAATTAGCCGCACAGATCAAGGTACCTGCAGACCTCCTGAAATTCCCGTTATTACGCTCTTATCGGCGAGATGAGTGGACGCTTTGGATGCAGGCCGCCGGAGAAGCGCCTCCGTCACCGACGCACAACGTGGTGGTGTTTGATTCGTCCGTCACAATGCTGGAGGCCGCGCAGGCGGGGATCGGGGTGGCGATTGCCCCGGTAAGAATGTTCACTCATCTGCTTGGTAGTGAACGTATCGTTCAACCGTTTCTAACGCAGATTGATCTGGGGAGCTATTGGATAACGCGTTTGCAATCCCGACCGGAGACATCTGCAATGCGTGAGTTTTCCCGTTGGTTGGCTGGGGCTCTGCACAAATAAAAAGGCCCGCCAATGGCGGGCCTGATAGTTAACGCATGCAATTAGATGGTCAGGATACCAATGGCCGTTACAACGGTCAGGATAGCTGCCAGTCCGTAGAATACCCATTTGCCAGCAGGCACGTGGATTTTCAGGTCATGCATCGCGTGATGCATACGGTGTAAACCGCACCACAGCGGCAGGACGATCATCAGGAACAGGAATGCGCGACCGATAAAGCTCTGAGCGAATGCCAGGACGCGTTCATAGCTGAAGGCATCAGGAACAAAGCCCAGCGGCAGCATAATGCCTACCAGCAGAATCATCACCGGCGCAATGATTGCGCTCCACATACCGCCTGCACCAAACAGGCCCCAGAATACGGGTTCGTCAGAGCGTTTTGGATTTGGATTAATCATTCCGGACTCCTTACCAGAACAGGGCAACAAACAGTATTACTACTGTCGCAACCACAGTAACCGCCCAAAGCCCTTTGATGATTGGCTCTGGCCCCATTTTTTCGTCTTTTACGATGATGTTGGCCGCTTTCGGCGCCAGCTCAAACCAGGTCTTGGTATGCAGCAGCGCGGCTGCCAGGGCGATGATGTTAAGGATCACCACCACCGGGTTCTGCAGGAACCCGACAAAGCCAGCCCAGGATTCCACACCGTGCTTAAGCGCAAACAGGCCGAAGATCAGTTCAATACTGAACCAGACAGCCGGAACGGCTGTGCCTTCACGCAGCATGTAAAAGCGATAAAACGGCAGTTTCTTCCACCAGGTGGACGTCATTGGCCGCACATAGGCGTTGCGTTTAGTCGTCATGTTGCACTCCTTAGCGTGGTTTCAGGGTTGCGATAAGAAAGTCTTTTGAACTTTCAACTTTACCCTGCTGAATGGCCGCAGCCGGATCGACGTGTTTCGGGCAGACTTCGGAGCAGTAGCCCACGAAAGTACAACTCCAGACGCCGTTCGGGCTATTCAATTGAGCCATACGCTCTTTCTTACCGTGGTCGCGGCTATCTTCGTTGTAACGATGCGCCAGCGTAATCGCAGCCGGTCCAATGAACTCAGGGTTCAGGCCGAACTGCGGGCACGCGGCGTAGCACAGACCACAGTTGATGCAACCGGAGAACTGATGATACTTCGCCATCTGCGCCGGAGTCTGGGTGTTTGGACCCTGATCCGGTGTACGCGGGTTACCGATGATGTACGGTTTGATCGCTTCCAGGCTTTCGATAAAGTGCGTCATATCGACGACCAGATCGCGCTCAATCGGGAAGTTGCCCAGCGCTTCAACCTTCATACCGTTGGTGTAATCACGCAGGAAGGTTTTGCACGCCAGCTTCGGCACGTTGTTGACCATCATGCCGCAGGAGCCGCAGATTGCCATACGGCAGGACCAGCGATAGCTCAGGTCCGGCGCCAGGTTATCCTTGATGTAGCCCAACGCATCGAGCAGAGACGTGGTTTCATCGTAAGGAACTTCGTAGAAAGCACTGTGCGGCGCGGTATCGGTTTCCGGGTTATAGCGCACCACCTCAACTTTCAGGTTTTTCATCTCAGCCATTCGCCTTCTCCTTCTTATCGGCTGCTTCCGCTTCGCCACCGTAAACACGTTTAGCCGGTGGCAGAGTGGTGATTTTCACGTCGCTGTATTCCAGGCGAGTCGTGCCGTCAGCATCGCGGAAGGCGAGGGTGTGTTTGAGGAAGTTCACGTCGTCACGCTCGGTGCAGCCTTCATCCAGACGCTGATGCGCGCCGCGGGATTCTTTACGCGCCAGAGCGGAGTGCGCCATACATTCAGCAACGTTCAGACCGTGACCCAGTTCGATGGTGTACAGCAGGTCGGTGTTGAAGACGCTGGAGGTATCAGTGATACGCACGCGCTTGAAGCGCTCCTGCAGCTCAGCCAGCTTATCAACGGTTTTCTGCATGAGTTCCGGCGTACGGTAGATACCGCAACCTTCTTCCATGGAGATCCCCATTTCGTCACGGATCTTAGACCAGTTTTCGTTACCTTCCTGGTTAACCAGATCTTTCAGACGTTTTTCAATACCGGCAACCTGTGCATCAAGCGCGGCACTGTTTGCAGCGCCAGCCGTTGCAGCACGTTCCGCAGCCTGTTCGCCAGCCATACGACCGAAGACCACCAGTTCCGCCAGGGAGTTAGAGCCCAGACGGTTAGCGCCATGCAGACCAACAGAGGAACATTCGCCGACAGCGAACAGACCTTTAATGCGGGTTTCACAGTGCTGATCGGTTTCGATACCGCCCATGGTGTAGTGCGCGGTCGGACGTACCGGGATCGGTTCTTTAACCGGATCGACACCCACGTAGGCTTTCGCCAGTTCGCAGATGAACGGTAAACGTTCGAGCAGTTTTTTCTCGCCGAGGTGACGCAGGTCGAGGTGAACCACATCGCCACGCGGAGTGGAAATGGTGTTGCCTTTGCGCCATTCGTGCCAGAAAGCCTGAGAAACTTTGTCGCGCGGACCGAGTTCCATATATTTGTTTTTCGGCTCGCCCAGTGGGGTTTCCGGACCCATGCCGTAGTCTTGCAGATAACGGTAGCCATTTTTGTTGACCAGAATACCACCTTCACCACGGCAGCCTTCAGTCATCAGGATACCGGAGCCTGGCAGACCCGTCGGGTGATACTGAACGAATTCCATATCACGCAGCGGAACGCCGTGGCTCAGCGCCATGCCCATACCGTCGCCGGTTACGATGCCGCCGTTGGTGTTGTAACGGTAAACGCGACCTGCGCCGCCCGTTGCCATTACCACTGCGTTAGCACGGATCTGCACCAGCGTGCCTTCCATCATGTTCATCGCGACGACGCCGCGAGCATGACCATCGTCAACCAGGATATCGAGAACGAAGTGTTCGTCAAAGCGCTGAATCTGTGGGAACTGCAAAGACGTTTGGAACAGCGTATGCAGCATGTGGAAGCCGGTTTTATCCGCGGCAAACCAGGTACGCTCGATTTTCATGCCGCCGAAGCGACGTACGTTGACGCTACCGTCTTCACGACGGCTCCATGGGCAGCCCCATTGTTCGAGTTGCGTCATTTCAGTTGGGCAGTGGTGGACAAAGTAATCCACGACATCCTGCTCACATAGCCAGTCTCCGCCTGCTACCGTATCGTGAAAATGGTAGTCAAAGCTGTCATGATCCTGCGCGACAGCAGCAGAGCCGCCTTCGGCAGCAACGGTATGGCTGCGCATTGGGTACACTTTTGAGATCAGTGCGATTTTAGCGTTGGGATTTGCTTGTGCGGCAGCAATTGCAGCACGTAATCCCGCGCCACCGGCGCCTATAATGGCAAGATCGGCTTGAAAGGTTTGCACGACATTCCTCCAGATTGTTGTTATTTCATCCCCGCCTGAACTCAGATGCTTCATCGGCTTCAAACAGGTTATGAACGCGTTTCCACTGCTCCTTTATAGGTACAATAGTATAGTCTTAGGGATGTGCGGGAAATTTGACGTGTTCGATTTTTTTAGCGTGTCAAAGGGGGGAATTATCATTGAATTTGATTAATTTAATTACTAAACCACCCAATGTCGCTTTTTTTACCTGATTGCCAGTGCTGATTACTACCGCGGGAAATTTGTCTCGTTAGCGCGATACGAGTAGACTTCGTGCCCTTGTCTTAAATCGGAGAAACAACCATGAGCGAAACGGCAACCTGGCAGCCGAGCGCGTCCATCCCCAATCTGTTAAAACGTGCAGCAATTATAGCGGAGATTCGCCGCTTTTTTGCCGATCGTGGCGTGCTTGAGGTTGAGACCCCTTGTATGAGTCAGGCAACGGTAACGGACATCCATCTGTTCCCGTTCGAAACACGTTTCGTCGGCCCTGGACATTCCCAGGGAATGAATCTCTATTTAATGACCAGTCCGGAATATCACATGAAGCGCCTGCTGGTGGCAGGATGTGGCCCGGTATATCAACTGTGCCGCAGCTTTCGCAATGAAGAGATGGGACGTCATCATAACCCTGAGTTCACCATGCTTGAGTGGTATCGTCCCCACTACGATATGTATCGCCTGATGAATGAAGTGGATGATTTGCTCCAGCAGGTGCTGGACTGCTCTCCGGCGGAAAGCCTTTCTTATCAGCAGGCCTTCCAGCGCCATCTGGAGATAGATCCACTGTCTGCAGACAAAACCCAACTGCGGGAAGTGGCGGCTAAGCTGGATCTCAGCAATATCGCCGATACTGAAGAAGATCGGGATACGTTGCTGCAACTGCTGTTCACGATGGGCGTTGAGCCGCATATCGGCAAAGACAAACCGACGTTTGTGTATCATTTCCCCGCCAGCCAAGCATCATTGGCGCAAATCAGTACCGAAGATCACCGCGTGGCTGAGCGTTTCGAGGTGTATTACAAAGGTATTGAGCTGGCGAATGGTTTCCATGAGTTGACCGACGCGCGCGAGCAGCAGCAACGGTTTGAACAGGATAACCGCAAACGTGCCGCGCGTGGCCTGCCACAGCAACCTATCGATACCAACCTGCTTGAAGCGTTAAAAGTGGGCATGCCGGATTGCTCTGGCGTGGCGCTCGGCGTTGACCGTCTGGTGATGCTGGCGCTGGGCGCGGAAAGCCTGGCTGAGGTTATCGCATTTACCGTTGATCGCGCGTAATTTACGCTCTCTCCATACAAAGTGGCGGATAAACAGCCACTTTGTAGCATATTTTTTCATTTACCCTCTAATAGCCACAATTTACATCTGGATGTTTGGTATCTTTCAGGTATCAATTCTGTGTTAATTTTTTATCGCTGAACTCTGCAATGAGAGCAGTGCCAATCGGTGAGCGGCGTTTGTGAAACGCTTGCCAGAGTAAGGGATGGTTTAATGACCCAAACAATAAAAAAGATGAGTCTGATTGGTCTCATCCTTATGATATTTACGTCTGTTTTTGGTTTTGCTAACAGCCCCTCCGCGTTCTATTTAATGGGGTACAGCGCGATTCCATGGTATATATTTTCCGCATTATTATTTTTTATTCCATTTGCTTTAATGATGGCGGAAATGGGTTCCGCCTATCGGAAAGAAGAGGGGGGAATCTATTCGTGGATGAATAATAGCGTTGGGCCACGTTATGCGTTTATCGGCACGTTTATGTGGTTTTCTTCCTATGTGATATGGATGGTCAGCACGGCGGCAAAGGTCTGGGTACCTTTTTCGACCTTCTTATTTGGCGCAGACATGACGCAGCACTGGCGTTTTGCCGGGCTTGAGCCTACGCAGGTTGTCGGGCTGCTCGCCGTCGGCTGGATGATTCTGGTGACCTGCGTGGCCTCACGGGGGATTAATAAGATTGCCCGTATTACGGCTGTAGGTGGAATTGCCGTAATGTGTCTTAATTTAGTTTTGTTGTTAGTGAGTGTCGCTATTTTGTTATTAACGGGTGGCCACTTTGCGCAGGATATTAATTTTATCTCCTCGCCTAATCCGGGATATCAGTCCGGTCTGGCAATGTTGTCATTTGTTGTGTTTGCTATTTTTGCTTACGGCGGAATTGAGGCCGTGGGCGGACTGGTAGATAAAACAGAAAAGCCAGAAAAGAACTTCGCGAAAGGGATTGTCTTTGCCGCTATTGTCATTTCTGTCGGTTATTCACTGGCGATATTTTTATGGGGCGTTAGCACCAACTGGCAACAGGTATTAAGTGATGGCTCGGTCAACCTCGGCAACATCACCTATATCCTGATGAAAAGCCTCGGGATGACGTTGGGTAATGCACTGCACCTTTCCCCGGAAAGCGCGATGGCGTTGGGCGTATGGTTCGCGCGTATCACCGGTCTTTCTATGTTCCTCGCCTATACGGGCGCTTTTTTCACGCTCAGCTACTCGCCGCTGAAAGCGATTATTCAGGGAACGCCGAAGGCATTGTGGCCCGCGCCGATGACCAGGCTGAATGCGGTGGGGATGCCGACGACGGCAATGTGGTTGCAGTGTTTACTGGTGAGCCTGTTTATCCTGCTGGTTTCGTTTGGCGGCGACACGGCCTCAGCGTTTTATAACAAACTGACCCTGATGGCGAACGTCTCAATGACGCTGCCGTATCTGTTCCTTGCGCTGGCTTTCCCATTCTTTAAAGCGCGTACGGATCTGGAAAGGCCGTTTGTGATTTTTAAAACGCGGGCGGCGACGTTACTGACAACCGGCGTGGTGGTATTGGTGGTGACGTTTGCCAACGTGTTCACCATCATCCAGCCGGTGATTGAAGCCGGGGACTGGAACAGCGCATTGTGGATGACCGGCGGCCCGATCTTCTTCTCGCTGCTGGCGATGGCGATTTATCAGAACTATAGCCGTCGCATGGCCAACGAACCTGAGTGGGCGGTGGAGTAACCGTCCTGGCGTATCCGGCCTACAAAGAAGCATTTTCGTAGGCCGGATAAGACCCAACGGGTCGCCATCCGGCATGTCTTGCCTGAATCATGCGCTACAAACTTCCCGCCGGGCGGCTGGCTCTGCCCGCAGAACTTAACGTTCTTCCTGTTTGTTTACCGCCAAGGCTCTCCAGACGCATCTGGAACGGCGGGAATGGCATATCAATACCGTGTTCGCGGAAGCCTGCCAGAATCAGCTGGTGGATCTCATGGCGCAGCGGCATACGGTGTCCCATCTCTGCGGCATAAATACGCAGTTCGAAGATTTGAATCCCCTGCTGCAGATCTACCAGAAAGACTTCTGGCGCCGGGTTATCGATAACCAGCGAACAGCGCTGCGCGGCAGTCAGCAAAATCTGCGTGACCTCCTCGCTGTTAGCCTCTGACGGCGCCGGGATAGTTAACACCACACGGGTGACCGAATCTGACAACGACCAGTTGATAAACTGCTCGGTGATAAAGGCCTTATTGGGCACGATAATCTCTTTGCGATCCCAGTCGCTGATGGTGGTGGCGCGAGTGTTAATCTTCGTCACGCTACCGGTAAGATCGCGAATGGTCACCGTGTCGCCAATGCGAATCGGTTTCTCAAACAGGATAATCAGGCCGGAAATAAAGTTGGCGAAGATTTCCTGCAAACCAAAGCCCAGACCAACACCGAGAGCAGCCACCAGCCATTGCAGTTTGGACCACTCAATGCCGATCATCGAGAAGCCAACCAGACCGCCAATCAGCATCAGCAAATACTTGGTAATGGTGGTAATGGCGTAACCGGTGCCGGGGGTTAAATCCAGATGTTGCAGCAGCGCCAGCTCCAGCAACGCGGGGAGGTTGCGCACTAACTGGGTGGTGATGATAAATACCAGTATCGCGATGAGCACCGCGCCCAGCGTGATCGGCTCTAAGCTTTCCACGCCTTGCACCGTAGAGGTGACATCCCACAACGAGATGTTTTCCAGGAAGCCAAATGCGGAATGAATTTCCGACCACAGCACAATGACTGAAAGCAGGGCGATAAGCATCAGAATAGAGCGCACCAGACGCAGCGATTGCGCGCTGATCGCGTCCAGATCCACTTCGCTTTCATCAACATCAATCGCGCCTTCAAGACTGGTGGAGTGCGGCGGTTCTTCTTCACCCCGCGCGCGCTGCGCCAGCATTTCGGCGCGTCGATGCTTGGCGCGGTCGAACGCCAGACGGCGGCGTTGGATCAGCATCCAGCGGCGGATGACGTGATACACCACCAGTAACAAGAACCAGATAGCCACGGACGTTTCCAGACGCGCCAGCAAAGCTTGCGATGTGGCGAGATAGCCCACTGCGGCCGCGAGGATGGCAATCAGCGGCGCGCCCATCAGCATATTCCATAGCATGCTGTTGACCATGTTATCGCTGTTGCCCTCTTTATCGAGATACAGCGGTATTCCGGCGCGCTTCAGGCTCAGAGTCACGACCGCCAGTGCGCCGCAAATCAGGATAAAGCACAAGCGTCCCAATGAGGCGGAGAATTCCCGGTCATTGAGGTTATCAAACATAATTACCGCCATGATCAGCGGGACAATCAGTCCGATGCTCATCAGGTAATAGTGCATAGCCTTCGCGACGCGATTACGCGGCCAGCCAAAGTGGGCAATGAACAGACCGTTAGGGCGTGCAAAGGTGGCGCAAATCATCACCGCCCATAGCATGGGCACCGTGGCAGTTACGCCATCGCCGATAGCGACGGCCAACGGATAAGGCCAGGCTTCCTGCAAACCGTAACCCAGGGTGGCCCACAGTACCGGTAGCGGCGAGGCGACGAGTATTGACCAGAATACCGTACGTATCGTCAGCCAGAAGTGGTCCTGGGTCACCTTACCCACCCGCGCGGACGAGCGTTCAAGAAAACGGGTAAAGTGTTTGCGAGAATAGAGGCTAAATCCAACCAGTACCAACGCACCGAACAGCGGTAGTAGCGTTTCTTTGCTGGTCAGCATCATGATGCTGGCTTTACCTAACTGATTAAAGGTATCTAATGAGATCAGACGCCGCAGATCCTGAACAATGTCGACAGGCCATGAGAGGGAGATAGGGCTGACGTCAGACGTCCAGAACAGATAGCGGTGCGTCGCTTCGTTGACCTCTTTTAGCGCATCTTCCAGTTGGCTATTGGAGACTTTTAGTTTGGTCAGCTCAAGGATCAGCGTATCGCCACCCTGTAACAGAGAGTTCAGCAATTCACGCTGAGTGCGCAACTGGGCGTTGAGGATGCTGCTCTGTTCCGCGGTCAGCGGTTGCCCATCGGCCTGATGGATCTGGCGTAGTTGCGGCTGCTTATTGAGGAGATCTTCATAGCGCATACGGTGCACGCGTAGCTGCGCCATTTCGGTATCTAACTGCTGAGGTTTGGGCATTTCGGGCAGACGAGACACCTGTGCGCGTAGCGCTTCCCCCAGCATATTCGAGACCCCAAGCCACTGGGACTGTTCGCGCAGCGTATTCAACGCCTGACGCACCTGCAGCGTTTGGCTGGTGGCCTGACGCTGTTGCGACGCGACCAAATCCATACGCTGCGCCTGCTGGTTTAAGGCCTGGGACAGTTCGCGGTTTACCTTGAACTGGTCAACAATGCCTTCGGGCAGCCCCGCGCTGTTTTCCGCCAGCAGTTCGGTACTCTCCAGCGCTCGCTCAGCTTCACGCTGCCGCTGACTGTTGAGTTGATTACGTAATGCCTGCAGATAGGCGTCGAGCTGTTGGCTCTGTTTTTCCGCCAGTTCTGAGCGCATACGCGCCAGTTCCTGACGGTTGTTGGCGGAAAGCTGCGCCAGCTCCAGTTCATCGACCAGGGCTTTGAGTTTGGCGGACTCAGCCTGCATCGCCTGATTCTGCGCGGGATTGGCGTTGGCGGTACCAATACGCCGCTCAAGCTCATTTAGTTGGCGGCGGGCATCGGTTTGCTGTTGAGGAAGCTGACTTAACGAGTCGGCGATTTCCCGGGCGCGATCCTGCTCCTGCTGGGCCTGACGACTCTTTTCCAGCAACTGACTGCTGACCTGGAGGATCTCCTGGTTTAACGCATCAGTTGTCAGTCCGGTTGGTACGTTGCGCGGTTCGTCACGCAGATTGCTAAGCTGTGCGCGTAGCGTTGCGGAGAGCTTGGGGAAGTTATCAATAACCTGCTGGTATTGCGCGGCGCGCTCGAGAGAGCCTTTCCGCTCTTCAAGGGCATTCAGCGCCGACTGGAGCGCCTCGACGGTTTCTGGCTGAGCGGGTTTCGCCGCCTTGGCCTGCTCCAGTTCCTGGGTGAGTTGTTTGGCGTCGGGGGCCGTCGCAGCGTACGCCCCCAGGCTGAGGCACCAGGCCATCAGAAAAGTGATAATCAGGCGCACAGCAGCGATTCCTATGTTTAAGTTTCGTCTTTTTTGTCGTCAACCAGCGGGCTGGCGTCGTGTTCTGCTTCGATCTCTTCTTTCGGCAGCGGGGCAGGTTCTGCCTCTGGCGTCACGAAAGTCTCGGTTGAGATGGCCATTGGCTGACCGATTTTCGTGACTGAAAGGTCCTGCAATTGCTCAACCAGGTTAACTTTGCCCGGTGCGAACAGGTTGATGACGGTGGAACCGAGCTTAAAGCGGCCCATTTCCTGACCTTTCAGCAGTGCCACCGACCCTTCGCTTTCGCCTTCAGGCCAGGTCCAGCGTTTAATTACGCCTTCACGCGGTGGGGTAATGGTGCCAGCCCATACGGTTTCAATGCTGCCAACGATAGTCGCCCCGACCAAAATTTGCACCATTGGGCCAAACTCGGTATCAAACAGGCAAATAACGCGTTCGTTACGGGCAAACAGATTCGGTACGTTTTGCGCTGTCAGGATGTTTACAGAGAAGAGGTCGCCTGGCACGTACATCATTTCGCGCAGGATACCGTTACATGGCATATGTACCCGGTGGTAATCGCGTGGTGATAAGTAAGTGGTCACAAACGTACCGTTGCGGAATTTGTCCGCCATCTGGTAGTTGCCGGCCAGCAGCGCTTCAAGCGTATAGCTGTGCCCTTTGGCCTGTAACAGCTTGTCTTCTTCGATGTTACCTAACTGGTTGACCACGCCGTCGGCAGGCATGACCAGTACATTCGGATCGGTATTGACTGGACGAGCCTCGTCGCGCAGGGGACGAACAAAGAAGTCGTTAAAGGTGCGATAGCTGGCGGTATCCGGCTTTTGCGCCTCTTTCATATCGACCTTGTAATATTTCACGAACAGATCGATCACCAGTTTGGTCAGCCATCCCGCTCGTTTGCTCGCACCCCAGCCCGCCAGGCGAGTGAGCCATAGTTTCGGCAGAATGTATTGTAGCGAAAGCTTAAATGAGTTTAACAAGGTAGCCTCCAGGCCATAATTTGTTCCCGATCCGGCATATGGGCCGGATCCTGAAAAAGGGGACGATTCTAGCGATGCTTAGCTTAGTTGTCAGTTGTCAGTATCAGAAAAGTTTTTACGCGTTTTTACCTGCGCCATGCTTTCCAGGATGCGGTGATAATTTTCAAACCGAGTTTCGGCTATTTCCCCTTTTTCTACAGCCTCACGGATAGCGCAGCCTGGATCGGTATCATGCTTGCAGTCGCGGTATTTGCAATGACCCAGGTAGTCATGGAATTCGACAAAACCATGGGTGATTTGTTCCGGCTCCAGATGCCACAGTCCGAACTCGCGTACGCCAGGGGAGTCGATAACGTCGCCGCCGTGCGGGAAGTGATACAGGCGAGAAGCGGTGGTGGTGTGCTGCCCAAGACCGGAGTTGTCGGAGACATCGTTGGTCAGGATCGCTTCCTGCAGGCCGAGAAGGTTATTGAGCAGGCTGGATTTACCTACACCCGACTGGCCGGCAAAAATACTGATACGACCGGTTAACGCTTCTTCAAGCGGTTTCAGACCGTCTTTCGTGCGGCTTGATACCATCAACACGCGATAGCCAATGTTGCGATAGATATCCATCTGTTCGTTAACGAAGGCCATACCTTCGGCATCCAGCAGATCGATCTTATTCAGTACGATAATCGGTTCAACGTGTAGCGTTTCGCAGGCGACCAGATAGCGGTCGATAATATTAAGCGACAGCTCGGGTAAGATGGCTGAGACAATAACGATCTGATCGATATTGGCGGCAATGGGTTTTACCCCATCGTAAAAGTCAGGACGTGTGAGCACCGAGGTACGTTCGTGAACCGCCTCAACGATGCCTTTGACATTTACCCCTTCTGCTGCCGCTTTACCTGGACGCCAGACTACGCGATCGCCGGTAACCAGCGAACGAATTGTGCGGCGGATGTTGCAGCGGTGAATATCACCGTCAGCAGACTCCACGTCGGCATGCATGCCAAAACGGCTGATAACGATGCCCTCAGCAGTTTCGCCAAACAGGTTGTCGTCATAGTCGGGCTTCTCCGCGGACGTTTTAAGACGACGCTGGTGATTGGCGTTCACACGGCGCTGTTGGCCTTTGGAGAGTTTATTCTTACTCAATCGGACTGGCTCCTGGTCGCCCATGATGGGCAAAACATTTATGATACACGCAATTTTAGATGAATATAGTCACACTGAATGTGACGCTGAAGGGTGGAAAATAGCATGAGTGCCAATGAAAACAACCTGATTTGGATCGATCTGGAGATGACTGGTCTGGATCCCGAGCGCGATCGCATTATTGAAATCGCCACACTGGTGACGGATGCCAACTTAAATATTCTGGCTGAAGGACCGACGATTGCGGTACACCAGTCTGACGAACAACTGGCATTAATGGATGACTGGAACGTACGTACGCATACCGGTAGTGGGCTGGTGGAACGGGTAAAGGCGAGCACCATGGGCGATCGCGAAGCAGAACTGGCCACGCTGGCCTTTTTGCAAGAATGGGTTCCGGCAGGAAAATCACCTATCTGCGGCAACAGCATCGGTCAGGATCGTCGTTTCCTGTTTAAATACATGCCGGAGCTGGAAGCGTATTTCCATTATCGCTATCTCGACGTCAGCACGCTGAAGGAACTGGCGCGTCGTTGGAAGCCGGAAATCCTTGCTGGCTTCACCAAGCAGGGAACGCATCAGGCGATGGATGATATTCGTGAGTCGGTTGCTGAGCTGGCTTACTACCGCGAACATTTTATTAAGCTTTGATTTTGTGGATTGCCGGGTGGCGGCTGCGCCTTACCCGGCCTACGAAAATCGTTCCTGCGAGCTTGCACTAAGTCAGGATTGTCGCTAAATTAAACGACTTGCCGATAAATTCAGCACTTAAACGAAAAAACAAGAAAATCGCTTTTAGGGGGGTTGCAGCTAAACGGATTTCTCGTATAATGCGCCTCCCGTAACGACAGAGAATTACGCGTTACGGCAGCAACAAAAGCAGTACAGATTTGCGGGAATAGCTCAGTTGGTAGAGCACGACCTTGCCAAGGTCGGGGTCGCGAGTTCGAGTCTCGTTTCCCGCTCCAAAATTTGAAAGTGCTTGTTAAGCACAGACGCACCCAAGCGGGAATAGCTCAGTTGGTAGAGCACGACCTTGCCAAGGTCGGGGTCGCGAGTTCGAGTCTCGTTTCCCGCTCCAAAATTTGAAAGTGCTTATTAAGCACAGACCACCAATCGCAGGATTTCGAATTGCGACAAGGCGGCAACTGAATGAGTCCTCAGGAGCTTACTGAAGTAAGTGACTAAGGCGAGTGAAGGCAGCCAACGCAGTAGCGGTTCGAAAGACGAAGATTATGCGGGAATAGCTCAGTTGGTAGAGCACGACCTTGCCAAGGTCGGGGTCGCGAGTTCGAGTCTCGTTTCCCGCTCCAAATTCTTACCTCAAAAAAAATATCCACAACGAAGAATCGCGTTGGGGACGTTTTGTTTCGTCGTTGACATACTCTTGTAAACAGACTTATCCACAGGTCCGGGTATTATTCCTGGAATGCAAAAAACTTCGCCTGGTTAATAGTATCATTTTAACATATTGAAATTACTGGATTAATTATCATTTCAAATTGTTAATGCGATCACTTGACGATTTTTTCCCTCTTGAATATCAATGTGTTTTTATTTTTATACACAAGCTGTGGATGACTTAAGCATCGCGCGGTAGACCCTTTTCGATGACCCTGACTAAACGTTGTTTCTTCGGCAACTGCACCTCAACTACGCAGGCGTTTCGCTTCTCAATTTGCTGAGCAACCGCCCACTCTATGTGTTCGTCGAGAAGTGGGTGCTCACCTCTACGGTTTTCCAGGGCGTTAATTACGGCTTCATCCCAGGGTGCATTGCCCAACGCAACAGCGATATTTCGCAGCCAGCGCAGATGACCAATACGACGAATGGCAGACCCCTCAGTGACTTTTAAAAACCACGCTTCGCTCCAGCTAAACAGCTCTATTAACTCCGGAGCATGAAGCTGCTTGCGTGGGCTAAAGTCATCCTCGACCGTCAACTGCGAATAGCGGTTCCAGGGACAAATGAGCTGACAATCATCGCAGCCGTAAATGCGATTCCCCAACAAAGGACGAAACGCTTCAGGGATAGCGCCTTCCAGTTCGATAGTGAGATAAGAGATACAACGGCGCGCATCTACGGTGTAGGGTTCAACGATGGCCCCGGTGGGACAGATGGTCATACAGGCGACACATTTCCCGCATCCTTCTTCTACTGGCTTATCGACCGGCAAGGGCAAGTCGATCAGTAATTCACCAAGGAAGAAAAATGAACCGGCTTCGCGATTAAGGATAAGTGAGTGCTTACCTGTCCAGCCAAGCCCGGCTTTTTCCGCCAGCGGACGCTCAAGAATGGGCGCGGAATCGACAAAAGGTCTAAAATTCAGCGAAACGCAGTGTTGTTGAATCATCTCGCCCAGCTTTTTTAAGCGGTTACGCAGCAGCTTATGGTAGTCGCGCCCAAGCGCGTAGCGACTGACGTAACCCAGAGAGGGGTTTTTCAACGTGCTGGCAAAGGCCGCCTTGGCAGGGAGATAGTTCATACGTACGCTGATGACACGTAGCGTACCGGGCAATAATTCGTGAGGTCGGGCGCGCATCATGCCGTGACGGGCCATCCAGTCCATCTCGCCGTGATAGTGTTGATCCAGCCAGGCCTGCAGTTTGGGCTCCGCTTCGCTGAGGTCGGTATCGGCAATACCGACCTGCTGAAAGCCAAGCTCCAGCCCCCACTGCTTAATATTTTGCGCTAACTGATTGAGATCGAGGGGATCTGACATGACGGACCATACAATGAAGAAAAACCCCGCAAGTATACCACACTCCATCTGGTACGCCGATGACATCAGGCGGATGGAGCGAGAGGCGGCAGACAGCTTAGGGCTGACGTTGTACGAACTGATGCAACGGGCGGGAGAGGCCGCGTTTCAGGTCGCCCGCGAAGCCTATCCGCACGCTCAACACTGGCTGGTGCTGTGCGGTCATGGCAACAACGGCGGCGATGGCTACGTAGTGGCAAGGCTTGCCAAAGCGCAGGGGCTTGAGGTCACGCTGCTGGCGCAAGAGAGTGACAAACCACTTCCGGAGGAAGCACAGCAGGCGCGCGATGCCTGGCTTAACGCCGGTGGCGTCATTCATGCTGCGGATATTACCTGGCCTGGTAGCGTGGACGTCATCATCGACGCGCTGTCAGGGACTGGCTTAAAACACGCGCCGCGTGAGGCTCTCTCGGTATTGATTGAACGTGCCAATACTTACCCAGCCCCCATCGTGGCGATAGATATTCCTTCCGGCCTGCTGGCGCAAACAGGGGCGACACCGGGTGCGGTCATCAATGCGGCGCATACCGTCACCTTTATTGCGCTCAAACCAGGCCTGTTAACCGGTAAAGCGCGCGATGTCACCGGACGCCTACATGTTAACGCGCTTGGGCTGGACGACTGGCTGGCTGGGCAGAATGCGCCAGTTCAACGTTTTGATGCTCTACAGCTTGCGCACTGGCTGACGCCACGCCGACCTACCTCGCACAAAGGTTCCCACGGTCGGCTGGTGATTATCGGCGGGGACCACGGGACGGCAGGCGCAATACGTATGGCAGGTGAAGCGGCGCTGCGTGCAGGAGCCGGGCTGGTCAAAGTGCTGACCCGCAGTGAAAACATCGCTCCGATTCTGACCGCCAGGCCGGAACTGATGGTTGATACGCTAACGCCGCAGACTCTGGATGAAAGCCTGGCGTGGGCGGATGTTGTGGTCATTGGTCCTGGGCTTGGTCAGCAGGAGTGGGGCAAAAAAGCGCTGCAAAAGGTCGAGAATTTTCGCAAACCGATGCTCTGGGATGCCGATGCGCTCAACCTGCTGGCAATCAACCCCGATAAACGTCACAATCGCGTGATCACGCCGCATCCGGGAGAAGCCGCGCGACTGCTGGGCTGTTCCATTGCAGAAATTGAAGACGATCGCTTACTTTGTGCACAACGTCTGGTAAAACGGTACGGAGGCGTGGTAGTGCTGAAAGGCGCGGGTACGGTTGTTGCTGCTGAACCGGCTGAGTTGGGTATTATTGCTACCGGCAATGCAGGCATGGCCAGCGGCGGAATGGGTGATGTGCTTTCCGGTATTATTGGCGCATTGCTCGGACAGAAGCTTACCCCGTATGATGCAGCATGTGCGGGATGTGTTGCGCACGGTGCGGCGGCGGATGTGCTGGCGGCGCGTTTTGGTACGCGCGGCATGCTGGCGACCGATCTCTTTACTACGCTACAGCGTATTGTTAACCCTGATGTGATTGACGTTTATCATGATGAATCGAGTAATTCCACTACCTGATGAACAGGCGACTTTAGACCTGGGACTGCGGGTAGCCAAAGCCTGTGACGGCGCGACGGTAATTTATTTGTACGGCGACCTGGGAGCGGGCAAAACCACTTTCAGCCGGGGATTCCTGCAGGCGTTAGGTCACAAAGGTAATGTCAAAAGCCCGACTTACACGCTGGTTGAACCCTATTCGCTCGATAATTTGATGGTTTATCACTTCGATCTGTATCGACTTGCGGACCCGGAGGAGCTGGAATTTATGGGGATCCGCGATTATTTTGCCAATGATGCCATCTGCCTGGTGGAATGGCCGCAACAAGGTAAAGGTGTTCTGCCAGACCCGGACGTCGAAATACACATCGAATACCAGGCACAAGGTCGAGAGGCGCGCGTAAGCGCAGTCTCCTCATCGGGCGATTTATTGCTGGCGCGTTTAGCCGATTAACCTTAAGGGTGGCGGGATGATTTATCGCATCAGAAACTGGCTGATGGCAACCCTGGTCCTGCTGTGCGCGCAGGCAGGGGCCGCCAGCCTCTCCGATCTTCAGGTTTCCAACGGCGATCAACAGGCGCGGATTACGCTGAGTTTTATCGGCGATCCTGAATACGCCGTTTCGCAGGATGGGAAACGAACCGTCGCGCTGGATATTAAACAAACCGGTGTGATTCAGGGATTACCGTTGCTGTTTAGCGGTAATAATCTGGTCAAATCTATCCGTTCCGGTACGCCAAAAGACGCGCAGTCTCTGCGCCTGCTGGTGGATTTAACCGAGAACGGCAAAGCCGATGCTGTAAAACGCCAGAACGGCGGTAATTATACCGTCGTGTTTACCATCAAGGCCGATGCGCCACCACCGCCTCCACCGCCTCCGGTGGTCGCGAAACGTGTCGAAGCGCCGGTTGTCGCCCCGCGCCCTACCGAGCCTGCACGTAATCCGTTTAAAGCGGAAAACGATCGCACTACGGCGGTTACCAGCAGTAATACGTCCACGCGACCTGCGGCGCGCGCCAGCACCAATAGCGGCGACAAAGTGGTTATCGCCATTGATGCCGGGCATGGCGGACAGGATCCCGGCGCAATTGGTCCCGGCGGTACGCGTGAGAAAAATGTCACGATTGCCGTGGCGCGTAAACTACGCAGTTTGCTGAATGATGACCCGATGTTTAAAGGCGTCCTCACCCGCGATGGCGATTACTTCATCTCGGTCATGGGACGTTCCGACGTTGCGCGTAAACAAAACGCCAACTTCCTGGTTTCGATTCATGCTGACGCCGCGCCAAACCGGGATGCCACTGGCGCTTCCGTCTGGGTACTGTCAAACCGCCGGGCGAACAGTGAAATGGCTGGCTGGCTGGAACAGCATGAGAAGCAATCAGAATTGTTAGGTGGTGCGGGCGATGTGCTGGCCAACAGCCAGGCCGATCCTTACCTCAGCCAGGCTGTGCTGGATCTGCAGTTCGGTCATTCGCAACGCGTCGGGTATGATGTGGCGACCAGCATGATCGGTCAGTTAGAACGTATTGGCTCAATGCATAAACGTCGGCCGGAACACGCCAGTCTTGGGGTACTCCGTTCGCCGGATATCCCGTCAGTGCTGGTTGAAACTGGCTTTATCAGTAACAACAGCGAAGAGCGTCTGTTGGCGAGCGATGATTACCAGCAGCAACTGGCCGAGGCGATTTACAAAGGATTACGTAACTATTTCCAGGCGCACCCGATGCAAACCGGGCCGCAGGGCGCACCGGCGCAAACCGCCAGCGCCGTGTCGCCTGGCAACACGTTAACAAATTAAGGATTAGCCATGCCGATTCAGGTTCTACCGCCACAGTTGGCGAACCAGATTGCCGCGGGCGAGGTGGTAGAACGGCCTGCGTCAGTGGTGAAAGAACTGGTGGAAAACAGTATCGATGCCGGCGCGACGCGTATTGATATTGATATCGAACGCGGCGGCGCGAAGCTTATTCGTATTCGTGACAACGGCTGCGGGATTAAAAAAGACGAGCTGGCGCTGGCGCTGGCGCGTCATGCCACCAGTAAAATTGCCTCGCTTGACGATCTCGAAGCCATCGTGAGCCTTGGGTTTCGCGGCGAAGCGTTAGCCAGTATTAGCTCGGTCTCTCGTTTAACCCTGACGTCGCGCACGCAAGAGCAGCCTGAAGCCTGGCAAGCCTATGCTGAAGGACGCGACATGGATGTCACGGTTAAACCCGCCGCGCATCCGGTGGGTACCACGCTGGAGGTGTTGGATCTGTTCTACAACACCCCGGCGCGGCGCAAGTTTATGCGCACCGAGAAAACCGAATTTAATCATATCGATGAGATTATCCGCCGCATTGCGCTGGCGCGTTTTGATGTGACGATTAATTTGTCGCACAACGGCAAAGTGGTGCGTCAGTACCGTGCAGTGGCTGCGGATGGACAAAAAGAGCGCCGTCTGGGCGCGATTTGCGGTATGCCGTTTCTGGAACATGCGCTGGCGATTGAATGGCAGCATGGCGATTTGACGCTACGGGGCTGGGTAGCCGATCCTCACCACACAACGACGGCGCTGGCGGAAATCCAGTACTGTTACGTGAATGGCAGGATGATGCGTGACCGCCTGATCAACCACGCTATCCGCCAGGCCTGTGAAGATAAGCTGGGCGCCGATCAGCAGCCGGCATTTGTTTTATATCTGGAAATCGATCCGCATCAGGTGGATGTTAATGTGCATCCCGCCAAGCATGAAGTCCGTTTCCATCAGTCGCGTCTGGTACATGATTTTATCTACCAGGGCGTATTGAGCGTTCTGCAACAGCAGCTTGAAACGCCGCTGCCGTTGGCTGATGACGACGAACCTGCCCCACGGCACATCCCGGAAAACCGCGTTGCAGCCGGACGTAACCATTTTGCCGAGCCCGCTCCGGCGCGTGAAGCTGCTGCACCTCGCTACTCTGCCCCCGCTGGCGGTGGTGGTCGTCAGGCGGGCGCCAGCTGGCCTCATGCCCAGCCTGGATATCAAAAGCAGCAGGGTGAGATTTATCAGCAACTGCTGCAGACGCCAGTTCCAACGCGTAAAGCGCCGGTATCTGAAGCGCCATCGGCTCCTCTGTCCGGCAACAGTCAGGGGTTTGGTCGGGTGCTAACGATTGTCGGTGCGGACTGTGCGTTACTCGAATGCGATGGTCATATTCGGTTACTGGCATTACCTGTGGCGGAACGTTGGCTGCGTCAGGCGCAATTAACGCCGGGACAGGGGGCTGTTTGCGCCCAACCATTACTGATTCCTTTACGTCTAAAAGTGACCGCCGATGAAAAAGCGGCGCTGCAGAAAGGGCAGAGCCAACTGGCCGATCTGGGCATTGAATTTCAACTGGATGCGCAGCATGTGACCATCCGGGCAGTGCCTTTACCCTTACGCCAACAAAATTTACAAATCTTGATTCCTGAACTGATAGGCTACCTGGCGCAGCAGTCCGTATTCGAGCCGGGCAATATTGCACAGTGGATTGCACGTAACCTGATTAGCGAGCATCCGCAGTGGAGCATGGCCCAGGCGATTACGCTGTTAGCGGATGTTGAGCGGCTTTGCCCACAACTCGTGAAGGCGCCGCCGGGTGGTCTGTTACAACCTGTTGATTTACATTCGGTAATGAATGCCCTGAAACATGAGTGATACCCGTAAGGCGAGCCTGCCAAAGGCGATTTTTTTAATGGGGCCAACGGCCTCCGGTAAAACAGCGCTCGCAATTGAATTGCGTAAAGTTTTGCCTGTAGAGTTGATAAGCGTTGATTCCGCCCTTATTTACAAAGGGATGGATATCGGTACAGCCAAGCCTGATGCAGATGAATTACAGGCCGCGCCGCACCGATTACTGGATATTCGCGATCCGTCGCAAGCATACTCTGCTGCGGATTTTCGCCGCGATGCGTTAGCCGAGATGGCCGATATCACCGCCGCGGGGCGTATTCCGCTGCTGGTGGGCGGCACAATGTTATATTTCAAAGCCTTGCTTGAAGGGCTGTCGCCGTTACCGTCGGCGGACCCGGACGTCAGGGCCAGAATTGAGCAGCAGGCGGCAGAGCATGGGTGGGATGCGTTACACCGACAGCTTCAGGAGATCGATCCCGTAGCTGCCGCGCGTATTCATCCAAATGATCCGCAAAGACTTTCCCGGGCACTGGAAGTTTTTTTCATTTCGGGTAAAACTTTAACGGAGCTGACGCAAACGTCAGGAGATGCTTTGCCGTATGAGGTGCATCAGTTTGCAATCGCCCCGGCGAGCCGTGAACTGCTCCATCAGCGAATTGAGCAGCGTTTTCATCAGATGTTAGCTTCAGGTTTTGAAGCAGAAGTCCGGGCGCTTTTTGCCCGTGGAGATTTGCATACGGATTTGCCTTCCATTCGTTGTGTCGGGTATCGCCAGATGTGGTCATACATTGAAGGCGAAATTTCATACGATGAAATGGTTTATAGAGGTGTTTGCGCCACGAGGCAGTTGGCGAAGCGGCAGGTGACCTGGTTGCGTGGTTGGGAAGGGGTGCACTGGCTTGACAGTGAAAAGCCTGACCAGGCGCGAAACGAAGTATTACAGGTTGTTGGTGCTATCGCGAACTGAATGTGTACAATTGAAACGTATCGTGCGCAATTTTTCAGAATCGAAAGGTTCAAAGTACAAATAAGCATATAAGGAAAAGAGAGAATGGCTAAGGGGCAATCTTTACAAGATCCGTTCCTGAACGCACTGCGTCGGGAACGTGTTCCAGTTTCTATTTATTTGGTGAATGGTATTAAGCTGCAAGGTCAAATCGAGTCTTTTGATCAGTTCGTGATCCTGTTGAAAAACACGGTCAGCCAGATGGTTTATAAGCACGCGATTTCTACTGTTGTCCCGTCTCGCCCGGTTTCCCATCACAGCAATAATGCCACCGGCGGCACTGGCAGCAACTACCATCACGGTAGCAACGCGCAAGGTTCATCTGCGCAACAGGACAGCGAAGAAACCGAATAAGGTTGATTGCTGTTTTACATACGGGGAGCCAGCGAACCTGCGTTCCCCGTTGATACATATTAAGGGGTTGACGCTTGTTTGACCGTTATGATGCCGGTGAGCAGGCGGTACTGGTACACATCTATTTTTCGCAAGACAAAGATATGGAAGACCTCCAGGAGTTTGAATCTCTGGTCTCTTCCGCCGGTGTCGAAGCAATGCAGGTGATTACCGGGAGCCGTAAAGCACCGCACCCGAAGTATTTTGTTGGTGAAGGCAAGGCAATCGAAATTGCCGAAGCCGTAAAAGCGACTGGCGCTGCGGTGGTGATTTTTGATCATGCTCTAAGCCCTGCCCAGGAACGTAACCTGGAACAATTGTGCCAGTGTCTGGTTATCGACAGGACTGGTCTTATTCTGGATATTTTTGCCCAGCGTGCGCGAACCCATGAGGGTAAGTTGCAGGTTGAGCTGGCGCAACTGCGCCATATGGCTACGCGTTTGGTCCGTGGCTGGACCCACCTTGAAAGGCAAAAGGGCGGGATTGGTTTGCGCGGTCCGGGTGAAACCCAGCTCGAAACCGACCGTCGTTTGCTGCGTAATCGCATTTTGCAGATACAGTCGCGCCTGGAAAAAGTTGAAAAGCAACGTGAGCAGGGGCGACAGTCGCGTAAGAAAGCGGATGTCCCGACCGTATCACTGGTGGGATATACCAACGCCGGAAAATCCACCCTGTTCAACCAGATAACTGAAGCCCGGGTCTACGCAGCGGATCAACTGTTTGCGACCCTGGACCCGACCCTGCGGCGGATCGACGTCGCGGATGTCGGTGAAACCGTGCTGGCGGATACCGTAGGGTTTATCCGTCACTTACCGCACGACCTGGTGGCGGCATTTAAAGCCACCTTGCAGGAAACACGTCAGGCGACATTGCTGCTGCACGTTATTGATGCAGCAGATTTTCGTGTGCAAGAAAACATCGAGGCCGTCGATACGGTGCTTGAGGAGATCGATGCGCATGAGATCCCGACCCTGCTGGTGATGAATAA
The DNA here is from genome assembly GCF_030334645.1 of Citrobacter sp. Cc139. Classification (NCBI taxonomy): domain Bacteria; kingdom Pseudomonadati; phylum Pseudomonadota; class Gammaproteobacteria; order Enterobacterales; family Enterobacteriaceae; genus Citrobacter; species Citrobacter sp. Cc139. The sequence continues at coordinate 251,868 of NZ_JAOWDM010000095.1, forward strand.
AATCGATATGCTGGATGACTTTGAACCGCGTATCGACAGAGATGAAGAGAATAAACCCATTCGCGTTTGGGTTTCAGCGCAAACGGGAATAGGTATACCACAGCTTTTTCAGGCTTTGACTGAGCGGCTTTCCGGTGAGGTGGCGCAGCATACGTTGCGTTTGCCGCCGCAGGAAGGGCGTCTGAGAAGCCGGTTTTATCAACTTCAGGCAATAGAAAAAGAGTGGATGGAGGAGGACGGCAGCGTAGGTCTGCAGGTTCGTATGCCGATCGTAGACTGGCGTCGCCTCTGTAAACAAGAACCGGCACTGGAAGACTATGTTGTCTGATCTGACGGATATGGCCTGAAGATTTTTTCGCCTCTATACCTTGTGGATTTTGCGTAGCCAACGCATCGGCAGCACAAAAGACGCAGGTATAGCATCGCATAACAAATATGGAGCACAAAAATGGCGTGGAATCAGCCCGGTAATAACGGACAAGACCGCGACCCGTGGGGAAGCAGCAAACCTGGCGGCAACCCTGAGGGAAATGGAAACAAAGGTGGGCGCGATCAGGGACCTCCCGATCTGGATGATATCTTCCGCAAACTGAGCAAAAAGCTCGGTGGTCTGGGCGGCGGTAAAGGTACTGGTTCTGGCGGCGGTAGTTCATCGCAAGGCCCGCGTCCGCAACTGGGCGGCCGGGTCTTTACTATCGCTGCGGCCGCTATCGTCATAATCTGGGCGGCCAGCGGTTTCTACACCATTAAAGAAGCGGAACGCGGCGTGGTGACACGCTTCGGTAAATTCAGCCATTTGGTTGAGCCGGGTCTGAACTGGAAACCGACCTTTATCGACGAAGTGACTCCGGTCAACGTTGAAGCCGTGCGTGAACTTGCCGCATCTGGCGTCATGCTGACATCTGACGAAAACGTTGTGCGCGTTGAAATGAACGTGCAGTACCGCGTGACCGATCCGCAGCGTTACCTGTTTAGCGTAACCAGCGCGGATGACAGCCTGCGTCAGGCAACCGACAGCGCACTACGTGGCGTTATCGGGAAGTACACTATGGACCGTATCCTGACCGAAGGGCGTACCGTTATTCGTAGCGATACCCAGCGTGAACTGGAAGAAACGATCCGTCCGTACAACATGGGTATCACCCTGCTGGACGTCAACTTCCAGGCCGCACGTCCGCCGGAAGAGGTAAAAGCTGCGTTTGACGATGCGATTGCCGCGCGCGAAAACGAACAGCAGTACATCCGTGAAGCGGAAGCGTACACCAACGAAGTTCAGCCGCGTGCGAACGGTCAGGCGCAGCGTATTCTGGAAGAAGCGCGTGCTTACAAAACGCAAACCATCCTGGAAGCTCAGGGTGAAGTGGCGCGCTTCGCGAAAATTCTGCCGGAATATAAAGCCGCGCCGCAAATTACTCGCGAGCGTCTGTATATCGAGACCATGGAAAAAGTGCTGAGCAATACCCGCAAAGTCCTGGTTAACGATAAGGGCAGCAATCTGATGGTTCTGCCGCTGGATCAAATGCTGAAAGGCGGTAGTGCGCCAGCAGCAAAGAGTGACAGCAGTTCAAACCTGCTGCGTCTGCCGCCAGCGACGACCTCCAGCACTGGAGCAAGCAACACCTCGTCCACCAGTCAGGGCGATATTATGGACCAACGCCGCGCGAACGCGCAGCGTAACGACTACCAGCGTCAGGGGGAATAACGATGCGTAAGTCAGTTATTGCGATTATCATCATCGTTCTGGTAGTTCTGTTCATGTCTGTCTTTGTGGTCAAAGAAGGCGAGCGCGGTATTACGCTGCGCTTTGGTAAAGTTCTGCGTGACGATGAAAACAAGCCGCTGGTCGTTGCACCTGGCCTGCACTTCAAGATTCCGTTTATTGAATCAGTGAAGATGCTGGATGCGCGTATTCAGACCATGGACAACCAGGCCGATCGCTTTGTCACCAAAGAGAAGAAAGACCTGATTGTTGACTCCTACATCAAGTGGCGCATCAGTGACTTTAGCCGTTACTACCTGGCAACGGGCGGTGGCGATGTTTCTCAGGCAGAAGTCCTGCTGAAACGTAAGTTCTCTGACCGTCTGCGTTCTGAAATCGGTCGTCTCGACGTGAAAGACATCGTTACCGATTCCCGTGGTCGTCTGACTCTGGAAGTCCGTGACGCGCTGAACTCCGGTTCTGCTGGTACGGAAGATGAAGTCGCGACGCCGGCGGCGGATAGTGCGATTGCCGAAGCGGCTGAGCGTGTTCAGGCTGAAACGAACGGTAAAGTACCGGTCATCAACCCGAACAGTATGGCGGCGTTGGGGATCGAAGTGGTTGACGTGCGTATTAAGCAAATTAACCTGCCTGCGGAAGTATCTGAGGCTATCTACAACCGTATGCGCGCTGAGCGTGAAGCGGTAGCGCGTCGCCATCGTTCACAAGGTCAGGAAGAAGCGGAAAAACTGCGTGCAACGGCGGATTACGAAGTAACGAAAACGCTGGCAGAATCTGAGCGTCAGGGCCGCATTATGCGCGGTGAAGGCGATGCAGAAGCCGCTAAACTGTTTGCCGACGCGTTCAGCCAGGATCCTGACTTCTACGCCTTCATTCGTAGCCTGCGTGCATATGAGAAGAGCTTCGAAGGTAACCAGGACGTGATGGTCATGAGCCCGGACAGCGATTTCTTCCGCTACATGAAGACACCGAATACCGCGACACGCTAAAATAGTTTCAGCGGTTTTAAACCAGCAAAACCACCGGCGTCCCCAGGGATGCGGTGGTTTTCTTTTTATATAAGGACGATGGATGAATTCAACAATTTTGCTGGCACTCGCGCTGGTTTTGGTGCTGGAAGGTCTGGGTCCGATGCTTTATCCCGGCGCATGGAAGAAAATGATCTCCGCGATGGCGCAACTCCCCGAAAATACTTTGCGTCGTTTTGGTGGAGGTCTTGTGGTTGCGGGCGTTGTGGTCTACTACATGTTGAGGAAAACGATTGGCTGATCAATAAGTAGCCTAATTTGCGGATTTTAGCATGCAAAAAGTGCTGTATATCTGAAAAAGCGGTGGTAGAATCCATTTTTAAGCAAACGGTGATTTTGAAAAATGGGTAACAACGTCGTCGTACTGGGCACCCAATGGGGTGACGAAGGTAAAGGGAAGATCGTCGATCTTCTGACTGAACGGGCTAAATATGTTGTGCGCTACCAGGGTGGACACAACGCAGGCCATACTCTCGTAATCAACGGTGAAAAAACCGTCCTCCATCTTATTCCATCAGGTATTCTTCGCGAGAATGTCATCAGCATCATCGGTAACGGTGTTGTACTGTCTCCGTCCGCGCTGATGAAAGAAATGAAAGGGCTGGAAGATCGTGGTATCCCGGTTCGCGAGCGCCTGCTGCTGTCTGAAGCTTGTCCGCTGATCCTTGATTATCACGTTGCGTTGGATAACGCTCGTGAGAAAGCGCGTGGCGAGAAAGCGATCGGTACTACCGGTCGCGGTATCGGCCCGGCTTATGAAGATAAAGTGGCTCGTCGCGGTCTGCGCGTTGGCGATCTGTTTGATAAAGCAACCTTCGCTGAAAAACTGAAAGAAGTGATGGAATATCACAACTTCCAGTTGGTGAATTTCTATAAAGTCGAAGCGGTTGACTACCAGAAAGTGCTGGATGATGTGATGGCGATTGCCGACATCCTGACTTCTATGGTTGTTGATGTTTCCGATCTGCTGGACCAGGCGCGTAAGCGTGGCGATTTCGTCATGTTCGAAGGCGCGCAGGGTACGCTGCTGGATATCGACCACGGTACTTATCCGTACGTCACCTCCTCCAACACCACCGCGGGTGGCGTGGCGACTGGCTCCGGCCTGGGCCCACGTTATGTGGATTACGTGCTGGGTATCATCAAAGCTTACTCTACTCGTGTTGGCGCGGGTCCGTTCCCGACAGAGCTGTTTGATGACGTTGGCGAGTTCCTGTGCAAACAAGGTAACGAGTATGGCGCAACCACTGGTCGTCGTCGTCGTACCGGTTGGCTGGACTCTGTTGCCGTACGTCGTGCAGTACAGATTAACTCCCTGTCTGGCTTCTGCCTGACCAAACTGGACGTACTGGACGGTTTGAAAGAGGTGAAAATCTGTGTCGCTTACCGTATGCCGGATGGCCGTGAAGTTACGACTACCCCGCTGGCGGCTGACGACTGGAAAGGTATCGAGCCGATTTACGAAACCATGCCAGGCTGGTCTGAATCCACCTTTGGCGTGAAGGAACGTAGTGGTCTGCCGCAGGCGGCGCTGAACTACATCAAGCGTATTGAAGAACTGACCGGTGTGCCGATTGATATTATCTCAACTGGCCCAGACCGTACTGAAACCATGATCCTGCGCGACCCGTTCGACGCATAATTCTGGTTATGGCGTAGCGTCGAATGGCGCTGCGCTTGCACTATCTTAGGCCGGATGATGCGTTTTGCATTAGAATCCGGCTTAAAATCACGTAAGTTCCTCGCTTTTTTCCTTCCCGAACTGAAATAAATTAGCGACCTGGCTGGTGGCTGGTTTATCATCAATATAATTAATACCACCAGGTTTATCCGTTTTATCCCTTTTCCTGAGGTTGATGTGCAGTTAACAAGTTTCACCGATTACGGATTACGTGCGCTAATCTACATGGCGTCACTTCCCGAAGGACGTATGACCAGTATTTCTGAGGTGACAGAAGTCTACGGCGTGTCCCGTAATCATATGGTCAAAATAATCAATCAACTTAGCCGGGCGGGCTTTGTTACTGCTATTCGAGGAAAAAATGGCGGTATCCGCCTGGGTAAACCCGCTAAGGATATTGATATTGGTGATGTGGTTCGCGAGCTGGAACCCTTATCGCTGGTCAACTGTAGCAGCGAGTTTTGCCACATAACCCCTGCCTGCCGACTCAAACAGGCGCTTTCTAAAGCAGTGCAAAGTTTTCTCACGGAACTGGACAACTACACACTTGCTGATTTGGTTGAAGAAAATCAACCGCTTTATAAATTATTGCTGGTGGAGTGACGAAAATCTTCATCAGAGCTGACAACGGAGGAACCGAGATGTCACAAGATCCTTTCCAGGAACGCGAAGCTGAAAAATACGCGAACCCTATCCCGAGCCGGGAATTTATCCTCGAACATTTAACTAAACGTGAAAAACCGGCCAACCGCGATGAGTTGGCCGCTGAACTCAACATTGAAGGTGAAGAACAGCAAGAAGCGCTGCGTCGTCGCCTGCGCGCGATGGAGCGTGACGGGCAACTGGTCTTCACTCGTCGTCAGTGCTACGCGCTGCCGGAACGTCTTGACCTGCTGAAAGGTACCGTTATTGGCCACCGTGATGGCTACGGCTTTCTGCGCGTTGAAGGCCGCAAAGATGACCTGTACCTGTCCAGCGAGCAGATGAAAACCTGCATTCATGGCGATCAGGTGCTGGCGCAGCCGCTGGGCGCGGACCGTAAAGGTCGTCGCGAAGCGCGTATTGTGCGCGTACTGGTGCCGAAAACCAGCCAGATTGTCGGCCGCTACTTCACCGACGCTGGGGTCGGGTTTGTCGTCCCGGACGATAGCCGCCTGAGCTTCGATATCCTTATTCCGCCGGAAGAGGTGATGGGGGCGCGTATGGGCTTTGTGGTCGTGGTTGAGCTGACCCAGCGTCCAACCCGTCGCACCAAAGCGGTGGGTAAAATCGTTGAAGTATTGGGCGACAACATGGGCACCAGCATGGCTGTTGATATGGCCCTGCGTACCCATGAAATCCCGTATATCTGGCCGCAGGCAGTCGAAAAACAGGTTGCCGGGCTGAAAGAAGAAGTGCCGGAAGAGGCGAAAGTCGGGCGTGTCGATCTACGCGATCTCCCGCTGGTCACTATTGATGGCGAAGATGCGCGTGACTTCGACGATGCGGTTTACTGCGAGAAGAAACGCGGCGGCGGCTGGCGTTTATGGGTGGCGATTGCTGACGTAAGCTATTACGTCCGCCCGCCGACTCCGTTGGATCAGGAAGCGCGCAGCCGTGGCACGTCTGTCTACTTCCCGTCGCAGGTTGTCCCGATGCTGCCGGAAGTGCTGTCTAACGGATTGTGTTCGCTGAACCCGCAGGTAGACCGTCTGTGTATGGTGTGCGAAATGACCATTTCGTCGAAAGGTCGGTTAACCGGCTTTAAATTCTACGAAGCGGTAATGAGTTCCCATGCGCGTCTGACCTACACCAAAGTCTGGCACATGCTGCAGGGCGATCAGGAACTGCGCGAGCAGTATGCGCCGTTAGTGAAACATATTGAAGAGCTGCATAATCTCTACAAAGTGCTGGATAAAGCCCGGGAAGAACGCGGCGGTATCTCGTTTGAAAGTGAAGAAGCGAAGTTTATTTTCAACGCTGAACGTCGTATTGAACGTATCGAACAGACGCAACGTAACGACGCGCACAAGCTGATTGAAGAGTGCATGATCATGGCGAACATCTCAGCGGCGCGATTCGTTGAGAAAGCCAAAGAGCCAGCCTTGTTCCGTATTCACGATAAGCCGACGACCGAAGCGATTACCTCCTTCCGTTCCGTACTGGCCGAACTGGGCCTGGAACTGCCTGGCGGCAATAAACCCGAGCCGCGCGATTACGCTGAATTGCTGGAGTCGATTGCCGACCGTCCTGACGCGGAAATGCTGCAAACTATGCTGCTGCGCTCGATGAAGCAGGCGATTTACGATCCAGAAAACCGGGGTCACTTTGGTCTGGCGCTGCAATCTTATGCGCACTTTACCTCGCCGATTCGTCGTTACCCGGATCTCTCTTTGCATCGTACAATTAAATATTTGCTGGCGCAGGAGCAGGGCCATAAAGGCAACACCACGGAAACCGGTGGCTATCATTATTCAATGGAAGAGATGCTGCAACTGGGCCAGCACTGTTCGATGGCCGAACGCCGTGCTGACGAAGCTACGCGCGACGTCTCTGACTGGCTGAAGTGTGACTTCATGCTGGATCAGGTGGGTAACGTCTTTAAAGGCGTAATTGCCAGCGTGACCGGGTTTGGCTTCTTTGTCCGTCTTGACGAACTGTTTATCGACGGTCTGGTGCATGTCTCCTCCCTGGATAACGACTACTATCGCTTTGACCAGGTTGGGCAGCGTCTGACGGGTGAGTCAAGCGGTCAGATGTATCGCCTGGGCGATCGTGTGGAAGTTCGCGTGGAAGCGGTCAACATGGACGAGCGTAAAATCGATTTCAGTTTGATCTCCAGCGAACGTGCGCCGCGCAATGAGGGCAAAACCGCACGCGAAAAAGCTAAAAAAGGCGATGCAGGTAAAACTACCGGTAAACGTCGTCAAATGGGCAAAAAGGTGAATTTCGAGCCGGACAGCGCATTCCGCGGCGAGAAGAAAGGCAGAGCCAAACCTCAGGCGGATAAAAAAACGGCTGAGAAGAAAGGCGATAAAAAAGCGAAAAAGCCATCGGCAAAAACGCGTAAAATCGCTGCCGCCACCAAAGCTAAACGTGCGGCGAAAAAGAACGTCGCACAATAACAGCCATAAACTGTAAGTCGGGCAACTATTATGTTGCCCGGCGTTACGCACAAACTATTAACGAGTACATTCATGAGTGAAATGATTTACGGCATCCACGCGGTGCAGGCTCTGCTGGAACGTGCGCCTGAGCGCTTCCAGGACGTCTTTATTCTCAAAGGCCGTGAAGATAAACGCCTGCTGCCGTTGATCCATGCACTGGAAGCGCAGGGCGTTGTCATTCAGTTGGCTAACCGTCAGTTCCTGGATGAGAAAAGCGAGGGTGCGGTACATCAGGGGATTATTGCGCGCGTGAAGCCGGGTCGTCAGTATCAGGAGAACGATCTGCCGGATCTGATTGCTGCGCTCGATCAGCCGTTCTTTTTGATCCTCGATGGCGTCACCGATCCGCATAACCTGGGCGCATGCCTGCGTAGCGCGGATGCTGCTGGTGTACATGCGGTTATCGTACCGAAGGATCGTTCCGCACAGTTGAATGCGACGGCGAAAAAAGTGGCCTGTGGCGCGGCTGAAAGCGTACCGCTGATCCGCGTAACTAACCTGGCGCGCACGATGCGAATGCTGCAGGAAGAGAATATCTGGATTGTGGGCACCGCTGGCGAAGCCGACCATACTCTCTATCAGAGCAAAATGACCGGACGTATGGCGCTGGTCATGGGGGCTGAAGGCGAAGGAATGCGTCGTCTGACCCGCGAACATTGTGACGAACTGATCAGTATCCCGATGGCAGGGAGCGTTTCGTCGCTAAACGTTTCAGTCGCGACCGGCATCTGCCTGTTTGAGGCCGTTCGTCAGCGCGGCTAATTCATTCTCAATTTCTCTCAAGCCATCCCCTGGGATGGCTTTTTTGTGACCTTCATCCCAGGCACTCTCTTGTCTGGCTGGCCATACTTAAGGCCACGGCCATTGACGGAGGGAAACACAATGCACTGGCAAACGCATACCGTTTTTAACCAACCTGTACCGCTCAATAACAGCAACTTATACCTGTCCGATGGCGCCCTGTGCGAAGCGGTTATCCGCGAAGGGGCGGGCTGGGACAGCGATGTGTTGGCGAGTATTGGCCAGCAGCTAGGTACCGCGGAGTCGCTCGAACTGGGTCGCCTGGCTAATGCTTTTCCACCCGAGCTTTTGCGCTACGATCCGCAGGGGCAGCGACTGGACGATGTGCGTTTTCATCCTGCCTGGCATTTGCTGATGCAGGGGCTGTGCGCCAACCGCGTGCATAACCTTGCCTGGGAAGACGAAGCGCGGCAGGGAACATTTGTTGCCCGCGCGGCGCGTTTCATGCTGCATGCGCAGGTGGAAGCAGGCACGTTGTGTCCGGTAACCATGACTTTTGCCGCCACGCCGCTGTTACTGCAGATGCTACCTTCACAATTTCACGACTGGTTTACGCCGCTGCTAAGCGACCGTTATGACTCGCATTTATTGCCTGGTGGGCAAAAGCGTGGGCTGCTGATCGGTATGGGAATGACCGAGAAACAGGGGGGCTCAGATGTGTTGAGCAATACCACCCAGGCGGAACGCCTCGCAGACGGCTCGTATCGGTTGGTGGGACATAAGTGGTTTTTCTCTGTGCCGCAAAGCGATGCCCATTTGGTGCTGGCGCAGGCAAAGGGGGGATTATCCTGCTTTTTTGTACCGCGATTTTTACCCGATGGTCAACGTAATGCTATCCGTCTCGAGAGGCTGAAAGATAAGTTAGGCAACCGCTCCAATGCCAGCTGCGAAGTCGAATTCCATGATGCTATTGGCTGGCTGCTGGGCGAAGAAGGAGAAGGTATACGCCATATCCTGAAAATGGGTGGTATGACGCGTTTTGACTGTGCGCTCGGTAGCCATAGCATGATGCGACGTGCCTTTTCCGTGGCGATTTATCATGCGCACCAACGACAGGTATTTGGCAAGCCATTGATTGAACAGCCGATGATGCGTCAGGTCTTAAGCCGAATGGCGCTCCAACTGGAAGGCCAGACTGCGTTACTGTTTAGGCTGGCACGGGCCTGGGACCGCCGCGCTGATGCCAAAGAAGCGCTGTGGGCTCGGTTGTTTACGCCAGCGGCGAAATATTCTGTCTGCAAAAGCGGGATGCCGTTTGTCGCTGAGGCGATGGAAGTATTGGGTGGGGTTGGCTACTGCGAGGAGAGTGAGCTGCCACGTCTGTACCGTGAGATGCCGGTAAACAGTATCTGGGAAGGCTCCGGCAATATTATGTGTCTTGATGTATTGCGGGTGCTGGCAAAACAACCCGGTATCTACGATATGCTCAGCGAAGCCTTTGCCGAGGTCAAAGGGCAGGATCGTCATTACGATCGGATGGTTCGTCAGTTGCAGCAACACCTGCGTAAACCCATTGAAGAATTGGGACGGGAGATTACGCAGCAGCTTTTCCTGCTCGGTTGCGGGGCGCAAATGTTGCGCTATGCCTCTCCGCCAGTGGCGCAGGCCTGGTGTCAGATGATGTTGGATACACGTGGTGGACGACGATTGTCTGAACAGGTACAGAATGATCTGCTGCTACGGGCAACGGGAGGATTACGGTAATAATATGCCTGATGGCGACGCTGGCGCGTCTTATCATCAAAGCAGGCCAGATAAGTTTACCCCATCCGGCAATCTGTTACGCATAGAGTATGGCCTGGACGCGCCAGTTATCGGGGTGCTGATCTTCATACATTTGAATGATCCGATACCATGAAGCACCTTGTTCATCCGCTTTTAACGCAACGACACGTTCTACATCCTGCGGATTTCCTGCAATGTTACTGACGGATATCAGCCCTATTTCGTTCAGGCCGGTAACACAGTCAGCACTGGCGAACTCGGCAGACTGCGCCGTAGTACCTACCAGTCCGGTAGAAAGCAGCAGTGAGGATAAGGCTAGTGATTGTTTCATCGTCAGCTCCATTATTCGTACCCCTACACACGGCAGGGCATTCCATCGCGATAATAAACCTCAAGCTTCCTGCTGTTGGTTTATTGTGCACAGGTAAACGCATAGGGGCGCAAAGCAATGTAAAGCTGACTAAATTTCAAACCAATGTTATTTACGATACAAAATCGCTTGTGAATACCATTGGCCTGTCACAATGGTCTCATCGACTAATAAGACCACATAATAATCAGCTTTTGCCGCGACGGCTTTGTCGCGGATTTCAGCCAGCGCATCATCCGGTGAGCCTCTTACCAGCGCGCTAACCGTCCCTATTCGCTGTAACCCATTACTCTGGTTACGGCGGATCTCCTGCGGGTGGTCGGCAACGGGAGGTGCGGGTTGCGGCGTCCCCTGTAGCACGCTACAGGCGCTTAAAAATAAAACCAGCAACAAAGAGGCAAACCGACGCATAACTCTATCTCGTTTCCTGATAGCCATAGTGTAGTGCCTTATTAATTTCCCTTTAGGGGAATGTTCCCGAATTGTTATCTCTCACGCGATTTTCGAATGAAAATGTTGCGAAAGCGTAACCCAGTTCTCAACATTATGAATCATTGTCGAACACATTCGCTTGCGTTAAGTATTGCTGCGTGGCATACCAGAAAGAAAGAGGCGACAAATGATCGAAATTGAAACACGACAGTTGGCGGGTATCCCTGTCCTGCACGCCGTTCCGGCTGGCAAACGCGCATGTTCACTCCCCTGTATTATTTTCTATCACGGATTTACATCTTCCAGCCTGGTCTACAGCTATTTTGCCGTTGCTCTGGCTCAGGCTGGATTCCGGGTAGTGATGCCAGATGCGCCAGACCATGGTGCCCGCTTCAAGGGTGACGCACAGGGGCGGATATACCGCTTTTGGCACATATTGCAGCAAAACATGCAGGAATTTTCGACGTTACGTGCGGCGCTGGTGGCAGAAAATTGGCTGTCAGATGAACGGCTTGCCGTAGGCGGGGCGTCAATGGGGGGCATGACGGCCCTGGGCATTATGGCTCGTCACCCCGAGGTGAAATGTGTAGCCAGCCTGATGGGTTCGGGCTACTTTACCCGGCTTGCGCAGACGCTTTTTCCGCCTTTATTGGTCCAGACGCCAGAACAGCAGGCTGCGTTTGATGCCCTCATCGCGCCGCTGGCCGAATGGGAAGTGACGCACCAGTTGCCATGCCTGGCCGACAGACCGTTGCTACTATGGCATGGGCAGGAAGATGATGTGGTACCGGCTATTGAAACTTTTCGCTTACAGCAGGCGCTGATTCAGGCAGGTCTGGACAATAACCTGACCTGTCTGTGGGAAGCAGGCGTACGCCACCGCATTACGCCAGAAGCGCTGGCTGCGACGGTGACGTTTTTCCGCCAGCATCTTTAAACGCGCATAATGCTTACACCCTGAGCTTCGAGCTGTTGCAGGATCTCAGGGTCCGCATTTTTGCCGGTAATCAGCATATCGATTTGATCGGCGCGGCTGAACAGCATCCCCGCGCGTTCACCGACCTTACTGCTATCGACCAACACCACCAGTTTACCCACCACGTTAAGCATCTTCTGCTCCGCCATCGCGGTCAGCATATCGGTTTTATACAGTCCATCTGCGGTCAACCCTTTACCGCTGGTGAACATCCAGTGCCCGGCATACAGGCTATTTTCACTACCTTGTGGGCTAAGCGTGATGGATTGGCTTTTGTTGTATTGTCCTCCCATGATGATCACGCTCTCGTGCTCCTGGTCGATCAAATAGTTCGCCAGCGGCAGATAATTAGTGATGATCTGCACTGGCTTGCCGCACATTTCACGTCCGAGCAGGAAGGCGGTCGATCCGCAGTTGATCACCACGCTTTCACCGGCATTCACCAGTTGAGAGGCCGCTTTGGCAATGCGAACCTTTTCATCGTGGTTCTGCGCCTGATGCAGATTCATTGGCGTCCAGCGCGGGCGCTGCTGAGTGATGGCTTCTGCGCCGTTACGAACTTTCTTGAGTTTGCCGCTTTCGTCGAGTTTGTTGATATCCCGGCGGGCTGTGGCGGGTGAAATCCCCAGGCGCTCAATTACGTTCTCAACGGTAACAAAGCCCAACTGCGCCAGCATATCCAGCAATATTTGATGTCTTTGTGCTTCAGTCATGAGCTATTCCGATACAAATTGATTTGAAAAGATGATATTTGAAATAGCCTGGAAATACTAAAGTAAATGGGGAAAAAATGCCGGGTTATGCCCGGCATTTGGTGTGAATCACAAGAAGGATTTAAACGGTAGATCCGGTTCAATTGTGAAACAGTCATCAAAGCCGCGTGGATAGTGATATTCAAAGTTATCTTTATCCAGCGGCCAGGTGAATTTGCCACCTACCTGCCAGATGAATGGCTTAAAGCCATACTTCAGCCGATCTTTTTTCATCTCCCACAGCACGCGAATTTCCTGAGGATCGGCCTGGAAATTTGACCAGATGTCATGATGGAAGGGGATGACGACTTTTGTATTCAACGCTTCGGCCATACGCAGCATGTCGGAGCTGGTCATCTTGTCGGTAATGCCACGCGGGTTTTCGCCATAGGATCCGAGCGCGACGTCGATCTGATGCTCATTGCCGTGTTTTGCATAATAGTTGGAGTAGTGTGAGTCGCCGCTGTGATACAGCGTGCCGCCCGGTGTTTTGAACAGATAGTTAACGGCGCGCGCGTCCATACCGTCCGGCAGCACGCCCGCCGCTTTCTGATCGGCGGGAAGAGTAATCAACGCGGTACGATCAAAAGCATCAAGCGCATGAATTTCAATATCTTTCACTTTAACCACATCGCCGGGTTTTACCACGATGCAGCGATCTTTCGGCACGCCCCAGCCGACCCACAGATCCACACAGGTTTGTGGCCCAATAAACGGCACGTCGTCCGCGCAGTTCTGCATGACCGCAGCCGCGACATTAACGTCGATGTGATCGTTATGATCGTGCGTAGCCAGCACCGCATCGATCTGGCGAATCGCAAACGGATCAAGTACAAACGGCGTAGTACGCAGGTTTGGCTGCAGTTTCTTCACGCCCGCCATGCGTTGCATCTGGTGACCGGTTTTCATCAGCGGATTACCGTGACTTTGCTTACCTGTTCCGCACCAGAAATCGACGCAGACGTTAGTCCCGCCTTCTGACTTTAGCCAAATTCCGGTACAGCCAAGCCACCACATAGCAAAGGTGCCAGGTGCGACCTGTTCCTGTTCGATCTCTTCATTCAGCCAGCTTCCCCACTCCGGGAATGTGCTCAGAATCCATGATTCGCGCGTGATGCTTTTTACTTTACTCATCGCATTTACCTTCATGTTGGTTCAAGTTGAATCAAATTGTGATTTATTTTGATTGATACTGACATCAATTTATCAAGAAGGCAATGCGTGGATTTTTCTGATTCCGTCGTAAAGCGTCTATTACTCACAACGTAGCGGGATGCTTTGTAGCAATCTATTTTTGTATTTTATTGTTTTTATGAGTTTTATTTTTTGCTCTATGAATGTTCCATAAAACCCTGATTCGGGTAAGAGATTTATTTGCGTACTCCATCACATTTAATCAAATTCAATCTTGTTGTGATTACTTTTGAAAATTAGAGTGGGGGCACAACATCCTGAACATCTGTAATGAATGTTCAGCAACTTTGTCTACTGGAGATCGTTATGGAGATCCTCTACAACATCTTTACCGTCTTTTTTAATCAGGTCATGACCAACGCGCCGTTGCTGTTGGGTATTGTGACCTGCCTCGGCTACATCCTGTTGCGCAAAAGCGTCAGCGTCATTATCAAAGGCACGATCAAAACGATTATCGGTTTTATGCTGCTGCAGGCGGGATCGGGCATTCTGACCAGCACGTTTAAACCGGTGGTGGCGAAGATGTCCGAGGTTTACGGTATCAATGGTGCGATTTCCGATACGTATGCCTCCATGATGGCAACCATTGAACGTATGGGAGACGCTTATAGCTGGGTAGGTTATGCCGTGCTGTTGGCGCTGGCGCTGAACATTTGTTACGTCTTGCTGCGGCGTATTACCGGCATTCGCACCATCATGCTCACTGGGCACATCATGTTCCAGCAGGCGGGCTTAATTGCGGTCTCTTTCTATATCTTCGGCTATTCCATGTGGACCACCATTATCTGCACGGCGGTGCTGGTGTCGCTCTACTGGGGGATTACCTCCAATATGATGTACAAGCCGACGCAGGAAGTGACCGACGGCTGCGGTTTTTCCATCGGCCACCAGCAGCAGTTCGCTTCATGGATTGCCTACAAGGTCGCGCCTTATCTGGGTAAAAAAGAGGAGAGCGTAGAAGATCTCAAACTGCCTGGCTGGCTGAATATCTTCCATGACAACATCGTTTCGACCGCGATTGTCATGACCATTTTCTTCGGGGCGATCCTGCTCTCTTTCGGCATTGATGTGGTTCAGGCGATAGCGGGGAAAACGCACTGGACGGTGTACATCCTGCAGACCGGTTTTTCGTTTGCCGTGGCGATCTTCATCATCACCCAGGGCGTACGTATGTTCGTCGCCGAACTTTCAGAAGCGTTCAACGGTATCTCCCAGCGTCTGATCCCGGGCGCGGTATTGGCGATTGACTGTGCCGCCATCTATAGCTTTGCGCCGAATGCCGTTGTGTGGGGCTTTATGTGGGGCACCATCGGCCAACTGATTGCGGTCGGCATCCTCGTGGGCTGCGGCTCTTCCATCCTGATTATTCCTGGTTTTATCCCAATGTTTTTCTCCAACGCCACCATTGGCGTGTTCGCGAACCACTTTGGCGGCTGGCGCGCGGCGCTCAAGATTTGTCTGGTGATGGGGATGATTGAAATCTTTGGCTGCGTCTGGGCGGTGAAACTCACCGGTATGAGCGCGTGGATGGGGATGGCGGACTGGTCAATTCTGGCGCCGCCGATGATGCAGGGCTTTGCCTCCATCGGCATCGCGTTTATGGCCGTCATTATTCTGATTGCACTGGCTTATATGTTTTTCGCAGGACGCACGTTGCGCGCTGAGGAAGACGCAGAAAAACAACTGGCAGAACATTCTGCTTAATAAGGAGTTCCGATTATGACCGTACGTATTCTGGCTGTGTGTGGCAATGGGCAGGGCAGTTCCATGATCATGAAGATGAAAGTGGACCAGTTTTTAACCCAGTCAAATATTGACCATACAGTGAACAGCTGCGCAGTGGGTGAGTACAAAAGTGAACTGAACGGCGCGGATATCATCATCGCCTCTACCCATATTGCCGGTGAAATTGCCGTAACTGGCAATAAATATGTTGTTGGCGTACGCAACATGCTGTCGCCCGCCGATTTTGGACCAAAACTGCTGGAAGTGATCAAAGCGCATTTCCCACAGGACGTGAAGTAAGGATACGGCATATGAAATTACGTGATTCGCTGGCAGACAATAACGCCATCCTGCTACAGGCCGAGGCCAACACCTGGCAGGAAGCGGTAAAGCTGGGCGTCGATCTGCTGGTTAAGGCCGACGTGGTTGAACCGCGCTACTACCAGGCCATTCTTGATGGGGTTGAACAGTTTGGTCCGTACTTTGTGATTGCGCCAGGACTGGCGATGCCGCACGGGCGCCCGGAAGAAGGCGTTAAGAAGACCGGCTTTGCGCTGGTGACGCTGAAAACACCGTTGGTGTTTAACCACGAAGATAACGACCCGGTGGATATTCTGATCACGATGGCGGCGGTCGACGCCAACACGCATCAGGAAGTGGGCATCATGCAGATCGTGAATCTGTTTGATGATGAAGCCAATTTCGACCGTCTACGTGCCTGCCGCACCGCGCAGGAAGTGCTGGATTTAATTGATAACGCCACTGCGGCGGCTGTTTAAAAGGATACCGAAATGTCATTACCTATGTTGCAGGTTGCGCTGGATAACCAATCAATGTCTTCTGCGTATGAAACGACGCGTCTGATCGCCGAAGAGGTCGATATCATTGAGGTGGGCACCATTCTTTGTGTTGCTGAGGGCGTACGTGCCGTACGTGACCTGAAGGCGCTCTACCCACATAAAATTGTGCTGGCGGACGCCAAAATCGCCGATGCGGGTAAAATTCTCTCTCGCATGTGTTTCGAGGCCAACGCTGATTGGGTCACTGTTATCTGCTGTGCGGATATCAATACCACCAAAGGTGCGCTCGAGGTGGCGAAAGAATTTAACGGCGACGTACAGATTGAACTGACCGGTTACTGGACCTGGGAACAGGCTCAGGAGTGGCGTGACGCGGGTATCGGGCAGGTTGTCTATCATCGCAGTCGTGATGCGCAGGCCGCAGGTGTGGCGTGGGGAGAGGCGGATATCAGTGCCATCAAACGCCTGTCTGATATGGGCTTTAAAGTCACCGTCACCGGCGGTCTGGCGCTGGAGGATCTGCCGCTGTTCCAGGGGATCCCGATTCACGTCTTTATCGCTGGCCGCAGCATTCGTGATGCCGCTTCTCCGGTTGAGGCGGCGCGTCAGTTCAAACGTTCCATCGCCCAGTTGTGGGGCTAAGGAGCGACTATGCTGTCGAAACAGGTCCCGCTCGGTATTTATGAAAAAGCGCTCCCTGGAGGGGAGTGCTGGCTGGAGCGCTTGCGGCTGGCGAAAGAGTTAGGTTTTGACTTTGTCGAAATGTCGGTTGATGAAACCGATGCCCGCCTCGCGCGCCTTGACTGGAGCCGCGAGCAGCGTCTGGCGCTGGTGGCCGCCATCGCCGAAACGGGAGTACGTGTACCTTCTATGTGCCTGAGCGCTCACCGCCGTTTCCCGCTGGGGAGCGAAGATGATGCGGTGCGCGATCAGGGACTGGCGATCATGCGGAAAGCCATTCAGTTTGCGCAGGATATTGGTATTCGCGTGATTCAACTGGCGGGTTACGACGTCTATTACCAGCAGGCTAATAACGAAACGCGTCGTCGATTTCGCGAGGGGCTAAAAGAGAGCGTTGAGATGGCAAGTCGCGCGCAGGTGACGCTGGCGATGGAGATCATGGATTATCCGCTGATGAATTCGATCAGTAAGGCGCTGGGTTATGCCCACTATCTCAATAATCCGTGGTTCCAGCTGTATCCCGATATCGGCAATTTGTCGGCGTGGGATAACGACGTGCAGATGGAGTTGCAGGCAGGAATAGGCCATATCGTGGCCGTTCACGTGAAGGACACCAGACCCGGCGTGTTCAAAAATGTGCCGTTTGGTGAAGGTGTTGTCGATTTCGAACGTTGTTTTGCGACGCTCAAACAGAGTGGGTATTGCGGGCCATACCTGATTGAGATGTGGAGTGAAACAACGGACGATCCGGCGCGTGAAGTGGCGAAGGCGCGCGATTGGGTGAAAGCGCGGATGGCCAGCGCAGGTCTGGTGGAGACGGTGTAATGCAAAAACTTAAACAGCAGGTTTTTGAGGCCAACATGGATCTGCCGCGTTATGGGCTGGTGACGTTTACCTGGGGTAACGTCAGCGCCATCGACCGCGAACGGGGGCTGGTGGTGATTAAGCCCAGCGGCGTCGACTACCAAACAATGACAGTGGATGACATGGTGGTTGTGGATCTGCACGGCAACGTGGTGGAAGGACGCTATCGTCCTTCTTCCGATACCGCCACCCATCTGGCGCTGTATCGCCGCTATTTATCTCTTGGCGGCGTGGTGCACACCCACTCAACCCACGCGACGGCATGGGCGCAGGCGGGTCTGGCAATTCCGGCACTCGGCACGACGCATGCGGATTACTTCTTTGGCGATATCCCCTGCACGCGGGCATTAACTGAAGCAGAGGTTCAGGACGAGTATGAGCTGAATACCGGCAAGGTGATTATCGAAACGCTGGGGAACGTGGAGCCTCTGCATACGCCCGGCGTAGTCGTGTATCAGCATGGTCCGTTTGCCTGGGGTAAAGATGCGCACGACGCGGTACACAACGCTGTGGTGATGGAAGAGGTCGCAAAAATGGCATGGATTGCGCGTGACATTAATCCGGCCCTCAGCCCCATCGACAGTTATCTGATGAATAAACACTTCATGCGTAAGCACGGCCCAAACGCCTACTACGGGCAGAAGTAACGTCTTTGCCCCGGACAACGTGCATCTGCGGATGTGCGTCACCGATCTGTTCGGGGCAATCTTCAGCGTTGCTGGTAAGCTGCTGGCGTAAATCGCATTCCTGCTAAAACCAACGCACAAATGGCAGCACCAGCGTAAAACGTCGAGGCTGCGCCCAACGTTTCCCACAGAATGCCCGCGCCGGTACTGGCTAACAGCAGGGCGATGCCACTGATCAGATTAAACATACCGAAGGCCGTACCGCGTAGTTCTGCTGGCGCGGTATGCGCAATCATGGCAGCCAGCAACCCTTGCGTCATGCCCATATGAATCCCCCACAGTCCCACGCCTATCAGTAACGTGCTCCAGTGGTGACTCAGCGCCAGAGTGATATCCGCCGCGATCAGGACCAGCAGGCCCGCCTGTAACATGCGGGAGTGGTTCATGCTGTCAGACATTTTTCCAAAAGGATAAGCCGACAGACTGTAGACCAGATTCATGGCGACCATCACCAGCGGAATGGCAAACAGCGGGATATCCATTTGATATGCGCGCAACACGAGAAACGCTTCGCTAAAGCGGGCGAGCGTGAAGAGCGCGCCCAGTCCCACGACCCACCAGTAGGCTGCACTCAACTTTTTCAGGTTTTCCCGTCGTAACGGATTGGTGCGTTTATCAGTGACGGGGGTTTTCGGTTCACTCAGGCCAAACCATAGCAGGGCGATAGAGAGCACCCCAGGGATGACGGCAACCCAGAAGATAGTGTGAAAATCGTTGTTCCATAGCAGCATTAGCCCGACGGCGAGCAGGGGGCCCAGAAATGCGCCAATGGTATCCAAAGACTGGCGCAGACCATAGGCGGCGCCGCGGATCTCGGACGGGGTGACATCCGCGACTAACGCATCCCTGGGAGCGCCGCGAATACCTTTACCCACACGATCAATCATGCGAGCGCTGAGTACCATGCCTGATGAGCCCGCCATCGCGAACAGGGGCTTACTCAGCGCCCCCAAACCATAACCGAGCATCGCCAGCCCTTTGCGCTTTCCCAGATAATCACTGAGAACGCCGGAAAAAACCTTAATGATCAGCGCGGTGGCTTCAGCTAATCCTTCAATCAGGCCAATGATAATGACGCTGGCTCCCAGCGTGGTTGCCATAAACAACGGCAACAGGCTATGGATCATTTCGGAGGAGACATCCATGAGCAGACTCACGCCGCCCAGCACCCAAACGCCTTTTGGTATGCGATTCAGCGTTGCATAGCGTGCAAACATGGTTTCGCCCCAGAGTATCAGTTCGGTAATGCTTTATTTAATCAGTAAATGATGACCAGGATAAGATACAAAGAAAAATAATTCTCATTTACCTGATGTGCAAAAAAAAGCCCCCGGTGAGGGGGCAAGTCAAACGGTGGCAATGTTCTCGTTGGTTGTTTCTGGTGTTAGCGATAAATATCCGCACTGGCGTGCATATTTCCGTTACTGCCGGGTTCCCTGGTGAGGATCACGTGGTAGTAGTTTGCGCCTTGCGCATCGGTCTCTTCATTCAGGGCCTGAGTGGCTTCACTTTCAGTGGCGAAGTTATGATTTATGTAAATGACGCCTAAGCTCTGCACATCATCCATATTCCTGGCCTGATGATTGTCAATTTGGATGGCTGCCGTTGCATTTGCACTGAGCAAAAGCACAGCCAGAAGGGTTAAAACACGGGCTCGCATATGTACCTCCTCGACTGCGGTCTCTGGTTGCTTCTCTCCTGTGAGTGATGAGCTTCTGATGTAATTTTAACCGCTGCCGGCGCAGGCGTTAGCGACCATTTCTGATGCAGTTGTTCAAAAAATTACCGCATGCCCGCCTTTTCTTTTATTTACAGGTAACTGATAGATACCGCTGCGTTAAAAAATACCTGTCTTTCGCGCACAAGCTCATACCAAATAGTCAATTTAAACGGATGGATACCCTGTTTATAGTGAGCCGTATAATTAATATAACTTTATGATAATAAGGCAAAAACTTATGGATACTTCATTCATGGATTTCAGCTACTTCGTGATTATGTTTATGGTCGCGCTGGTGGCTGGCTTTATTAACGTGGTGTCGGGCGGCGGTGGGTTTCTCTCTATTGGCGCACTGTTAATTTCTGGTTTACCTCCGGCGAACGCGCTGGCAACCAACAAAATTCAGGCGCTGGGCAGTTCGCTAACCTCCGGGATTTACTTTTTACGCCGGGGACATATCAACGTGCAGGAGCACAAGTATGTCTTCCTGTCTGCTTTTATCGGCTCAGCGTTAGGCACGACGCTCATTCAGTTCATTGAACCGGAGGTGTTGAAAAAACTGCTTCCGGTACTAATTATCGCCGTCGCCATCTACTTTATTTCCGCTCCCAACCTTAGCGAACCGAAAAGAAAGCCGCAGGTATCCCTGTTTTTCTTTTCTCTGATCTGCGGCGGCTGCATTGGCTTTTATGATGGATTTCTTGGCGCTGGTGCGGGTTCCTTTTATACGCTCTGCTATATCCTGTTGTGGGGATACAGCATCGATAAGGCACAAATTCACTCGAATTTTATTAACCTTGCATCGAACATCGCCTCGATTTTGTTCTTCATTTTCGGCGGCAAAATGATCTGGTCGCTGGGGCTGGTGATGTTTGCCGGACAATCGCTCGGCGCGCGCCTGGGCGCAACGGTGGTACTGACGCGCGGAAAGAAAGTTATCCGGCCGATGATTGTCATTGTCTCCATTTGCATTAGCGTCAAAATGCTGCTGGATATGTATTAATGGCGACATGGTAAATAATCGTACAAGCACCTTGAGTTTACCGGCTGACCCCAGTATTATGACGCGTCATTTTTCAGCCGACCTTTAACACGTTCCTTGCCTCCATGGGCCTCGGCTGACCCAGACAGGAGGCTGAATAATCCGTAAGGAGCAATTCGATGCGTCATTACGAAATCGTTTTTATGGTCCATCCTGACCAGAGCGAACAGGTTCCGGGTATGATCGAACGCTACACTGCTGCCATCACTGGCGCAGAAGGCACGATCCACCGTCTGGAAGACTGGGGCCGCCGTCAGCTGGCTTACCCGATCAACAAACTGCACAAAGCTCACTACGTTCTGATGAACGTTGAAGCGCCGCAGGAAGTGATCGATGAGCTGGAAACTACCTTCCGCTTCAACGATGCCGTTATCCGCAGCATGGTTATGCGTACTAAACACGCTGTTACCGAAGCATCTCCGATGGTTAAAGCGAAAGACGAGCGCCGTGAGCGTCGCGATGATTTCGCAAACGAAACCGCAGATGATGCTGAAGCTGGGGATTCTGAAGAGTAATTTCTGATGACCAACCGTCTGGCGTTGTCCGGCACCGTGTGCAGGGCCCCCCTTCGAAAGGTCAGTCCATCAGGAATTCCTCATTGCCAGTTCGTGCTTGAGCATCGTTCTGTGCAGGAGGAAGCCGGGTTTCACCGGCAGGCGTGGTGCCAAATGCCCGTTATTGTTAGCGGACACGAAAACCAGGCCATTACTCACAGTATAACGGTCGGTAGCGCAGTAACCGTTCAGGGGTTCATCTCTTGCCATAAGGCAAAGAACGGCCTGAGCAAAATGGTTCTGCATGCCGAGCAGATTGAATTGATAGATTCTGGAGACTAGCCATATGGCACGTTATTTCCGTCGTCGCAAGTTCTGCCGTTTCACCGCGGAAGGCGTTCAAGAGATCGACTATAAAGATATCGCTACGCTGAAAAACTACATCACCGAAAGCGGTAAGATTGTCCCAAGCCGTATCACCGGTACCCGTGCAAAATACCAGCGTCAGCTGGCTCGCGCTATCAAACGCGCTCGCTACCTGTCCCTGCTGCCGTACACTGATCGTCATCAGTAATCGGTCACGGTCCATTAATACGACTTTGAGAGGATAAGGTAATGCAAGTTATTCTGCTTGATAAAGTAGCAAACCTGGGTAGCCTGGGTGATCAGGTTAACGTTAAAGCGGGCTATGCTCGTAACTTCCTGGTACCACAGGGTAAAGCTGTTCCTGCTACCAAGAAAAACGTTGAATTTTTCGAAGCGCGTCGCGCTGAGCTGGAAGCTAAACTGGCTGACGTTCTGTCCGCTGCTGAAGCTCGTGCTGAGAAAATCAACGCACTGGAAACCGTAACCATCGCGTCTAAAGCAGGCGACGAAGGTAAACTGTTCGGTTCCATCGGTACTCGCGACATCGCTGACGCTGTAACTGCAGCTGGCGTTGAAGTAGCTAAGAGCGAAGTTCGTCTGCCGAACGGCGTTCTGCGTACCACTGGCGAGCACGAAGTGAGCTTCCAGGTTCACAGCGAAGTGTTTGCTAAGCTGACTGTAAACGTAGTTGCGGAATAAGTTTTTATTCTGCTAACCGCGTAAAAGCGCCGGCCTAGTGTCGGCGTTTTGCTTTTCTGTTCCCCGTCTTTCTCTCTGGCTATTCTTTGTCCTTTTCGGGATAATCATAAAAATAAAACATTATTTCAAAGTGGTGATGGAATGGAACCAACGCACCAACCTCTGTTTGCGCGTAAAAATGTTGTCTATCTGAGCGCGGCATTCTGCTGCTTGCTGTGGGGGAGCGCCTATCCGGCGATCAAAAGTGGATACGAGATCTTCCAGATTGCCACGGATGACATTCCCTCGAAAATTGTCTTTGCCGGCTATCGCTTCCTGTTTGCGGGATTATTGCTGCTCCTGCTGGCGGTGGCGCAGCGTAAACCGATTGGTCGGTTAAGCCCGCGTCAATATGGTCAGCTCACGCTGTTGGGGCTGACGCAGACTTCGCTGCAATATATTTTCTTTTATATTGGCCTGGCGTTCACCACAGGGGTGAAAGGGTCCATCATGAACGCGACTGGCACGTTCTTCAGCGTGCTGCTGGCGCATTTTATCTATCAGAACGATAAACTCAGCTACAACAAGGCGCTGGGTTGTATCCTGGGTTTTCTTGGCGTGATGGTGGTGAACTTTAACAGCGGACTGGATTTTAGCTTCAGCCTGTTAGGGGACGGCTCGGTAGTGATGGCAGCCTTTATTCTCTCCGCCGCTACGTTATACGGCAAACGCATTTCTCAGACGGTCGACCCGACGGTAATGACAGGGTATCAACTGGGCGGTGGCGGTCTGGCGCTGGTGATCGGCGGTTACGCTTTTGGTGGCTCGCTGACCGTACACGGTGCGTCTTCGTTGGCGATTCTGGGCTACCTGACGTTGCTCTCTTCGGTGGCATTTGCCTTGTGGAGTATTTTGCTTAAACACAACCGCGTGGGGATGATTGCGCCGTTTAACTTCCTGATCCCGGTTTCAGGCGCGGTACTGTCGGCCATTTTCCTCGGCGAAAATATTCTCGAATGGAAATATGCAGTAGCGTTGGTGCTGGTCTGTTCGGGGATCTGGTGGGTGAACAAGGTGAAACGCTAACGCTTCACCTTGCTGCCTGATGGCACTGCGTGGCTATCGGGCGCGAATAAAACTGCCGTTAGGCTGGCGGGTAAACAGGACCTGCTGGCCATTACCCGTATCGATGGTTAACCCTGTCACTACGCCACTGGCATTCTGCCTGATCTGCACCATCTGTCCGTCTTTCAAATTGCTCAGCGGTTTTCCGGCCCCTTCTACCTGCGCCATGGCGTACACATCGGTTGGCGGGAGATTGTGGTCACGGAATACCTGGGCCAGCGTTTTACCCGAATCTACGCGGTAGGAACGCCACTGCTGGTCAATTCCACTATCCGGCTGGAAAGGTTGCGTCTGTGGCTGAGATTGCTGGGCCTGCGGCTGTGCGTCTGGTTCCCCTTCCTGGATGGGTTCCGGCGCAACCGGCGCGACCTGGCCAGGGTCGTTTTGCGGGGCGACCAGTTGTGCCTGAAGCTGGGCCTCCGTTGGCGGCTGTGACTGCGACTGCAAATCCAACTGGGCAGTACGCGCGACCACTGGTGCATCGCTGTTGTCGCTGGAAGGGAGCAGGAAACCGATCACCAGCACGATAGCAGCAGCAATAATGCCGCGGCGGTGCATCGGCGGCAGCGGGTCCATAATGCGAAAATTGTCCGGTGCATGCCAGATTTTCGCCAGGGTTGGTTTTAATTCAAAGCGCCCGGGCATGGCTTTCCTCCTGCTCCGCGTCTCGTTCCTCAGTCATAGAGTATAGATCGCTAACTCTATGATACTTGTTCGGGTACCCGCTTTCGTGACATTCATGCGGACAATAGTCATTGTTTCTTTTTCCTCGCGATTTGTCATCAGTTCCCGAGACAAAGTTTTACCGGATGCGGCATGGCTGATATGCTGCCCGCTACTTTACATCCGATGAAAGGAAATATGATGGCTACCCCGACTTTTGACACTATCGAAGCGCAAGCAAGCTACGGCATTGGTTTGCAGGTAGGACAGCAGCTGAGCGAATCCGGTCTGGAAGGGCTGTTGCCTGAAGCGCTGGTAGCGGGTATCGCTGACGCGCTGGAAGGCAAGCATCCGGCAGTGCCGGTTGATGTTGTGCATCGCGCACTGCGTGAAATCCACGAGCGTGCTGATGCAGTTCGTCGCGAGCGTTTCCAGGCTATGGCCGCTGATGGCGTTAAATATCTGGAAGAAAACCGTGAGAAAGAGGGTGTGAACAGCACTGAATCCGGTTTGCAGTTCCGTGTTCTGACCCAGGGCGAAGGTGCTATCCCGGCACGCACCGACCGCGTTCGCGTGCATTACACTGGTAAACTGATCGACGGTACCGTGTTCGACAGTTCTGTCGCACGTGGCGAACCGGCTGAATTCCCGGTTAACGGCGTCATCCCTGGCTGGATTGAAGCGCTGACTCTGATGCCGGTGGGTTCCAAATGGGAACTGACGATTCCTCAGGAACTGGCTTACGGCGAGCGTGGCGCTGGCGCGTCCATTCCTCCGTTCAGCACGCTGGTATTCGACGTTGAACTGCTTGAGATTCTGTAAGCAGTGACTTCTGTTCCCCCCGAGGCCGGGGGGAGCAAAGAAATAGCGTGAAAAGCTATAGTTACGCCGTTGTCGATATTTTATCTTGCAAATGCCTCACCAGCGTGTATTTTTGTGAGCTGATTCGCGCTATCAGAGTGATATGACACTCACTTTAAACATTAAATTAACATTATATCTAAATCTTAGTATTCATCCCGCCAATTCTTACCTAATATCGATGAGTCCTGCTAACAGGATCGTCGTATCATAGACACACTAAAGGCCGTAGAGCCTGAACAACACAGACAGGTACAGGAAGAAAAAACATGGTAGATCAGGTAAAAGTCGAAGCCGCAGAAGAGGCTTCGTCTGAACAGTCGCTACGGCGCAATCTCACAAACCGTCATATTCAACTTATTGCCATTGGCGGCGCTATCGGTACCGGCCTGTTTATGGGCTCCGGTAAAACTATTAGTCTTGCCGGACCGTCGATCATCTTTGTGTATATGATCATCGGTTTCATGCTGTTTTTCGTGATGCGGGCAATGGGAGAGTTGCTGCTCTCGAATCTGGAGTACAAATCATTTAGTGATTTTGCCTCCGACCTGCTTGGGCCATGGGCCGGGTATTTTACCGGTTGGACTTACTGGTTCTGCTGGGTTGTTACCGGGATGGCCGACGTTGTCGCCATTACGGCGTATGCGCAATTCTGGTTCCCTGAACTCTCAGACTGGGTCGCCTCGCTGGCGGTGATCGTGCTGCTGCTGAGCCTTAACCTCGCCACGGTAAAAATGTTCGGTGAGATGGAGTTCTGGTTTGCGATGATCAAAATCGTTGCCATTATCGGTCTGATTGTCGTCGGCCTGGTTATGGTGCTGACGCACTTCCAGTCGCCAACTGGCGTTCAGGCATCGTTCACGCATCTGTGGAATGACGGTGGCTGGTTCCCGAAAGGGCTGAGCGGCTTCTTTGCCGGCTTCCAGATTGCGGTGTTCGCGTTTGTGGGCATTGAGCTGGTGGGGACAACCGCTGCGGAAACCAAAGATCCGGAGAAATCTCTGCCGCGCGCCATTAACTCGATCCCGATCCGTATCATCATGTTCTACGTTTTCGCGCTGATTGTGATTATGTCCGTCACGCCTTGGAGCTCGGTGGTGCCATCCAAGAGCCCATTCGTTGAACTGTTTGTCCTGGTTGGTCTGCCCGCGGCGGCGAGCCTGATCAACTTTGTGGTGTTAACTTCTGCGGCCTCTTCCGCAAACAGCGGCGTGTTCTCTACCAGCCGTATGCTGTTTGGTCTGGCGCAGGAAGGCGTGGCGCCTAAAGCGTTTGCCAAGCTGTCTAAACGCGCGGTTCCGGCGAAAGGTTTAACCTTCTCCTGTATCTGCCTGTTGGGCGGCGTGGTGATGCTGTATGTGAATCCGAGCGTGATTGGCGCGTTCACCATGATCACCACCGTGTCGGCGATTCTGTTCATGTTCGTATGGACCATCATTCTTTGCTCGTACCTGGTGTACCGCAAGCAGCGTCCGCACCTGCATGAAAAATCAATCTACAAGATGCCGCTCGGTAAGCTGATGTGCTGGGTGTGTATGGCATTCTTTGTTTTCGTACTGGTACTGCTGACGCTGGAAGAGGATACTCGCCAGGCGCTGATTGTGA
Source organism: Citrobacter sp. Cc139 (assembly GCF_030334645.1). Lineage (NCBI taxonomy): Bacteria > Pseudomonadati > Pseudomonadota > Gammaproteobacteria > Enterobacterales > Enterobacteriaceae > Citrobacter > Citrobacter sp. Cc139. The sequence continues at coordinate 279,003 of NZ_JAOWDM010000095.1, forward strand.
CGCCGCTGTGGTTCATCGCGCTGGGTCTGGGCTGGTTGTTTATCGGTAAGAAACGTATGGCAGGCGTGCGTTAAGCGTAGCCATATCGGACATAAAAAAGGCCACATAAGCAGTGGCCGAATTCGGACTTCAGGAAGGCGCTCTCGGGCGCCTTTTTTTATTCACCTGCGAGGGCACGCGGGAACAACACATTATTTTCCAGACTGATGTGTTCCATCAGGTCGTCGATCATCTCGTTAATGCCGTTATACATGGCTTTCCAGGTGGTGCAGGCTTCTGGCGGCGGCGTCACATTATGGGTGATGTGTTTGATCACTTCGACCAGTTCACCGGCATCGTCATGCTCGCTTTCCATCACGCTGATTGGTCCCATTGCCTGGCTACCCATACCCTGTTTAATCATCGGGAACAGGATCTGCTCTTCCTTCATCATGTGGCTGGACAGCTCTTCATGCAGCATGCTCAGGTTCTTCGCCAGACCACGCGGTACGTTCGGTTTGTCTGCGTGGACGCGTTCAACTTTCGTGGCCTGCAGGATCAGTTCCGGCAGCTGTTCGCGGTGTCTGTCGTGATAGCGCACGATGATATGGTCGATGATTTCAGCCAGCGCCACGGTACGCCAGTCTTTCTCCAACGGCTGTTCAGCCAGCTGCGCGAGCTGCGCCTCGATAGCGTCTAAATCCAGCTCTTTACGTGCGGCAGCGCGTGCCAGCGTTTGCTTACCGCCGCAGCAGTAATCCATATCGTATTTACGAAACAGGGCCGAAGCGCGAGGAATAGAGAGCGCCAGTTCACCTAAAGGTTGATCGCGATAAGACATTGCCGTTACCTCATTCTCAATAATATAAGGTGTATTTTAAATGCAACTTATAAAGAAGGCTATAACCCTTTCGGGGTGGGGTGTTTTGTGATGAGCGTCACGAAAATTTCTTATTTCGTTAAGGTGCTGAATCTTATTGAAAAGGGGAAAAATGGCGAAAAAAGCCGCGTCACAAGATTAAATAAGCGCACGCCGCTGCCGATAGTTAGACCTCAGACAATACCTGCATAATAAAAGGCAACAGATGTTCAAACGAATCAAAGTGATAACCTTACTTATCACCGTGTTACTCGCGCTGGGCGCGATGCAGCTCATCTCCGCAGGCGTCTTTATTGGCGCACTCAATAACGATAAACAGAACTTTAATGTCTCTCAGCTTTCCAGTCAGAACGTGGCTGAATTTACCGATGCGTGGATTAGCCTGAACCAGGCTCGCGTCACGCTCAACCGGGGGATGCTGCGTTTACAGGGAACGATGGCCAGCGAGATCAACGGTGGTCAGTTGAAAGAACTGGTGAACACGGCAAATCGTCTGCTGGCCGAGTCGAAAGAGCATTACGATAAATACTACGCCCTGCCAGAAACGCCGGGGCTGGATGAGCGTCTGGCCGATCGACTGGAAGAACAGTACGGCATCTATTCTGCGACGCTGGCTAAAATGAACGCGTTGCTGGCTGAAGGTAAGCTGGAAGAGATGTTCAAGCAGAATGCTGAGCAGAAGCAGACGGCCATGCAGGAAGTGTATCGGGAATGGCGTGCCGCGCAAACGGCGCTGGCCACTGCCGGCGTGCAGGACAATGAGAGTGATTACCGCAAGATAATCTGGCTGTTGTCTGCCGTGATGCTGGCTGTCGTCACTGTGATTGTCGCCAGTTGGCTGGCGATGCAGCGCGTGTTGCTCAAGCCGCTACACGAGGTGATGGGACATATTCGCCACATCGCTGCGGGTGACCTGACGCATAGCATCAACGCCGATGGCAGCAATGAAATGGCGCTGCTGGCAAGTAATGTGCGTGACATGCAGCAGGCGCTGGCGAATACGGTCAGCGTGGTGCGTGACGGGGCTGACACTATCTACACCGGCGCGGGTGAAATTGCCGCAGGCAGTAACGATCTCTCTTCACGTACTGAGCAGCAGGCTGCCTCTCTGGAAGAGACCGCTGCCAGCATGGAACAACTCACCGCCACCGTGAAGCAGAACGCGGATAACGCGCGTCAGGCGACCAGTCTGGCAAAAAACGCCTCACAGACGGCGCTGAAAGGTGGAACCGTGGTTGATGGCGTAGTGCGTACGATGGACGAAATCGCCACCAGTTCCAGCAAAATCGCGCAAATTACCTCTGTTATCGACGGTATTGCCTTCCAGACCAATATTCTGGCGCTGAACGCGGCGGTAGAAGCGGCGCGTGCGGGCGAACAGGGCCGTGGTTTTGCCGTGGTCGCTGGCGAAGTTCGTACTCTGGCGCAGCGTAGCGCTCAGGCGGCAAAAGAGATTAAGGCGCTGATTGATGACTCGGGCAATCGGGTCAATGCCGGTACGGCGCTGGTGCATGAAGCAGGCGAAACGATGGCGGAGATTGTCAGCGCCGTGACCCGCGTGACCGACATTATGGGCGAAATTGCCTCTGCTTCTGATGAACAGAGCCGGGGTATCGATCAGGTAGGCCAGGCCGTTGCCGAGATGGATCGCGTGACGCAGCAAAATGCTTCGCTGGTGGAGGAGTCCGCTTCCGCTGCCGCCGCGCTTGAAGAGCAGGCAGCACGACTGAACCAGACCGTGGCGGTATTTAAAGTGTCGCGCCGGATGGCGGCGTAAACGCCTTATCCGGCCTACATGAGATCGTACAGTCCTTGTAGGCCTGATAAGCGCAGCGCCATCAGGCATCCCCTGAAACCGGCACTACCGCCGGTTTCTGCAGTTTTGACCGCACCGCAATTACCACGCCTATTACCAGTAGCGCAATACCGCTTAGCGTCAGCAGCGGCGGAAAAGCCTGGCGCAGCATAAAGGTATACAGCAGGCCAGCCAGCGTTTCGAAGACAATCAGCGGGCCGAGGATCACCGTCGGCAGCTTCTGGCTGGCGACGTTCCAGCACAGGGCGCCCACCCACGAACACAATACCGCAATGGCTATCATCAGGCCGATAAACACATCCGGACGCGGGCCGAAGGGCAGGGCGAAACCTGGCGTTTGCCCATGCAGCCACAGACATGCTGCAATGTACCCCAGCAGAGAAACGGGCAGCGTCACCAGCGCCTGAGCCGTCGCCCACATCATCGGATGCTTATCTGGATTCTCGCGCAGCCAGCGGGCATTACGCAGTGCATACCACGCCCAGCACACCACTGAGACAAGCGCCAGCACGATACCAGAGCCATAACGCCAGCCGCTGAAATCGGGTAATCCCTGGTTCAGCTCCGAGATATTCACGCACAGCAGGCCAATAGCAATCAATATCAGCGCAGGTGACAGACGCCACCAGGATAATTTACCGTCACGCTGGCTATAGAGCAGGTTGGCGAAGACCGGGATCACCACCGGTAATGTACCAATAATCATCGTTGATACCGGCGCGCCGGTACGCTGGATGGCGCTGGCCAGGCAAACGTAATAAATCAGGTTACCCATCATCGTTAGCGCCAGCGCCGTTATCCAGTCTTTACCCGTCAGTTGGCGCAGACGTGCGCGTCCCAGCCAGGCGATCGGCACAGCAATCAGCCCCAGCGCCAGATAGCGTCCCATCGACTGTAATACTGCCGGGTATTCCGGCACGATCAGCGGCCCGACAAAAATTAATCCCCACATCAGCCCTGCCAGCAGGGCGTACAGCACGCCGCTAATCATTGTTAACATCCACATCATTAAACATTGCGTTGAGTGTAGGTAGGGAGAGTGCAGCCGTATTGTATGAGATTGCGCATTAGCGCGAATAAACCTGCTTCTGATAACGTACCGGCGTAATGCCGTAACGATGAGTAAATGCGCGGGTGAGATGCGACTGGTCGGTCAAACCGGTTGCGGCGGCGACCTCTGCGGCGGGCATTCCGTGAGTGAGAAAACCTTTGGCTCGCCACAGGCGAATGGCCATCAGCATTTGGTGCGGCGTAACGTGGAAATGAGACTTAAACTGGCGTTGAAAATGCCAGGGACTCAGTGAGGCAACCCGCGCCAGTTCGTCGAGCGTTATCGGGTGCATGTAATTATCATGCAGATACTCGCGTACCCGTTCAAAGCGATGCGCCCCTTCTGCAGATGTTGGCGCATGGCGGGCCAGCGGCTGGAAGGTGTCGATCAGATCGAGCAATAACCCTTTTTGCGCCAGCGCATCCTCTGTGTTCCACAGGCCGTGGATCAGCGAGCAGATCTGGCGCGAGCGCAGCGGATCGTGACGCGTTACGTCATGAAACCACCAGTGGCGGATCCCGGTGACCTCTTCCAGAAGATCGGGCTCAAGATAGATCATCCGATAGCGCCAGCCGTCGGCGGTTTCGGCTTCGCCGGTATGCAGCTCATCGGGATTCATGGTGACGACAGAATGGGCGGGCGCGACGTACTGCGTACCGCGATAGCGAAAACGTTCGGCTCCGGCTTCTATCGCGCCAATGCCAAACGCTTCATGGGTATGTGGTTCAAAGGCGTAACGTGAGATGTGCGCATGATACAGTTCAACGCCCGGCACCTGCGCCAGATGGCGAAAGCGGGCGCTGTCTTTTTCATCAATAAACTGCTCAGGTACACCTTGCACGTTTTCTCTCCCCACGCATCATCCTGTCATTATCAGAGAGGATGCGCGGGGATGCCACCACAATTAACTAATTTTTAACACCTATACGATGCCTTTGACGCTGTCAGCCAATGATGTGGTTGGGCGGCCAATCAGTTTGCTCAACGTATGGCTGTCATCGAACAGACCGCCTTTAGAGGCGCCAACGTCAGAATCAGCCAGCATCTCCGCCAGCCCGGCAGGCAGACCAAAGCCTTTCAGCGCTGCGGCAAAATTAGCTTCGCTCAGGTTCTGATACACCACTTTTTTACCGCTCTGCTTTGCCAGCTCGGCAGCCAACTGGCTCAGGGTCCAGCCTGCATCGCCCGCCAGTTCGTAGGTTTTACCGGCGTGCCCCTCTTCACTGATGATGCGCGCGGCGGCAGCGGCATAGTCGGCGCGGGTTGCCGAGGCGATTTTGCCTTCTCCCGCCGCCCCGATAAAGACGCCGTGTTCCAGTGCAGCTGGCGCGCTGGCGAGATAGTTTTCGGTGTACCAGCCGTTGCGCAGTAGCGCATAAGCGATACCGGATTCAGCCAGCATCTTCTCGGTGGCGACGTGTTCATCGGCCAGCCCCAGCGGGGAGGTGTCGGCGTGCAGCAGGCTGGTGTAGGCGATAAATTTCACGTGGGCAGCCTTTGCTGCGTTAATCACGTTGCGATGCTGCGGGGCACGTTGTCCCACTTCGCTGGAGGAGATCAGCAGTAGCTTGTCGATACCTTGCAAGGCAGTCGTAAAGGCGGCTTCGTCGCTGTAATCCGCCTGGCGAACGGTAATGCCCTGCTGGCTAAGCGCCGTCGCTTTAGCGGGGTTACGCACGATAGCCACAATCTGGCTGGCAGGAACGGTTTTCAGTAGCGATTCAATAACGTGTTGGCCCAGTTGGCCGGTGGCGCCGGTAATTGCGATCATGGGGTAACTCCTTGGTATTGGTCTTGTGTTTAATCACGCTAACACTTAAACTTACTTATAGTAAGTACGCACAAAAAGGTTAGTATGAAAATGACAGCGTCGACCCTCTCCCAGCAATTACGCGATGGCAATTTGTTTGCCGAGCAATGCCCTTCACGCGAGGTGTTAAAACACGTCACCAGCCGCTGGGGCGTGTTAATTCTGGTGGCGCTGCGCGACGGTACGCACCGCTTTAGCGATTTGCGCCGGAAGATGGGCGGCGTCAGCGAAAAGATGTTGGCGCAATCTCTGCAGGCGCTGGAGCAGGACGGATTTATCAATCGGGTGTCTTATCCGGTGGTGCCGCCGCACGTGGAATATAGCCTGACGCCGTTGGGCGAGCAGGTGAGCGATAAAGTCGCCGCGCTGGCGGACTGGATAGAACTGAATTTGCCGCAGGTTTTGGCGCAACGGGAAGAGCGGGTTGCGTGATAGGTTGGCAGTGTGTTTTTAGGCCGGATAAGACGCTGTTGCGTCGCATCCGGCACGAGAGTTACTTACTCAAATCCAACTGATAAATCGCAAAGCCGATATCATCGGTAGCGACTTTTTTCAGCGGGTATTGTCCTTTCTCTTTGATAAACGCTGCGGCTTTCTCAGACGGTGACGTTTCAAAACGAATATCCAGTGGCGTATCACTGTGAATCGGCGCCAGACGCCAGTTGTTATCTGCCGCCGGATGAATTTCACCGGCACGCTTCGTCTCAGCACCAATCCATGCGGCCAGCACCGAGCGGTTTTCATCTGGTGACGCAAACGCGATGTGGTTGTCTCCGGTTCCGGCAAACTTACCGCCATAGGCGCGATAGTTATTGGTCGCGACGAGGAAGGTGGCGTTAGGGTCGACAGGCTTACCGTTAAAGGTCAGATTCTTAATCCGCTCTGCTTTTGGGTTGATGGTCTGGCACTCGCCGTCGTAGCGGGCGGGCTGTGAAACATCAATCTGATAATTCACGCCGTCGATCACGTCAAAGTTATAAGTACGGAACCCATCCCAGTTGATCAGCGACTGCGGCTTGCTGCTGTGAATATCAATTTGATTAAACTGCCCGGCGGAACATTCCAGCCACTCTTTCACCTCTTTGCCGCTGGCTTTCACGACCACCAGGGTGTTGGGATAAAGATACAAATCAGCGGCATTACGGAAGGTTAACTGGCCTTTTTCGACTTCGACAAAGCTGGCCGGATCGTTCTTGCGTCCACCGACCTTAAACGGCGCGGCCGCGGAAAGTACCGGCAATTTTGCCAGGTCCGGATCGCCCTGAATAAAATGTTCCACATAGGCTTTCTGGGCGTTATTCACTACCTGCACGGTCGGGTCATCCTGAACCAACGCCAGGTAGCTGTACATGTTGTCGGCGGATTTACCAATTGGTTTGCTGACGAATTCACGGGTGGCGTCGTGATCGGCTTTCAGGATCTCTACGATTTTTTTGTCTTCACCGGCCAGTGATTTTTTCGCCGCGGCGTCATAAATGGGGCGTGCCTCTGCTTTCGCCTGGCTGACCTGCCATTTACCGCTGTCGTTATTCAGTACCAAATCCACGACGCCCAGATGATCGCCCCACATGCCCGGCATCACCGCCGGTACGCCATTGAGCGTGCCTTTCGCGATATCCGCGCCTTTAATATTGGCAAAATCTTTACCCGGGAAAACGGCGTGAGCATGACCAAACATAATGGCATCCACACCCGGTACTTCACTGAGATAATAAACGGAGTTTTCCGCCATCGTCTGATACGGGTCGGCAGAAAGGCCGGAGTGAGCAATCACCACCACGACATCAGCGCCTTTTTTCCGCATTTCCGGCACATACTTACGCGCGGTTTCGGTGATGTCATTTACCGTCACTTTGCCGCTAAGGTTAGCTTTATCCCAGGTCATGATTTGTGGTGGCACAAAGCCGATATAGCCAATCTTCAGCGTCTGCTTGTTACCTTGCTGGTCGACCACCTCAGTTTCTTTGATCAAGTAAGGTGTAAATAGCGGCTTTTTGGTCTTAACATCGATGATATTGGCGTTAACGTAGGGGAACTTCGCTCCGGCCAGCGCGTTATGCAAATACGCCAGACCGTAGTTGAATTCATGATTGCCGAGGTTGCCCACCGCGTAATCCAGCGTATTGAGCGCCTTATATACCGGGTGAGTTTCGCCCGCTTTCAGCCCTTTGGCCGCCATGTAATCCCCGAGCGGGCTGCCCTGAATCAGATCGCCGTTATCAACCAGCACGCTGTTTTTGACTTCACCACGCGCGGCGTTGATCAGACTTGCCGTGCGCACCAGGCCAAATTTTTCAGTCGGCGTGTCTTTGTAATAATCGAAATCCATCATATTGCTATGTAAATCAGTGGTTTCCATTATTCGCAGATCAACGGTCGCGGCATTCACGCTGGCTGCAATCAGCGTTGCCAGAAGCGTTGCACTAAACTTAATCATCAGGGGCATCCTTTTAAGATCTAAGCCACAAAAGAAAATGTATATAAATCTTCTTGCTTACAGAACTGTGAATCATGACATGAATATAGCGTTTAAAACCGCAGACGCTATCACAGTTGGCGGATCCCCTGACGATCGGGTATAAGTAAAACAACGAGTTAACACCACTGACAAACGAGGTGGAGAATGTTAGAACATGTATGCCAGCTTGCACGGAACGCGGGCGATGCCATTATGCAGGTCTACGATGGAATCAAACCGATGGAGATTACCAGCAAGCAGGATGATTCTCCGGTCACGGCGGCGGATATCGCTGCGCACACGGTGATCCTCGAAGGATTACAGGCGCTGACGCCGGATATTCCGGTTCTGTCTGAAGAAGCTCCTCCTGGCTGGGATGTTCGCCAGCACTGGCAGCGCTACTGGCTGGTGGACCCGCTGGACGGTACCAAAGAGTTTATTAAACGTAACGGTGAATTTACCGTCAATATTGCGCTGATTGAACAGGGAAAGCCGGTGCTTGGCGTGGTTTACGCGCCAGTAATGAAGGTCATGTACAGCGCGGCAGAAGGTAAAGCGTGGAAAGAAGAGTGCGGTGCGCGCAAACAGATCCTGGTACGTGACGCGCGTCCACCGCTGGTGGTAATTAGCCGCTCGCATGCCGACAATGAGTTAAAAGAGTATCTGCAACAACTGGGCGAACACCAGACCACGTCGATTGGCTCGTCGCTGAAATTCTGCCTGGTGGCGGAAGGGCACGCGCAGCTGTATCCGCGTTTTGGACCAACTAACGTCTGGGACACCGCCGCTGGCCACGCCGTTGCCGCCGCAGCCGGAGCGCACGTTCACGACTGGCAGGGGAAACCGCTGGACTACACCCCACGTGAATCGTTCCTCAACCCCGGCTTCCGGGTCTCTATTTACTGAGCAATTTATGCAGCAGGGCAATCACCTGCTGCACCTCTTCCTGTGTTAATGCACCATCTTTTGCCCACTGTACGCGTCCGTCCTTATCGAGTACCGCAATAGCGGAGCTTTCTTCATCCAGTTGCCAGGCTTTACGCGCAATGCCGTTGCTGTCGACAATAAATTGTGACCATGGATAGAGCTTCTTGTTGCTCTCCAGACTGCTGCGCACAAACATACCGGAGCCGGGAATGGCGTCATCCGTGTTGACGATAGTGGTGGTCTGGTATTTGTCGTGCGGCAGGTTCGCTGCTTTGATGGCTTCAATCAGGTTCGCGTTTTTCTCTTTAGCGGAGGTGCGCCCGGCGATGTGTTGCACAATCCGTACTTTGCCGGGCAGTTGCGCGCTATTCCAGCTTTTGTAGCTAAACTTATCGTTATCAAGAATCAGTTCGCCGCGATCGGCGATCCCCACCGGTGGTACGCGCTGGTTAGTCTCAAACTTATGGGCGGAGGCAATCATCGGCAGCAGCAGGCACGACAGCGCCAGCAGTTTTCGTAAGGTCATAGGTTTTCCTTCTTTCTTTATTTTGCAGGTGATCCGACCACTTGGGTCTGGAATTTAATCATATGTGCGATTGATGCTTTTTCCCGCAAGTGCGATGCCAGTTTGCGGACGGGCGCACAAATCCTGCGAAAATCGAAGGCTTATACTGAAGACAGCGAAGCGTTGAAAAGATAATTCTGAATAATTGTAACTTGAAGGTAAATAAACTTATACACGCTGGAAACATCAACGAGATAGTCTATAGTCATAGGGCATTAAAATTTGCGCCTGAGGATTGTCGGACCGATTGTGGTACCGCAAAGGCGTAATGCTCAGCAGGAGACAACAATGAAAATTTTCCAACGATACAACCCGCTGCAGGTGGCGAAGTACGTGAAGATCCTGTTTCGTGGACGGTTATATATCAAGGACGTAGGCGCTTTTGAATTTGATAAGGGTAAGATTCTTATCCCAAAAGTGAAGGACAAGCTGCATTTCTCGGTGATGTCCGAAGTTAACCGTCAGGTCTTGCGTCTGCAAACTGAGATGGCTTGATCAAAGTGCTATGCGGTAGTTAAAAAAACGGCTCCAGGACTGGAGCCGTTGATGTTTCTGCAAGGCGCTATGACGCCTTCGCCTCTTCCTTCGCATCCGGCAGTTTCGGTACCAGAACGGTAGGTTTACTGTCCAGACGCGTCACCAGCAGCTGATCGATCTTATAGTTATCGATATCCACCACTTCAAATTTGTAGCCTGAATATTTCACCGAGTCGGTGCGTTTCGGGATTTTACGCAACATGAACATCATAAAGCCGCCGATGGTCTCATAGTTGCCGGACTGCGGGAATTCGTCGATATCCAGGACGCGCATGACGTCATCAATCGGCGTACCGCCGTCGACTAACCATGAGTTTTCATCACGCGCCACGATCTGCTCTTCCAGGCCCTGACCGACTAAATCGCCCATCAGCGTCGTCATCACATCGTTGAGCGTGATAATCCCCACCACCAATGCATACTCGTTCATGATGACGGCAAAATCTTCGCCTGCGGTTTTGAAGCTTTCCAGCGCTTCAGAGAGCGTCAGCGTATCCGGGACAATCAGCGTATTGCGGATCTGCACGCCGCTGTTCAGCGCCATGCTCTGGTTGGCCAGCACGCGGTTGAGGAGATCCTTTGAATCGACATAGCCAATGATGTGGTCGATATCTTCGTTACACACCAGGAATTTGGAGTGCGGGTGTTCCGCCACTTTGTTCTTCAGGCTCTGCTCGTCTTCGTGAAGATCGAACCAGATAATATTCTCACGCGAGGTCATTGAAGACGGTACGGTACGGGATTCCAGTTCGAACACATTTTCAATCAGCTCATGTTCCTGCTTGCGCAGAACACCCGCCAGCGCACCGGCTTCGACCACGGCGTAAATGTCGTCTGACGTGATGTCATCTTTACGCACCATCGGGATTTTAAACAGGCGGAAAATGTTATTTGCCAGACCGTTAAAGAACCACACCAGCGGGCGGAAGACCAGCAGACAGAAGCGCATCGGGTTGATGATACGCAAAGCCACAGCTTCTGGCGCAATCATACCGATGCGTTTCGGGGTTAAATCCGCGAACAGGATGAACAGGCCAGTAACCAGTGAGAAGGACAGAATAAAACTTAACTGTTCGGACAGCTCTGGAGCGAAGTACTTTGAGAACAGACTGTAAAACGCCGGGGAAAAGGCCGCATCACCAACGATACCGCCGAGAATGGCGACCGCGTTAAGGCCAATCTGCACCACGGTAAAAAACATGCCGGGGTTTTCCTGCATCTTCAAAACACGCTGTGCGTTTACATTGCCTTCATCGGCAAGCAGTTTAAGTTTGATTTTGCGTGATGCGGCAAGCGAGATCTCGGATATCGAGAAAAACGCACTCACGGCGATCAGGCAGAGAATGACTAAAATACTGTTTAACATATCTTATCCGACCGTTCGGGTCAGATCCTCGGAAGGGAGAAGTTGATAAATCCGTGTGAAATACACATTGAAAACCGGCTCGTGGAAGTGAGCCGGTAAATTCAGAAGCTAGTATAGCGTAAGGTACTGTAACGTCGCCAGAGGGGTAAATTTATCCTTGTGGTGGCAAACACACGCCAATCCCGCCAATTCCACAATATCCGTAAGGGTTTTTGTGCAGATATTGTTGGTGATCGTCTTCGGCATAATAGAACGGGGTTGCCGTACTGATTTCCGTTGTAATGGTCCGCTCGTCGCCAGCGGCGGTCATCGCCGCCTGAAAACGCTCAAGGCTGGCCTGTGCTGCGGCGGTTTGCTCTGGCGTTAAGGGATAAATAGCGGAACGATACTGCGTACCCTGGTCGTTCCCCTGGCGCATACCTTGCGCCGGGTCGTGATTTTCCCAGAACACCTGCAGCAGTTGCTCGTAGCTGATAACATGCGGGTCATAGACGACGCGTACCGCCTCGGCATGCCCGGTATCGCCAGAGCAAACTTCCCGATAGGTCGGGTTAGGGGTATAGCCGCCGGTGTATCCGGCTGCGGTGCTGTACACGCCGGGTAATGACCAGAATAAACGCTCCACGCCCCAGAAACATCCCATGGCGAAAAGGGCGATTTCCATACCGTCGGGCACGTTGGTCATCGAATGTTGGTTAACCGCATGCAGCGTTGCCACTGGCATCGGGGTGTTGCGTCCAGGTAGCGCATCTGCTTGAGTAACGAGATGCTTTCTATCAAATAAACTCATGGCCGTTCTCCCGAAATCAGTCATTTGGGTTAAGGTTGTAACGAGACGCGTCTTTGCCCACAATAAACGGCATGAATACGTCTAGAGTTAAACATAAGAAATATTTGGGTTGCCGTCTGTTTTTCAACTCTTATTGTTGATTTTTTGTTAAGCCGAGGAACGGCATAGTATTTTTTTCCAGGGGTGGGAAAAAAGGATATTCAGGAGAAAATGTGCCACATATCCGTCAGTTATGTTGGGTGGGATTACTGTGCTTAAGTGGCTCCGCCGCCGCCGCGAATGTTCGCTTACAGGTCGAAGGATTATCAGGACCGCTGGAGAAAAACGTCCGTGCGCAGCTGTCCACGATTCAAAGTGATGAAGTCACGCCAGACCGACGCTTTCGTGCGCGCGTTGATGATGCCATCCGCGAAGGGCTAAAAGCGCTGGGCTACTTTGAGCCGACCATCGATTTTGAGCTGCGCCCGCCACCGGCGAAAGGACGCCAGGTGCTGATTGCCAAAGTAACCCCCGGCGAGCCGGTGCTGATTGGCGGCACCGAAGTGATTCTGCGCGGTGGCGCGCGTACGGATAAAGATTACCTGGATCTGCTGAAAACGCGCCCGGCAATCGGCACCGTGTTGAATCAGGGAGACTATGACAACTTCAAAAAATCCCTCACCAGCGTGGCGCTGCGCAAAGGTTATTTCGACAGTGAATTTAATAAAAGTCAGCTTGGAATAGCGCTTGAGCGCCGTCAGGCGTTCTGGGATATCGATTACAACAGCGGCGAACGCTATCGCTTTGGGCATGTCACCTTTGAAGGCTCGCAAATTCGTGATGAGTACCTGCAAAACCTGGTGCCATTTAAAGAAGGTGAAGCGTACGAGTCGAAAGATTTGGGGGAACTGAACCGTCGTCTGTCGGCGACCGGATGGTTTAATTCTGTGGTTGTCGCGCCGGAATTTGATAAAGCCCGCAAAACCAAAGTGCTGCCGCTAAAAGGCGTGGTCTCGCCGCGTACCGAAAACACCATCGAAACCGGGGTTGGTTATTCAACTGACGTCGGGCCACGGGTGAAGACCTCGTGGAAAAAGCCGTGGATGAACTCCTATGGCCACAGCCTGACCACCAGCGCCAGCATCTCTGCGCCAGAGCAGGTCCTTGATTTTAGTTATAAAATGCCGCTGTTAAAGAACCCGCTGGAGCAGTATTACCTGGTGCAGGGCGGCTTTAAGCGTACCGATTTAAACGACACCGAGCAGGACTCCACGACGCTTGCGGTTTCCCGCTACTGGGATCTCTCCAGTGGCTGGCAGCGCGCGATTAACCTGCGCTGGAGCCTCGACCACTTTACGCAGGGTAACGTCACCAATACCACCATGCTGCTCTATCCGGGCGTGATGATTAGCCGGACGCGTTCGCGCGGCGGTCTGATGCCCGTCTGGGGCGATTCACAGCGTTATTCCATTGATTACTCCAATACGGCCTGGGGCTCAGACGTTGATTTCTCCGTCTTCCAGGCGCAAAACGTCTGGATCCGCACGCTGTACGACAGGCATCGCTTTGTGATGCGCGGTAACCTCGGCTGGATTGAAACCGGGGACTTCGACAAAGTGCCGCCGGATCTGCGTTTCTTCGCCGGGGGCGATCGCAGTATTCGCGGCTATAAATACAAATCTATTTCGCCTGAAGGCAGCGACGGTAAGCTGAAAGGGGCCTCGAAGCTGGCAACCGGCTCGCTGGAATACCAGTACAACGTGACCGGGAAATGGTGGGGCGCGATGTTTGTCGATAGCGGCGAAGCGGTCAGCGATATCCGCAAAAGCGATTTCAAAACCGGCGCCGGGGTCGGCGTACGCTGGCAATCGCCGGTCGGTCCCATCAAGCTCGACTTTGCCGTTCCTGTCGGCGACAAAGATGAACATGGTTTACAGTTTTACATCGGTCTGGGGCCTGAATTATGAGTTTATGGAAGAAGATAAGCCTCGGCGTGCTGATTTTTATCCTGCTGTTGTTAGGTACGGTGGCGTTTCTTTTCGGCACCACCTCGGGCCTGCACCTGATCTTCAAAGCAGCTAATCGCTGGGTTCCGGGGCTGGAAATTGGTCAGGTCACCGGCGGTTGGCGGGATTTATCGCTCAAAAATATTCGTTATGACCAGCCTGGCGTGGCGGTGAATGCCGGCGAAGTGCATCTGGCCGTCGGGCTGGAGTGTCTTTGGGATAGCAGCCTGTGCGTCAACGATCTGTCGCTGAAAAATATCAACGTGGCGATCGACAGTAAAAAGATGCCGCCTTCAGCACCGGTTGAGGAAGAGGATAGCGGCCCGCTTAACCTTTCCACACCTTATCCGATTACGCTTTCACGCGTGGCGCTCAACAACATCAATATCAAAATCGATGACACCACGGTTTCAGTGCTCGATTTTACCTCCGGCCTGAACTGGCAGGAAAAAACGCTGACCCTGAAGCCAACGTCATTACAGGGCCTGCTGATTGCCCTGCCTAAAGTGGCGGAAGTGGCGCAGGAAGAGGTCGTTGAACCGAAGATTCAAAACCCGCAGCCGGATGAAAAACCGCTCGGCGAAACGCTAAAAGATCTGTTCTCAAAGCCGGTGCTACCGGAAATGACCGATGTCCATCTGCCGCTCAACCTCAATATTGAAGAGTTTCGCGGCGAGCAACTGCGCGTGACCGGGGATACGGATTTAACGGTGCATAACATACTGCTCAAAGTGAGCAGTATTGACGGCAACATGAAGCTCGACGCGCTGGATATCGACTCTAATCAGGGCACGGTAAACGCCAGCGGTACGGCGCAGCTCACCAACACATGGCCGGTAGATATTACCCTCAACAGCACGCTGAACGTTGATCCATTAAAAGGCGAAAAGGTGAAGCTGAAGGTCGGCGGCGCGCTGCGTGACCAGCTGGAAGTCGGCGTCAATCTGTCTGGCCCGGTTGATATGGATCTGCGTGCGCAAACGCGTCTGGCAGAAGCCGGATTACCGCTCAATCTGGAAGTGGTGAGTAAGCAGGTTTACTGGCCGTTTACCGGCGACAAGCAATTCCAGGCCGATGACATTAAGCTCAAGCTGACCGGCAAAATGACCGACTATACGTTGTCGATGCGTACCGCGGTGAAAGGGCAGGATATTCCTCCGGCTACCATTACGCTGGACGCCAAAGGCAACGAACAGCAGATTAATCTCGACAAACTGAGCATTGCGGCGCTGGAAGGGAAAACCGAACTGAAAGCGCTGGTGGACTGGCAGCAGGCGATCAGTTGGCGCGGGGAGTTAACGCTGGATGGTATCAACACCGCGAAAACAATCCCGGACTGGCCGTCAAAGCTGAATGGTCTGGTGAAAACGCGCGGCAGTCTGTACGGCGGAAGCTGGCAGATGGAGATTCCTGAGCTGAAGCTGACCGGTAACGTGAAGCAGAACAAGGTTAATGTAAACGGCTCGCTGAAGGGGAACAGCTACCTGCAGTGGACGATCCCGGGCCTGCATCTGGAACTGGGGCGCAACAGTGCGGACGTGAAAGGGGAACTGGGGGTTAAGGACCTCAATCTCGACGCGACGATTGATGCCCCGAGCCTGGATAACGCACTGCCGGGATTAGGCGGCACGGCGAAAGGGCTGGTAAAAGTTCGTGGTACGGTAGAAGCGCCACAGCTGTTGGCGGACATCACCGCCCGCGGCCTGCGCTGGCAGGAGCTTTCCGTTGCTCAGGTTCGCGTCGAAGGCGACGTGAAATCGGCGGAGCAAATCGCCGGTAATCTCAACGTTCGCGTAGAACGGATTGTACAACCTGACGTGAATATCGGCCTGGTGACGCTCGATGCCAAAGGCAGTGAGAAGCAGCATGAGCTACAGCTGCGCATCCAGGGCGAGCCGGTCTCAGGGCAGCTCTCCCTGGCAGGCAGCTTTGATCGCAAAGAGCAGCGCTGGAAAGGGGAATTAAGCAATACCCGTTTCCAGACGCCGGTTGGTCCGTGGGCGCTCAATCGTGCGATCGCGTTGGATTATCGCAATCAGGAGCAAAAAATCAGCATTGGGCCGCACTGCTGGAACAACCCGAATGCGGAGCTGTGCGTACCACAAACCATTGATGCTGGTGCAGAAGGACGCGCGGTGGTGAATCTCAACCGTTTCGACCTGGCGATGCTGAAACCGTTTATGCCGGATACGACTCAGGCCAGCGGGGTGTTCACCGGCAAAGCCGATGTCAGTTGGGACACGACCAAAGAGGGGCTGCCGCAGGGGCAGGTCACGCTTTCCGGGCGTAACGTGAAGGTCACGCAAAGCGTGAACGATGCGCCGCTGCCTGTGGCATTTGAAACGTTGAATCTGACCGCCGACCTGCACGACAACCGTGCCGAGCTGGGCTGGCTGATTCGCCTGACTAATAACGGGCAGTTTGACGGAAAGGTGCAGGTGACGGATCCACAAGGGCGCCGTAACCTGGGCGGTAACGTCAATATCCGCAACTTCAATCTGGCGATGGTGAACCCTATCTTCTCACGTGGTGAAAAGGCCGCGGGGACGATCAACGCCAACCTGCGTCTGGGCGGCGATGTGCAAAGCCCGCAACTGCTTGGACAACTGCAACTGAGCGGACTGGATATCGACGGTAACTTCATGCCGTTTGACATGCAGCCAAGCCAGTTAGCTGTTAACTTCACCGGAACACGCTCAACGTTGGCGGGTGTGGTGCGTACGCAGCAGGGGGAAATCAACCTGAGCGGCGACGCAGACTGGAGTCAAATAGACAATTGGCGGGCGCGCGTTGCGGCGAAAGGCAGCCGGGTGCGGATCACCGTGCCGCCGATGGTGCGTCTGGATGTCTCGCCGGATGTGGAATTTGAAGCGACACCGAGCCTGTTTACCCTGAACGGCAATGTCGATGTGCCGTGGGCGCGTATCGTGGTCCACGATCTGCCGGAAAGCGCGGTAGGGGTGTCCAGCGATATGGTGATGCTTAATAACGATCTGCAGCCCGAGAAACCACAGACCGCCGGGATCCCGATCAACAGCAACCTGAACATCCACGTCGGTAATAACGTGCGTCTTGATGCCTTTGGTCTGAAAGCGCGTCTGACGGGCGATCTGAAGGTGGTGCAGGATAAACAGGGGCTGGGGCTTAACGGGCAGATTAATATCCCGAGCGGTCGCTTCCATGCCTATGGTCAGGATCTGATTGTGCGTAAGGGCGAGCTGTTATTCTCCGGTCCGCCGGATCAGCCGTTGCTCAATATTGAAGCGATTCGTAACCCGGATGCTACAGAAGATGACGTGATCGCTGGCGTTCGCGTCACGGGCACGGCTGATGAACCGAAAGCGGAGATCTTCTCCGACCCGGCGATGTCGCAGCAAATGGCGCTGTCCTACCTGCTTCGTGGGCAAGGACTGGATAGTGAACAGAGCGACAGCGCGGCGATGACTTCAATGCTTATTGGCCTGGGGGTTGCACAAAGTGGTCAGGTTGTGGGTAAAATCGGGGAGACATTTGGCGTAAGCAATCTGGCACTGGACACGCAAGGGGTGGGGGACTCATCTCAGGTCGTTGTCAGCGGATACGTACTGCCAGGTCTGCAGGTGAAATATGGTGTGGGTATATTTGACTCCTTAGCGACACTCACGCTACGTTATCGTCTGATGCCTAAGCTATATCTGGAAGCAGTGTCTGGCGTAGATCAGGCACTTGATTTGCTCTATCAGTTCGAGTTTTAGCAATGCGAATATTTGTCTATGGCAGTTTACGAACCAAACAAGGCAACAGCCACTGGATGACCAATGCCCTGTTGCTGGGAAATTTCAGTATCGACAACTACCAGTTGTACAGCCTGGGCCACTATCCAGGCGCCGTTCCGGGAAATGGAACAGTACACGGGGAAGTTTATCGTATTGATAACGCCACGCTGGCAGAGCTTGACGCTCTGCGTACCCGTGGTGGTGAATACGCACGTCAGCTAATTCAAACGCCGTACGGAAGTGCATGGATGTACGTGTACCAACGTCCGGTTGATGGCTTAACGCTGATTGAAAGCGGTAACTGGTTAGACAGAGACCAGTACTGATGTGAACACGCCACCTTCGGGTGGCGTTGTTTTATGTGCCTGCCGCACTCGCATCAGGACACAAAAAAGCCCCGACATGCGGGGCTTAGCATCAAAAGTAAGAATTACTTCTTCGCGCGCTCGAAGGAAGCAACGATTTCAGCTTTAGCAGCTTCTGCGTTGTCCCAACCGTCAACTTTCACCCATTTGCCAGCTTCGAGGTCTTTATAATGCTCGAAGAAGTGGGTGATCTGCGCTTTCAGCAGTTCCGGCAGGTCGGACACATCTTTGATGTGATCGTATTCTTTGCTCAGCTTGGTGTGCGGTACCGCAACCAGTTTCGCATCTTCACCGGATTCGTCGGTCATTTTCAGAACGCCAACCGGACGGCAGCGGATCACTGAACCAGGCTCCAGCGGGTACGGAGTCGGGACCAGAACGTCAACCGGATCGCCATCCAGAGACAGAGTGTGGTTGATGTAACCGTAGTTGCACGGATAGAACATCGCGGTGGACATGAAGCGGTCAACGAACAGGGCGCCGCTCTCTTTGTCAACTTCGTATTTGATCGGATCTGCGTTGGCAGGGATCTCGATAACAACGTAGATATCTTCCGGCAGGTCTTTACCGGCAGGGACGTTGAGTAAGCTCATGTCTGTTTCCTTTAAATAAGCTATGGCAAACAAGTGGCGGGTATTATAGCCAACTCGCGCGGAATGTCTCCGCTTGTTTTCGCTTTCTTTACTCCCATTTTCTTCTTTTTGCTCCTCACTGGTGACAGAAAAATCCATATCTTCAGCCGCATTTTTCATAGTGATATGAAAGCGATTACAAACTTGTGATTAACGTTTTATTTACTTTTTTGAAGTGTGATGTAACGCAATCCGTTACATGCTCAATTGTCTATAGTTTTTTCGCGACGGTTTATTAACCAACAATAATCACCCTACGAGGACGCACTTATGTGGAAGCGCTTACTTATAGTCACAGCAGTTTCGGCAGCCATGTCGTCTATGGCAATGGCAGCCCCTTTAACCGTAGGATTTTCGCAGGTTGGCTCTGAATCCGGCTGGCGCGCCGCAGAAACCAACGTGGCGAAAAGCGAGGCCGAAAAGCGTGGAATTACGCTGAAAATCGCTGACGGCCAGCAAAAGCAGGAAAACCAGATTAAAGCAGTCCGTTCATTTGTTGCCCAGGGCGTCGATGCCATCTTTATTGCACCGGTCGTGGCGACAGGTTGGGAGCCGGTGTTAAAAGAGGCCAAAGATGCCGACATTCCGGTCTTTTTGCTCGATCGTTCCATCGATGTAAAAGACAAATCTCTCTATATGACTACCGTCACCGCCGATAACGTGCTGGAAGGCAAATTGATCGGCGACTGGCTGATAAAAGAAGTGAACGGCAAGCCGTGTAACGTCGTTGAGCTACAAGGAACCGTTGGCGCCAGCGTGGCGATCGATCGTAAGAAAGGGTTCGCTGAAGCCATCGCTAACGCGCCAAACATCAAAATTATCCGCTCTCAGTCCGGCGACTTCACCCGCAGTAAAGGGAAAGAAGTGATGGAGAGCTTTATTAAAGCGGAAAACAACGGCAAGAACATCTGCATGGTTTACGCCCACAACGATGACATGGCGATCGGCGCTATTCAGGCGATCAAAGAGGCGGGCCTGAAACCAGGCAAAGACATTCTGACGGGGTCAATCGACGGCGTACCGGATATCTACAAAGCGATGATTGATGGTGAAGCCAACGCCAGCGTCGAGCTGACGCCGAACATGGCAGGCCCGGCATTTGACGCGCTGGAGAAATTCAAAAAAGACGGCACGATGCCTGAGAAGCTGACCATTACCAAATCGATCCTCTATCTGCCGGATACCGCGAAAGAAGAGCTAGAGAAGAAGAAAAACATGGGCTACTGAGCCTTCATGAAACTGCCGGGGGGCGCTGCGTTTGCCCGGCCTACATTAAGCTCTTTGTAGGCCGGATAAGGCGTTACGCCGCCATCCGGCATTTGTTGCCTGATGGCGCTGCGCTTATCAGGCCTACGAAACGCCGTGACCTCGTACCGGAGGAATGCCATGACCACCGACCAACACCAGGAAATCCTCCGTACAGAGGGCTTAAGTAAATTCTTTCCCGGCGTCAAAGCGCTGGATAACGTGGATTTCAGCCTGAGACGCGGCGAGATCATGGCATTGCTCGGCGAAAACGGGGCGGGAAAATCGACGCTGATCAAAGCACTGACCGGTGTATACCATGCCGATCGCGGCACGATCTGGCTCGAAGGCCAGCCTGTCTCCCCCAAAAATACCGCCCATGCCCAACAGCTGGGAATCGGCACTGTGTACCAGGAAGTGAACCTGCTGCCCAATATGTCGGTAGCGGATAACTTGTTTATTGGCCGCGAACCGCGGCGCTTTGGCCTGTTGCAGCGCAAACAGATGGAAAAGCGCGCGACGGAACTGATGGCGTCGTACGGTTTTTCCCTTGATGTGCGCGAGCCGCTGAACCGCTTTTCCGTGGCAATGCAGCAGATCGTCGCCATTTGTCGGGCGATCGATCTCTCTGCGAAGGTACTGATCCTCGATGAACCTACCGCCAGCCTCGATACCCAGGAAGTTGAAATGCTGTTCGGCCTGATGCGGCATCTGCGCGATCGCGGCGTCAGTCTGATCTTCGTCACCCACTTCCTCGATCAGGTTTATCAGGTCAGCGATCGCATCACCGTCCTGCGTAACGGCGGCTTTGTGGGCTGCCGTGAAACCCATGCGCTGCCGCAGATCGAACTGGTCAAAATGATGCTGGGCCGCGAACTGGATACCCACGCGTTACAGCGTGCGGGCCGCACGTTGCTGAGCGATAAACCGGTGGCGGCGTTTAGTGATTTTGGTAAGAAAGGCACTATCGCCCCGTTCGATCTGCAAGTGCGTCCCGGTGAGATCGTCGGTCTCGCCGGACTGCTGGGATCCGGGCGAACGGAAACGGCGGAGGTGATCTTCGGCATCAAACCCGCCGACAGCGGCAGCGCACTGATCAAAGGTAAACCGCAGACCTTGCGATCGCCGCATCAGGCTTCGTGCCTGGGGATCGGTTTTTGCCCGGAGGATCGGAAAACGGATGGCATTATTGCCGCCGCCTCGGTGCGGGAAAATATCATTCTGGCGTTGCAGGCGCAGCGCGGTTGGTTGCGCCCCATTCCCCGCAAAGAACAAAACGAGATTGCCGAGCGCTTTATTCGCCAGCTTGGTATTCGTACCCCTAACGCCGAACAGCCGATCGAATTTCTCTCTGGCGGCAATCAGCAAAAAGTCTTGCTGTCACGCTGGTTACTGACCAAACCGCAGTTTCTGATCCTCGATGAACCCACGCGCGGGATCGACGTCGGCGCGCATGCCGAGATCATCCGTCTGATCGAAACGCTGTGCGCCGATGGTTTGGCCCTGCTGGTTATCTCATCGGAACTGGAAGAACTGGTGGGTTATGCCGATCGGGTCATTATTATGCGCGATCGCAAACAGGTGGCCGAGATCCCACTGGCTGAATTGTCCGTCCCGGCGATCATGAACGCCATTGCGGCCTAAGGAGACTATGGTGATGCCTCAATCTCTCCCTCAATCCAATCCGCCTGAACGACGGTTTCATTGGCCCAAGGGAATGCCACAGCTGGTGGCGCTACTGCTGGTGCTGCTGGTGGACAGTCTGGTCGCGCCGCACTTCTATCAGGTGATTTTGCAGGATGGTCGGCTGTTCGGTAGCCCGATTGATATTCTCAACCGCGCCGCACCCGTGGCGCTGTTGGCGATTGGTATGACGCTGGTGATTGCCACTGGCGGCATTGATCTTTCCGTTGGCGCTGTAATGGCCATTGCCGGGGCGACGACCGCGGCGATGACGGTGGCCGGGCACAGCCTGCCGGTAGTGCTGCTTGCCGCCTTAGGCTCCGGCATTCTGGCGGGATTGTGGAACGGAGTTCTGGTGGCCATCCTCAAGATCCAACCGTTCGTCGCCACGCTGATCCTGATGGTTGCCGGGCGCGGCGTCGCGCAGTTGATCACCTCCGGGCAGATCGTCACCTTCAACTCGCCTGAGCTTTCCTGGCTTGGCAGCGGCTCACTGTTACTGTTCCCCACGCCGGTGATTATTGCGCTACTGACGCTGGTGGTGTTCTGGCTGCTGACGCGGAAAACGGCGCTGGGCATGTTTATTGAAGCGGTGGGTATCAACATTCGCGCGGCGAAAAACGCCGGGGTCAACACCCGCATTATTGTGATGCTTACCTATGTCTTGAGCGGCCTGTGTGCCGCTATCGCCGGGATCATTGTTACCGCGGATATTCGCGGCGCGGATGCGAATAACGCCGGATTATGGCTGGAGCTGGACGCTATTCTGGCGGTGGTCATTGGCGGCGGTTCGCTGATGGGCGGGCGCTTTAACCTGCTGCTGTCGGTGATAGGCGCGTTAATTATTCAGGGGATGAACACCGGGATTTTACTGTCGGGCTTCCAGCCGGAACTGAATCAGGTGGTCAAAGCCGTCGTGGTGTTGTGTGTGCTGGTTGTGCAGTCACAACGCTTTATCAGCCTGATAAAAGGAGTGCGTGGTCATGATAAAACGTAATTTACCGCTGATGATCACCCTCGGCGTGTTTGTGCTGGGCTACCTCTACTGCTTGACGCAATTTCCGGCTTTTGCTTCCACCCGGGTGATTTGCAATATCCTGACCGATAACGCTTTTTTAGGGATTATCGCCGTCGGCATGACCTTCGTGATTCTCTCTGGCGGGATCGACCTTTCCGTTGGCTCGGTGATTGCCTTTACCGGCGTATTTCTGGCAAAGGCGATTGGCTACTGGGGGATTTCTCCGTTACTGGCCTTCCCCCTGATTCTGCTGATGGGCTGTGCGTTTGGCGCGTTTATGGGATTACTGATTGATGCGCTGAAGATCCCGGCGTTTATCATTACCCTGGCGGGAATGTTCTTTTTGCGCGGCGTTAGCTATCTGGTTTCTGAAGAGTCGATCCCGATTAACCATCCGGTTTATGACACGCTCTCCAGTCTGGCATGGAAAATTCCCGGAGGCGGTCGTCTGAGTGCGATGGGTTTGCTGATGCTGGCGGTGGTGGTGATTGGCATCTTCCTCGCGCACCGTACACGGTTTGGCAATCAGGTATATGCGATTGGCGGCAACGCCACCTCTGCTAACCTGATGGGGATCTCCACCCGCAGCACCACCATCCGTATTTATATGTTGTCTACCGGCCTGGCCACGCTTGCCGGCATTGTTTTTTCAATTTACACCCAGGCCGGTTATGCGCTGGCGGGCGTCGGTGTCGAGCTGGATGCGATTGCCTCAGTCGTGATTGGTGGTACGCTGTTGAGCGGCGGAGTGGGTACGGTTTTAGGCACCTTGTTTGGCGTGGCTATTCAGGGCCTGATCCAGACCTACATTAATTTTGACGGCACATTAAGTTCCTGGTGGACCAAGATCGCGATTGGCATTTTATTGTTTATTTTTATTGCCTTACAACGCGGTCTCACGGTGCTTTGGGAAAATCGTCAAAGCTCGCCGGTCAGCCGCGTAAGCACGGCGGCGATACCAAAGTAACGTCCTGATTTTTCAAGAGACATTTAAATACCTAAACTTTTTCCGGTTGTAGTCGATAGGTTCTGTACAGGTCTGTTTTAACCCTACAACCGGAAATATAACAATGCCAAAATCCCTTTCAATTCGATCAAGTTTGTTGGTGTTATTGTCTCTGCTGGCGTTTCTGCTGTTGCTGACCGGCGGGATGGGGCTATACGCCTCTACCCGCATTATTACTTCATTGATTTATCACGGTATTATGAGTGCAGCAATGCTGGCGGCCATCGCCTTGCTGGCGGTTATTTGGTTTATGCTGCGAAATAAGTTTCTCAAACCGCTGGATAACATTGTTGAACAGCTGGAACGTCTGGCGACAGGCGATTTGTCGCCAGTTAGCGCGCCGTCGGCCAGCGCTGAATTCAACCGTCTCAATGCGGCAATGGATGAAATGCGCCATGCGCTGGGCGACTCGGTGCAACGCGTGCGTGACGCCAGCTCGCAAATTGATATCGGTAGCCGTGAACTGACGGCCGGAAACCAGCATCTGGCGCAGCGTACTGAATCGACAGCCACGTCGCTGGAACAGACCGCTGCCAGCATGGAAGAGTTAACGGCGACCGTGAAACAGAATGCGGACAACGCCGAACAGGCGCACCAGTTGGCAAAATCGGTATCGGATACCGCCGATCGCGGCAGCGAGATGGTGTGCTATGTGATCGAGAAAATGCGCGATATTGCCGGCAGTTCCAGTCGTATTGCCGACATCCTTAGTGTGATAGACGGCATCGCATTCCAGACCAATATTCTGGCGCTCAATGCCTCTGTTGAAGCGGCGCGGGCCGGTGAGCAAGGACGGGGTTTTGCGGTTGTCGCAGGTGAAGTACGTAATCTGGCCAGCCGCAGCGCCGAAGCGGCAAAAGAGATCCGCGCGTTAATCAGCGATTCGCACACTCACGTCGGTGAAGGTAGCGAGCTGGCGCAGCAGGCGGGCGAAACCATGGATGAGATTGCCACTGAGGTGATGCGCATGACTAAGCTGATGCGTGAAATCGCCAGCGCGTCCCAGGAGCAGAGTCGCGGCATAGAGCAGGTGAATATCGCGGTGATTCAGATGGATGAAACGGCGCAGCAAAATGCGGCACTGGTACAGCAGTCTTCAGCGGCTACCCGCTCGTTGGAAGAGCAGTCACATGCGCTGCTGGAGGCGATGGCGGCGTTTAAGCTACAGACAACGTAACCGAACGTAGGCCTGATAATGCGAAGTCGGTCACTGCATCATGCCGATTGCGACTTCGCTTATCCGGCCTACAACGTACAGTAGGCCGGGATAGGGCGTTTACGCGTCCGGGAACTCGCGGATAAAGCGTTCTACATCTTCAACCATATGGTCATTGCCCACGAAGAAGGAACGGCGCTGGTGCAGGCTTTCCGGAATGATATCCAGAATACGTTCTTTACCATCGCTGGCTTTGCCGCCCGCCTGCTCGGCCAGGAAGGCCATCGGGTTGCATTCGTACAGCAGACGCAGTTTCCCTTGCGGGTGGCTGGCGGTGCTCGGGTACAGGTAGATCCCGCCCTTCAGCAGATTGCGATGGAAATCCGCAACCAGAGAGCCAATGTAGCGCGAGGTGTACGGGCGCTGGGTTGACTTATCTTCTTCCTGACAGAATTTAATGTACTTCTTCACGCCATTCGGGAATTTGATGTAGTTGCCTTCGTTAATGGAGTACGTGCTGCCTTTTACCGGGAAGCGCATACGTTCCTGGCTGAGGCAGAACACGCCCAGAGAAGGATCGTAGGTAAAGGCATGTACGCCACAGCCGGTGGTATATACCAGCATGGTGGAAGAACCATAAACCACATAGCCCGCAGCAACCTGCTTGTTGCCCGGCTGCAGGAAATCCTCTTCCGTAACCGGTGTGCCGACTGGGGTTACGCGGCGGTAAATAGAGAAAATCGTACCGACAGAGACGTTAACATCGATGTTGGATGAGCCATCCAGCGGATCCATTAGCACAACATATTTTGCGTGTTCGCAGCCTTCGAAGACGACGATTTCATCCTCTTCTTCCGAGGCAATGCCCGCCACAATGTCGCGCGCCTTCAGTGCAGCTTTCAGTTTTTCGTTCGCGAACAGATCGAGTTTCTGCTGAACCTCTCCCTGCACGTTCTCAGCACCGCTGGCACCCAGGATATCGACCAGACCGGCCTTGTTGATATCGCGGTGGATGATCTTGGCGCCCAGCTTTATTGCCGACAACAAAGCAGTGAGTTCACCGGTAGCATGAGAAAACTCGTGCTGCTTTTCGACAATAAATTCACCTAACGTTTTCATAACACTTTCCCTGCAATTTATGTGGAGTAAAGCGACCGCAACAATATTAACAAATATTTCCATTGTTGCGCTTAGGTGAATCGCGCCAGCAAACTACGGAATATCCTGAAATGCGTTTCTCACTTGCCGGACATGTGCGTAAAATGGCCCCCAGATTAAAAAAGGATAGTGACGTATGCGCATTCATATTTTGGGAATTTGTGGCACTTTCATGGGCGGTCTGGCGATGCTGGCGCGCTCGCTTGGTCATGAAGTAACCGGTTCGGACGCCAATGTGTATCCGCCGATGAGTACCTTACTTGAGAAGCAAGGCATTGATTTAATTCAGGGTTACGATGCCAGCCAGCTCGACCCGCAGCCGGACCTGGTGATCATCGGCAACGCCATGACCCGTGGTAATCCCTGCGTGGAAGCGGTGCTTGAGAAAAACATTCCATACATGTCCGGCCCGCAATGGCTGCATGACTTTGTGCTGCGCGATCGCTGGGTACTGGCGGTTGCGGGTACGCACGGTAAAACCACCACTGCCGGAATGGCGACCTGGATCCTTGAAGCCTGCGGCTATAAGCCTGGCTTTGTGATCGGCGGCGTTCCGGGCAACTTTGAGGTTTCTGCGCGTCTGGGCGAAAGCGACTTCTTCGTGATTGAGGCGGATGAGTACGATTGCGCCTTCTTCGATAAGCGTTCTAAATTCGTGCATTACTGCCCGCGTACGCTGATCCTCAATAACCTTGAGTTCGATCACGCAGACATCTTTGACGATCTGAAAGCTATTCAGAAACAGTTCCATCACCTGGTACGTATCGTGCCGGGCCAGGGACGCATCATCTACCCGGAAAACGACATTAATCTGAAACAGACGATGGCGATGGGCTGCTGGAGCGAACAAGAGCTGGTGGGTGAACAGGGTCACTGGCAGGCGAAAAAGCTGACCACCGATGCATCCGTTTGGGAAGTGTGGCTGGACGGTGAAAAAGTGGGCGAGGTGAAGTGGGGCCTGGTCGGCGAACATAATATGCACAACGGTCTGATGGCGATTGCGGCTGCCCGTCATGTTGGCGTAGCGCCTGCCGACGCGGCGAATGCGCTGGGCTCGTTCATCAACGCCCGTCGTCGTCTTGAACTGCGCGGCGAAGCGAACGGCGTGACGGTGTATGACGATTTTGCTCACCACCCGACGGCGATTCTGGCAACGCTTGCCGCACTGCGCGGTAAAGTGGGCGGCACCGCGCGCATTATCGCGGTACTGGAACCTCGCTCGAACACCATGAAAATGGGCCTGAGCAAAGACGATCTGGCGCCGTCGTTAGGACGCGCGGATGAAGTGTTCCTGCTGCAACCACCGCATATTCCGTGGCAAGTGGCGGAAGTCGCTGAAGCCTGCGTTCAGCCTGCGCACTGGAGCGGCGATGTGGATGCGCTGGCAGATATGGTGGTGAAAACCGCACAGCCTGGCGATCACATCCTGGTGATGAGCAACGGCGGGTTTGGCGGCATTCATCAGAAACTGCTGGATGGCCTGGCGAAGAAAGCTCAGGCAGAAGAAGAGTAAAAAATGCCCGGTGGCGCTACGCTTACCGGGCCTACGATGCGTTGTAGGCCGGATAAGGTATTTGCACCGCCATCCGGCACTTTCGGCAGACGAAGAGGTTACGCCTCGTTTTCCGCCAGTTCACGCAGGTACTGGAAAATCTGACGCGCTGATTTCGGCGGCTTGTTGCCCGCTTTTTCTTTCCTGGCGTTACGCACCAGAGAACGCAGTTGCTGACGGTCGGCGTCAGGCCACAGGTTCATCACTTCTTCGATGGCTTCATCGCTGCCGTCAACCATACGGTCACGCAGTTGCTCCAGCTTATGGAAGACAACAACCTGCTGGTTGTGACGGTTTTTCAGCTTGTCCAGCGCCTGACGGATAGGATCAACATCGCGCTGGCGCAACATTTTGCCAATCAGTTGCAGCTGGCGGCGGCGACCTTCCATCTTAATGCGCTGGGCCAGCTCAATGGCGGCACGTAAATCCGCGTCGAGCGGGATTTTATCCAGCGCGTTTTTCCCCAGTTCTACCAGTTCCACACCCAGGCGTTTTAACTCCTCGGCGTCACGTTTTATTTCACTTTTACTGACCCAGATAATTTCATCGTCTTCGTCTTCGATGTCATCACCGGGAACGTCGTCGAGCCAGTCTTCGGGCTGCTTAGTCATGTCAGGCTCCTTAAAAAAAGAGGCTAATGTTACCAGTTAAGATGCGCACTGAAAAACGGTTCTCTGTTAGACTTCAGAGAAACTCTCTCTACATTATGGCATTTGCGATGAAAGTAATCTCACAAGTTGAAGCGCAGCGTAAGATTCTGGAAGAAGCGGTCTCGACAGCTCTGGAATTAGCGTCAGGTAAGTCGGATGGCGCGGAAGTCGCTGTTAGCAAGACCACGGGTATTAGCGTCAGCACCCGTTATGGTGAAGTGGAGAACGTAGAATTCAATAGCGATGGTGCGCTGGGGATTACGGTTTATCACCAGAACCGTAAGGGCAGCGCATCCTCCACCGATTTAAGCCCGCAGGCGATTGCCCGTACCGTGCAGGCCGCGCTGGACATCGCTCGTTACACCTCGCCGGATCCGTGCGCGGGCGTGGCAGATAAAGAACTGCTGGCCTTTGATGCGCCCGATTTGGACCTGTTCCACCCCGCGGACGTTTCCCCTGACGAAGCCATCGAACTGGCTGCTCGTGCTGAACAGGCAGCGCTGCAGGCTGATAAGCGTATCACCAATACCGAAGGCGGCAGCTTTAACAGCCACTATGGCATCAAAGTGTTTGGTAACAGCCACGGCATGCTGCAGGGCTACTGCTCCACGCGTCATTCCCTTTCCAGCTGCGTGATCGCGGAAGAAAATGGCGATATGGAGCGTGATTACGCTTACACCATTGGCCGGGCGATGGGCGATCTGCAAACGCCGGAATGGGTAGGGGCAGACTGTGCGCGCCGTACCTTATCGCGCCTGTCTCCGCGTAAGCTTTCCACCATGAAAGCGCCGGTTATTTTCGCCAATGAAGTGGCGACCGGACTGTTCGGACACCTGGTCGGCGCGATTGCTGGTGGCTCTGTATATCGCAAATCCACCTTCCTGCTGGACTCGCTGGGCAAACAAATTCTGCCGGAATGGTTGACCATTGAAGAGCATCCCCATCTGCTGAAAGGGCTGGCCTCCTCGCCATTTGACAGCGAAGGCGTACGCACAGAGCGCCGTGACATTATTAAAGACGGCATTTTGACCCAGTGGCTGCTGACCAACTACTCTGCCCGTAAGCTGGGGCTGAAGAGCACCGGTCATGCGGGCGGTATTCACAACTGGCGTATTCCCGGACAAGGTCTAAGCTTCGAGCAGATGCTCAAAGAGATGGGCACGGGCCTGGTGGTGACTGAGCTGATGGGGCAGGGCGTAAGCGGCATTACCGGCGATTACTCGCGCGGCGCGGCGGGCTTCTGGGTCGAAAACGGCGAAATTCAGTATCCGGTGAGTGAAATTACCATCGCCGGTAACTTAAAAGAGATGTGGCGTAATATCGTCACCGTCGGCAACGATATTGAAACGCGCAGTAATATTCAGTGTGGTTCAGTCCTGTTGCCGGAGATGAAGATCGCCGGGCAATAAAACCCGTCATACTTCAAGCTGTGGCGTGAATTATTGAGGGCATCTGGCGTTTGTTTATTTTTGAATAATAAAAAAGGAAGTGAGCAATGCGTAAACACCTGTTAGCGATCGTCGCAGCTTCAACGCTGATTCTTGGTTCTTCTGCGTTTGCAGCCGATCTTGAAGACGATATGGGGATCCTCAACGACAACCTGAAAATCGTCGAAAAAACGGATAATGCGACTGAGCTGAAAGACGCGTTAACCAAAATGCGTGCAGCCGCGCTGGACGCGCAAAAGGGAACGCCGCCGAAGCTGGAAAACAAATCCCCGGACAGCCCGGAGATGAAGGATTTCCGCCACGGCTTTGACACGCTGATCGGTCAGATCGACGGCGCGTTGAAGCTGGCGAACGAAGGTAAAGTCAAAGAGGCGAAAGCCGTTGCGGAAGACCTGAAAAAAACACGCAACGAAAACCACAAGAAGTTCCGTTAATTTGCTCTATCCGGCCTGCATAATTGTAGGCCGGATAAGACGCCAAAGGCTATCCCCGTCACATTTTTTCAACTTTAGAGCTAGAGAAATCATTCGCCGAACAGGCTGTTTTCTGCTCATCTCTTGCGATGCCCGTCACAGTTTCCCGCCTCTAAAGCGCAAATATCGCCTTTTCTGCGGCATAGATCACTATCGCTGCGCCTCTTTCCACTTCGAAGTGGAAAACAACTCGCTACAAACTTTTAACCCCCGCCGCTAATTTACCCTCAGAGCCATTAGTGGGGTAAGACGAGTGAATAACGGAGCTGTAATGAATGACATGGGGGAATCGGTTGAACTGGCCGACCGCATGCTGGCGCAAGTGTATGCCTTGCTGCGTGAACGCCACATTATTCCCAACGCCGTACAGGAACAGATGCTGACGTCGCATGTTCGCGCCATGGCGCACCGCTCGGTAACGGGTGAACCCTTACCAGAAGTCGATGCCAGCTTGTTTGATGAAATATCTGCCGAATCAATGGCGCTTGCCCGCGACGTGGTCGCTGAGTTTGGCAATCTTCCTGAGGAAGAGGCCTGGCTGCTGTCGGTGCACTTCGAAGTCGCGAAAGACAACCTTTAAGGAGCAAAAGATGGATCAAATTACCGTAGTGATTGGCGATCGCCTGGGTAAAGGCCAGAAAGTGGCGGCAGGCGTTGAGAAAGCGGGTGGCCGCGCGGTCGTGGTGCCGGGTGTCGCGGCAGATATGAAGCTGGGCGATGTGATGAAAGCGGAAAACGCCACCTTTGGGATCTCGTTTTGCGGT
This sequence comes from Citrobacter sp. Cc139, assembly GCF_030334645.1. Lineage (NCBI taxonomy): Bacteria > Pseudomonadati > Pseudomonadota > Gammaproteobacteria > Enterobacterales > Enterobacteriaceae > Citrobacter > Citrobacter sp. Cc139. Next base: position 310,072 of record NZ_JAOWDM010000095.1, read on the forward strand.
AGCGGCGGGGCGGGCGCGATTACCGCGCAAACCAAATATGGCTACAAGGCGAAATATGGCATGCGCTCGGTCGATGAAGGGGTAACCGCCATCAACGAAGGCTGCAACGTGTTGGGGTTCGGTTTTATGGACAAAGAAGAACTCGGTGAGCGCCTGGTACAGGCGTGGCAAAAGAAATACGGCGCTTAAGCATGAAAGAGCAATTCACCACCACGGTGAGAGTCACGGGCAAGGGGGAGGCCAAAGCGCGCGCCTTTGCCGATGCTCTGAACCACGTTCAGGCTGCGGTGATGAAAGCGTCCCCGCATATCTTACTGCGTATTGAGCCACAGGATGTACAGGTTGTTCAAGCGCGTGAAACGGTGCGCAAAGAGGCGTTTTTGTTCCTCTTCCTGCGCCGGGAAAGACGCACCTTCAGCGTGGAGCTGGACGTGACCGTCAACGTGACTGCCATCAATCTCGACAAGGTGGATTTCGTTACGCAACGCTGATCTTTTATTAAAAGGCATAATTATGTTCCTGATAATATTAATAAAATCGCTCATCATCGGCGGCCTGGTTGGCGTCGGTGTCGGCGCTGGGGCTGCACGCATGTTTCATGCGCCGACCACTCAAGGGATGGGCGCGTTTCGTACTCTGGGAGAACTGAATTCCTGTGAAGGGGATCCGGCTTCTCACTTCTCATTCGGTCTGGGCTTTTTCTTTAACGCCTGGGCTTCTTCCGTTGCCGCAGGGGCGTTCACGCAGGACGTCGACCATCGCATCATCCCCAACTGGGGGGGCGCCGCGCTGATGATCAAAAATCGCAACGTTGGTGAAACGCTGCACGATCCTAAGCGCATGGCGATCGCCTGCGGTGTTATCGGCATGATTGTCGTGACCTTCCTGAACCTCACCGCGTCATCCGTACCGGAAGCGCTACAGGTTACTGCCGTTAAGGTGCTGGTGCCCGCGGCAAACCTGCTGGTCAACACCGTGATGCCAGTGATCTTCTGGCTGGCGGCGATTGATGCCGGCAAGAAATCCGGCTTCTGGGCTACCGTTTTTGGCGGCGCGGCGCAGTTAATTATGGGTAACGCCGTCCCGGGTCTGGTTCTGGGCATTTTGATCGGCAAAGGTGTTGAAGAGAGTGGCTGGAACCACGTGACGAAAGTGATGATGGTGGCTATCGTCGCGCTGTTCGTCCTGAGCGGCTTCTTCCGCGGCTTCGACATGAAGATGATCGAATCCTTCCATCTGACCGTGCCTGACTGGTTGGAACTTATCCATAACTCGCTCAGCGGTAAATAACGGAGGCCATCATGGAACAGAATAAAGGTTTTTGGTTCGCCGACTGGTCGTTTCCGATCTTCGTTGGCCTGCTCTCATCCGGCGTGTTTGCCGGAACGCACATGTACTACCTGTACGGTATCGGCGCATTCAACGAAGTGGCGTTCGTGGCGATGTTGAAAGCGGGAATGGACACCGGCTCCTACGGGGCGGTAGCGGCATTTGGCGCCAGCTTCCTGTTTGCCCGCATCATTGAAGGTTCGCTGGTGGGGATTCTGGATATCGGCGGGGCGATCCAGACCGGGGTCGGGTTAGGCGTTCCGGCGCTGCTGCTGGGCGCGGGCATTATCTTCCCGGTCGCCAACTTCGCTGCCTCGCTGGTCACCGGTCTGGTGATTGGTCTGGCGATTGGCTACATCATCATTCTGGCGCGTAAGTTCACCATCAATCAGAGCGACTCAACCTACGGAGCGGACGTGATGATGGGGGCCGGTAACGCTTCTGGCCGCTTCCTCGGTCCCTTGATTATCCTCAGTGCGATGACGGCTTCTATTCCGATTGGCGTGGGTTCGCTGCTGGGTGCGCTGCTGTTTTATATCTGGCAAAAACCGATCACCGGCGGGGCGATTCTCGGCGCGATGATCCTCGGTTCCATCTTCCCGATTGCGATTAGCTAACTGTTGATTTGTAGGCCGGATAAGGCGGTTACGCCGCCATCCGGCAAAGGAGAGAACGATGTTTGATTTACTCCTGCGCCATGCGCGTCTGGTCGATGACACGCTGACTAATATTGCCCTTCAGGATGGCAAAATCGCGGCGTTGGGTGACGTTGATGGTTCGGCGTTGAAAACCATTGACCTGCGCGGCGAATGTTACGTTAGCGCGGGTTGGATTGATTCTCACGTTCACTGCTACCCGAAATCGCCGATTTACCACGACGAACCGGACAGCGTGGGTATTGCCACTGGCGTAACCACCGTAGTGGATGCCGGGAGTACTGGCGCTGATGATATTGACGATTTTTACACGCTGACCCGTGGCGCGGCCACCGAAGTATATGCGCTGCTAAATGTTTCACGCGTTGGGCTTATTGCCCAAAACGAGCTGGCTGACATGGCCAATATTGACGCCGATGCGGTGCGGCAGGCGGTGAAACGTCACCCGGACTTTATCGTCGGCCTGAAGGCGCGCATGAGCAGCAGCGTGGTAGGGGTTAACGGCATCACGCCGCTGGATCGCGCCAAAGCGATGCAGGCGCAAAACGGCGACCTGCCGCTGATGGTACACATCGGCAACAACCCGCCAGATCTGGATGAGATCGCCGAACGCCTCACCGCGGGCGACATTATTACCCACTGCTACAACGGTAAGCCGAACCGCATTCTGACGCCGCAAGGTGAGTTGCGGGCGTCAGTGACGCGGGCGATTTCACGCGGCGTGCGTCTGGATGTTGGGCATGGCACCGCCAGCCTGAGCTTTGCGGTGGCAAAACGCGCTATCGGCCTGGGTATTTTGCCGCACACCATCAGCTCCGATATTTACTGTCGCAACCGTATCAGCGGCCCGGTGCATTCCCTGGCGAATGTGATGTCGAAATTCCTCGCCATTGGCATGTCGCTTCCGCAGGTCATTGAATGCGTTACCGCCCATGCTGCCGATAGTCTGCGCCTGAAACAGAAGGGGCGACTGCAGGTCGGTCTGGATGCCGATTTAACCCTCTTTACGCTGAAACGCCAGCCAACCGTGCTGGTAGATGCAGAAAACGACAGCCTGCAGGCTGAACAACTGCTGGTGCCGCTTGCCGCAATACGTGCGGGCAAGGGCTATATGACCGAACAAGGGAGCGCGGAACATGCCTTCGATTTTTGAGAAATACAAATTAAAACAGGTGATTAACACATCAGGCCGCATGACGGCGCTCGGTGTCTCTACGCCGCGACCCGAAGTGGTTGAGGCCGCGATGGCGGGGATGAACCAATACTTTGAGATGAAAGACCTGGTGAATAAAACCGGTGACTACATCGCGAAATTGCTGGAAGTGGAAGGGGCAACCGTTGTCTCCTGCGCTTCGGCCGGGATCGCCCAGTCGGTCGCGGCTGTGCTGGTTAAAGACAGCGACTGGTTGCTGGAGAACCTGCACGTCACGCCCATCGACAACAACGAAATCGTGTTGCCCAGAGGCCACAACGTCAACTTTGGCGCGCCGGTGGGCACCATGGTAGCGCTTGGCGGCGGCAAGGTCGTAGAAGCCGGTTATGCCAATGAGTGTTCCGCGGCGCAACTGGCGGCGGCCATCACACCGCGCACCGCAGCCATTCTGTATATCAAATCTCACCACTGCGTACAGAAAAGTATGCTCAGCGTGGAGCAGGCTGCGGTGGTGGCGCGCACGCATAATCTACCGCTGATTGTGGACGCGGCGGCGGAAGAAGATTTGCAGTGCTACTACCGCGTGGGCGCAGATCTCGTTATCTACAGCGGCGCGAAGGCGATTGAGGGGCCAACCAGCGGTCTGGTGATCGGTAAAACTCAATACGTTGAGTGGGTAAAACGTCAAACGGCGGGTATTGGCCGGGCAATGAAGGTGGGTAAAGAGGGAATACTTGGCCTGACCTGCGCTATTGAACTGTACCTCAACGCGCAGAAGGAGAGCGGTGCGGAAATGGTCGAGAAAATGACGCCGTTTATTAATAACTTGAATCAGCTTCACGGCGTGAGCGCCCGCGTGGTGTGGGACAGCGCAGGGCGCGACATCGCACGCACGGAAATTAAGTTTGACGAAGCGGTAACCGGGATCGCCACAGGGGAACTGGTCGACGCGCTGAAACAAGGGGAGTACGCGATTTACTTCCGCGGTTACAAAGCCAATGAAGGCATTATCGAAGCCGATGTACGCAGCGTTGATCGCGCGCAACTGGAGATTGTGGCCCGTCGAATTGGTGAAGTGATTTCGCAGGAGAAAAAAGCATGAAACTGATCCCTAATTTTTATCGCGACCGCGTCTGCCTGAACGTACTGGCAGGCTCCAAAGAAAACGCCCGGGAGATTTACGCGGCGGCGGAAGGGCACGTGCTGGTTGGCGTACTGTCAAAAAATTACCCGGATGTCGCAAGCGCGGTAACGGATATGCGTGAATACGCGGCGCTTATCGACAATGCGCTCTCCGTGGGGCTGGGGGCGGGCGATCCTAACCAGTCGGCGATGGTCAGTGAGATTTCCCGTCAGGTGCAGCCACAGCATGTTAATCAGGTCTTTACCGGCGTGGCGACCAGTCGCGCGCTGCTGGGCCAGCAGGACACGGTGGTCAACGGTCTGGTTTCACCAACCGGTACGCCGGGACTGGTAAAGATATCCACCGGTCCGCTAAGCAGCAAAGCGCCGGACGGCATTGTGCCGGTAGAAACCGCCATTGCGCTGCTCAAAGATATGGGCGGTAGCTCAATTAAATACTTCCCAATGGGCGGCCTGCAATGCCGTGACGAGTACATCGCGGTCGCCCGGGCCTGCGCGCGTCATGATTTCTGGCTGGAGCCAACGGGCGGGATCGATCTGGATAATTTCAGTGAAATCCTGCAGATCGCCCTCGATGCCGGCGTGAGCAAAATCATTCCTCACATCTATAGTTCGATTATTGATAAGGTGAGTGGTAACACCCGTCCGGACGACGTACGCCAACTGATGGCGATGACCCGGGCCTGCGTAGGCTAATTGACAGATGAGGAAACTGACGTGCGATTCCCCAACCAACGTTTAGCGCAGCTATTTGGCATGTTGCAAAACGAAGCGCTTCCACAGGACGAGCTGGCGCAGCGGTTGTCGGTTTCCACACGCACCGTACGGGCGGACATCACCGCGCTAAACGCGCTGCTCTCCCAGTATGGCGCGCAGTTTGTCCTCAGCCGGGGTAACGGTTATCAGCTCAAAATTGACGATCCGGCAAGTTTTCATACCTTGCAGACGCAGCAGCCCGACTCGTTGCTGCGTATCCCACGCACCAGCCAGGAACGGGTTCACTGGCTGGTGGTTCGCTTTCTGACTTCGGCCTTTTCACTGAAGCTGGAAGATTTGGCTGATGAATGGTTTATCAGTCGCGCGACGCTGCAAAACGATATGGCAGAGGTGCGCGAGCATCTGCAACGTTATCATCTGACGCTGGAAACGCGCCCGCGACACGGCATGAAGCTGTTCGGCAGCGAGATGGCGATCCGCGCCTGTTTGACCGATCTGTTGTGGATGCTGGCACAGCAGGATCCGCAGCACCCATTGGTGACGGAAGAAGCATTGAATGCCGGGCTTCCTGAGCGGCTGCAACCCGTTTTGCAGGACATTTTCGCCCGTTTTCATATCCGCCTGACCGATGAGGGCGAGTTGTTTTTGCGCTTGTACTGCGCGGTGGCGGTACGGCGGATTAGCGAAGGGTATCCGCTACCGGAATTTGCCGCAGAAGAAGCCGAGCAATCTGTATGCCTGGCCACACGGGAAATCGCGGCGGTATTGCATCGGTTGGCGGATAAACCGCTCTCCATTTCTGAAGAGAACTGGCTGCAGGTGCATATTGCCGCTCGCCAGGTTCAGGAGATCGCTCCCAGTGCTATTAATGCGGATGATGATGAAGCGTTGGTCAATTACATCCTGCGGTTTATCAACAGCCAGTACAACTACAACCTGTTGAATGACAAGCAGTTACATGCCGACCTGCTGACGCATATTAAAACGATGATCACCCGGGTGCGTTACCAGATAATGATCCCCAATCCGCTACTGGAAAATATTAAACAGCACTATCCGATGGCATGGGATATGACGCTGGCCGCCGTCTCGGGATGGGGAAAATATACGCCGTACACCATCAGTGAAAATGAGATTGGTTTCCTTGTCCTGCATATCGGCGTTGGGCTGGAGCGTAGTTACAACATTGGTTATCAAAGGCAACCGAAAGTTCTGCTGGTATGCGATGCCGGAAATGCGATGGCACGGATGATTGAAGCGGTGTTGGCACGTAAGTATCCGCAGATAGAAATCGTCGATACCGTGACGCTACGCGACTACGAACAGCGGGAAAGCATCAGCGAAGACTTCGTGATTTCAACCGCGCGGCTCGGAGAAAAAGATAAGCCTGTGGTGATGATTGCGCCGTTCCCTACCGATTATCAACTGGAGCAGATTGGCAAACTGGTGCTGGTCGACAGAACCCGTCCGTGGATGCTGAACAAATTTTTCGATGCCGCCCATTTCCGCGTTATCGATGGCCCAATGGATCAACAAACGTTGTTCAATACACTATGCCGTCAGTTGCAGGATGAAGGCTTTGTTGATGCGGAGTTTCTTGATTCGGTGGTCGAGCGTGAGGCCATCGTCAGCACTATGCTGGGTGACGGCATCGCCCTGCCGCACTCCCTCGGTCTGTTGGCAAAGAAAACGGTGGTCTACACCATTCTTGCCCCGCAGGGTATTGCCTGGGGCGATGAAACGGCGCACGTGATCTTCCTGCTCGCTATCAGTAAAAGCGAGTATGAAGAAGCAATGGCGATTTATGATATTTTCGTCACTTTCCTGCGCGAGCGGGCCATGACGCGACTCTGCGGCTGCCGGAATTTCACCGAGTTCAAAACGGTCGCCATGGAGTGCGTGAGTCGCTTTTAAAGACGCTGCGATTATCCTGCAGCGTCGTCTCCTGCAATCGTTCCCCCCTTAATTTCAAGGGCATCACATCACGGCACAACGGTCATTACCTGGCCGGGGAAGCTAATCTGGATCACGCCGCCCCACATGCAAATCAGCTTTGACTGGGCGGTGAGTGCGGGCATATTTCCCACTAATACCGTGGGTGAGCCCGGCGCCCAGGGGGCCGGTGTGGCGGGGATACACGGCATTGGCGTCAGCACGCCGAGCGCCGCCGCGGTTGCGGCTGCAACGGTCGGGTTAGCGATGCTGTTGCACATCCCGAACGGCAGAATGTTTACAAACGGTTTGTTATCCATAATATTCGCCATCGGCATGTTGTTGACGATGGTTCGGCTGGTGGGCAACACGTTCAGCGTAGCTGGCGCTATACCAAACGAGCATTGCAGCATCGCGCCAGTACATACGGCAGGACAACTCATGGCAGTACCCCCAATTGTTTCCACAGTCGGCGAGCGGACTCATCGCCGCTAATCAGTTCATTGAGCAATTCAGGTAGCGGCGTATTCCCCCAGGCAAAGGCGCGATAGAGCAGATAAGGCACCGGGCTGTGTGGTTCAGTACGTGCCAGGTAATCCGCGACCTCTTTAATCATCCGATACGCTTCCCCGCGGTGGGCAAATGCAACGGGATTACCAGGCGCTGGTGCCGCTTCTTGTACGACAGGCTGTGAGGGGGCTGGCAAGTTAGCCCCCAATGCTTGCAGGCAGGTTTTAATTTTTTGTTCCAGCGGATTGAAAGACGGTGCGGATGCTGCGGGCCAGCCCTGACATACGGTATTAAGCCGCGTAAGCCATTCAAGACTTGCTGTTAGCGCCGTAACGATCGACTCTTCCGCCCCGGGTAGGGGAACGTCTGATAATTTTCCCTGCTGCCACTGTGATAAGGAGATATGCTCTCCATTCGCTATAAATAGCGGAGCTTCGGCGACCAGAACGGCGTAATGCTGCGCCATCCAGCAAAGTGGGGCGGCGCGATAATCATAGTCGCCCTCTTTGATTTTTGGGTGCAATTCCTCTGGATAACGCTCCAGCGCCAGCGTGGCCAATGCCAGCGCATCGGGCAAAGACGTTAAGCCTTGTGACCGAATCCATGCCTCACCCAGCCAGCTCATAATCACCAGATCCTTGCTGAGCGTTTTTGTCAGCGACGTGGCGATCTGTGCGACGGCGTCCCAGTCAGCGCGTCGCGGCGTGCTTTGCCAGACGCCCGTGGGCAGCGTTTCGTCATCCTGCTGGCGAGCGGCGACCAGTCGGTCGAACTCTGGTGAATAGCGGATCGCGTCTCCGCACGGTTTATCCGCCTGAATAGGCGTCAGTAATGCCTGAATATGTTCCATCATTTTCCTTGTGATAATCCCTGTTCGGTAAGCGGTACCCACGGTAGCGGCGCTTTGCCCTGTGCATCCAACAGCGCGATTTGCCAAAAGACGGTGGTTTGTAACTGTTGCTGACCATCTCCCACAGGAAGCGAAAAGCGTAATGGCAGCGGTTGCGCCAGCGCGCCGCCGACGCGCTGTTGTTTGATCATCCTCAGCAGTGACCATGCCCCCTGCCAGCGCCAGCGACCAGTATCACCGCTTACCGTTACACCTGTCTGTGACAGACCTGGCATTGGTCGCCAGGCGGAGTTAGTTGCCCAGCGTAGACTAAAGTTAAGGCTGTCTCCGCTACGCCAGTGCAGATCCGTCGTGCCGCCGGGGTAGCTTATTGCCTGTTGATTGCCGGTAAGCCGCCAGTCGGCAATTTGGTCAGCGCCGACCTCGCGGTGACGAGAGGTGCGCCAGATAACGCGTAACGTAACCCCTTCCGGACTGACCAGCGCGGAAAGTAATGGCTGCGCCGCCGCCAGTTGTTGAATCAATGGCGGCTGCGCAGAGAGCGTTTCTGGAGGGAGCTGCGCGAGTAAAGTCGTGAGTTCGCGAACCCGATCGACATCGGCATCCGGTGCCTGTGGCGCGGCGGTAAAGGGGAAATGCCCCGCCAGCCAGACGTTGTACAGTGTGAAGATTTGCCCCACCGCGCCAATGCTCGCCTGCTGGCGTAGCTGCTGGCATGTTTGCTGCGATGCGTTTACCAGCGCGTTCAGCGATTGGCTGTAAAAATCGTTACCGCCGGAAGTGGTGAACTGCGCCAGCTCGCTCTGACAATTCTGAGCGGAAAGCGTGGGCAGCGCGGCGGCAAGCGTGGTCATTTGCATCGGCGGGCTGCCAGGATCCTGTTGTTGCAGCCGCTGCATTGTGGCCAGTGAACTGCTCCAGCGGACGATAAGCTGGTTTTCCGTCGTGGTAAGCCATGGACGCTGTTTGTCGAGCCAGTCGATATCCTGCTGATAGCGGGTCAATGCGCCGGAGATTTGCGCGGCTTGCGCGTTGGCCCAACCGGCAATCTTCTGCCCGCTGACCTGCGCCTGCTCTGCCGTGGCGTAATTCACGGCGGGAGGGGCGATCGCCGGCAGTAACGCGCCGCCGTCCTGGCGCACGCGGGCAATCACCTGGGCTGCGGCCTGCTGACGTAATGCGATGGCAAACTGAGGACGATTAAGCTGGTTGAACGCGTCAATGAGTTGATCCGCGCTAGCCGTACTGAGATTGCTATGGTCAGGTGACTCGGCAGCCCCCGTGTACAGTGCCTGAAGCATGGCGTTTTCAACTGCTTGCCGGGCCAGCATAGTGAGTTTGGGACGCCAGATACTGTCCGGAAGTTGTTGTATAAAACGCTCATATCCGCCAAACAGCGCCAGTGCCTGCTGGAGTTGTAGATTCCCGGGATAGCCTGCTGTTGTGTCGGTCGGCAGGCTCGCCCCACGCTGCCAAAACGGTTGATTGAGCAGATCGCGCAGGCTTTTTTGCAGCGCGACAACATCCGGTGACACGCTGAACTCGCCTTCCGGCGACTGCTCGGTTAGTGAGGAGAAATGCAGACGGGAACCATCGACCTGTGCCAGAAAGCGTTGGCGCAATAAGGCTTCATGACGTAAAACTTCTTGAATCACATCATTGTCGATCAGTCTGAGCGTGCGTGCCTGGGTGAGGAGCTCATCCAACGGCAGCCGAATAGGTGAGTGAGTCGCATCGCGGCTAAGATTATTAATCGTAGTTAGCGTGGCCTGTAAACGGCTGACCTGACGGATTAAGGAACGCACAAATAGCGGAGTAACCCGTGAGTCATTGCTGAATAACGTCAGTAACTGTTCGAGCTGCTCTTCGTTGTTATCCAGACTGGTGTTGCCATAATTCTGCTCCAGCCAGCGCATCGTTTCGCGAGAAAAATACTCGCTGTTTCGCTGCGTTAATTCACTGGCGTCAGGCAATTTGAGGCGTGAAAGGTTGAGGGTGGCAATCATCCCATTCAGACGATCCTGCGACGGTAGCGATTCTGTATCTACGGTCACGCCCCAGATGCTGGCGCTGACGTTTGCCAGCGTCTGTATAGTGGGTTGCTTCACCTGCATTAATTGCAGTAATGGTAAATAACGCGACTCCATTTGCTTTGCCTGGCTAAGCAGGTGCTGAATCTGGCGGTAACGCTCCTCGGGCAGTAGCTCCTCCTGCTCTGACATCTTCTCACTTTGACTTTGCAGACAGATGCTGTTGGTCGCAGGTAATAACAGGCTGGCTAACGTGGCGTTATTAAAGGTGTCCCGTAATTTTGTGTCGGTATGGCTGAACAAGGAACCGGGCCAGACAACAGATCGAAACTGCCACTGCGGAATACCGTTAAGCACTCGCCAGTACAGTGCGGTGGATCGTTCGCCGGCGTTATTGGCGCGCAGGGTTTGTGTGGCCAGCACTTGCAGACGATCGTGTAGTAAAACGGCGTTGGTATGTTGGTATTGCCAGCTCCAGATCATTGCCGCCAGCCAGATAACACAAAGGCAGCTATAACAGGCGAGGGTAATGAAATGGCGGCGCAGATTCAGGCGCAGCAGGCGGCGGACCGGGAGCGCCAGACCACGCTCGGCGGCAATTTTGCCGCTCAGTAGCGTCTGGCAAAACTGCATCCGTGGTTTATCATGGGTTAGCGTACGGGCGACAAACCAGATCCCACGCAATAGTGGAGGTTCATCGCGGGCGTTGCTGTTAAACAGAGAATCGAAATAATCATGCAGCGGGGCGGCTAGCGGCAGGAGGTTTTCCGGCAGACGAAACAGATCTTCCGGCGTATTTCCCCGCAGCGCGCCGAGTTCCGTGATGAGCATGCGCAGTGAGCTTCGGGTATTGTCCAGCGCGCTGTCTATCCACTGTGGCTTCCAGATGGCCTCTCTGGCGACCGGGATGGCGCTGCCGATGGGGCTGTGACGAGCCTCCTCCGGCAACATGGCTAACAAAGACGAAGCCCCTTCCAGTGCTTCTACACCGCTTATCAGCAGGTAGACCGGTAAACTCAACCCACATACTTGCTGTAGCTGTTGGCAGTTGTTCAGTAGGCTGGCGCGAGCGGCTTCATCGCCCTGCAGCACATCCAGCGACAGGGTGATAATCAGCGCGTCCAGTGGACGCTGCGGACGACTTTTCACCAATGCCGCGAGCATTTTTTGCCAGTCATTCTGGCGAATAAGCCGTTTTTTCGCGGCAGTTTGCAACGTTTGCGGCAGGCACAAAACACTACACTGAGGGTTAAACCACCATTGCCCGAACCAATACTCCTGGCCGTCGGTGAGTGACCAACTGCGACAAAGCAGACGGTTATCTTCTTCGCCGCCCAGCATCAGTATGCGCATACTGTCGTAAGGATCCTGACCGCCGCAGGCGCGCTGGATCTCTTTTTGCGCACGGATGAACGTATCGTTGCGGTATTCCCACTGCCACCAGACGCACCAGAGGGTCATCGCCAGCAGCACCAGCACAATAATCAGCAGAGTCAGCCAGTGTTGCATCACCTGGAATCTCCCTGGCAGGACTGGGTCACCGGGAAATCAGGCAACGTATTCACGCCGATAGCATCTTCAATACTTAGCCACAATCGTTGGCTTAACAGCAGCAGAGCGAGCAGTATGATGAGGGCAATCAGGTGCAGACGTGAGTTGTCAGGCAGGCGACGGTGTGCCGGAAGCTGTAATGGCGTTCCCAGTGCTGCGGATTCCATTCGCTGGGCAATATCGCTGAATCTGGCGTCATGCTGGAAAGCAAAATGCCATAGCAGGTGACAGGTTTCCTGGTGGGTCTGTGGATCAAAATCGTCACGCCGGGAACCGAACCCCAGCGTCAGGCAACGTAAATAAAGCGCGGCTAAATCGCGCTGTCCGGGGCTGCGCTCATTGAGTAACGCGGTGATCTTATGAGGGATCAGATCGCCGGCGCTATGGGTCTGCCACAAATGGTACTCCAGCGGGCAACTCTGCCAGAGTGAGAGGGCTGGCCAGTCGCCATAGAGTACAGATTCATCAATCAGCGCGACCAGGGCGTAAACCGCGTCATCAATCTGCTGCTGAAAGGGGGTACCCAATTCACGGATTAGACGTCGGTTATACTCTGCCACCGCCTGACTGGCGTACTCAAAAGCCTCCGTGTGCAATTCATCAGGCGGCAGCGTGGTGCTTTTCCAGCGTTCAAACTGCGCCAGCCAGCGAGAGAAGACGTCATCAAACAGACGGCAGGCAGGCATATCAGGATTCGTAGGCGTCATGGCGATCCTCCTGACGGTAAAGCATGATCCGCTGCGGCATGTCATCGGTTTCATGCAGCGGAGCAATGACCAGCGGCGTCTCTTTTTCAAACCACTGGGTGGTAAGCGTTAACGTGAACAGGGCGATACTGCTGTCGACTTCCCAGTCGCCGTGCTGTTCGGCGGACAGTGGAGCGAGTGTCATCCCATGCATTCGCTGACGACGCAAAACGGCCAAAAACGGTTGGCTGGCGATAAGGCTCTTTTGTAACCAGCTTTCTGCTCTAAAGGTGCTGCCAGCAGGCATCAGCAGACCAATCACCACCTGTTCTCCGGCATGGATATTCGCGGGGAGCTGAAGCGAAAACATGTTATCCAGTTTGCTGAAGTTGATCCGTTGATAGCGGCGATGAATATGCGCCAATTGATTTTTCAACATGGTGAAAAGGGAGGCGAATGCCGGCTGCATGTTTTGATAATCGAAGGTCGGCAGCAAGGGCAGGGTTTTATCCTGGGTCAGAATTGCCGTCTGCCCGAGAAATAAACACAGCGCGCGGTAAAGATCCTCAGGGTGTGGACGCCCACCGTTAATCAGGCTTTCCAGCAGCGGTAAAGCCCCTTGAATACTTTGTAACGACAGCGTTAGCCACAGCCAGTCATGGGTGCGTTGGCTCTGTTGCGCCAACTGCATTTCCCGGCTTAAAAACAGAATTTTTTCTCTTGCCTGTAAGCAGAGTTGTCGCGTGTTGCGGGAAAGATAGCTCTCTTCACTGACGCTGGGCGAGGGCGGAAACCAGTCGCTCTGACGAAATCCTGCTTCGGTATACACTATCTGAAGTAGCGGCAGACAGATTAAATCGGCGCGTTCATGCTGACAAACCAGGCGTGGTGCGGGCTGCCACAGCGAAATACTTTCAGGAAATTCTCCGCTGCTCAGATCCGGCATTGGGGCGCTGTTCGTTGAGCGATAGCGGTCATTCATCAACTGCCACTGTCCGGCGCGGTTTAGCGGCGGCAGCGCCAGCCAGAGAATATGTTCACTGTCCGGCGCGGCGGGGAGCAGATGTTGGCAGTCGAACTCCAGCGGCGAGTCGCGGCTGATATCGTACTCAACCGGCGTGCCATCGGGCATGATTGCCTCAAGACGCAGGATACGCAGCATACCGGCACACAGTGCGGCTTCGTCGATATGTAGGTGGTTAACGCCCCAGAATCCGGGATTGGCGCACCGCGCCAGCATGGCGGGAAGCATTTCATTGCGCAGCGCCTGTAACTGGAAATGTTGCGGCAACATCGCCATCCCTTCGTACCAGCAGACCATTGCCGGAATCGTGCTCATAGTATCTTCCTTGTTCAGGGCGCCAGAATTGCCTCATCCGTCATCAGTAGCAGATGCAGTGAACTGACTTTATCCAGCCGGAGCCGGTGATCGCCTTCACTGCGATAACGTGCAAACAGTAGCGTTGCTTCTGTCGTAACGCCCTGCAGGGGATTTTCTTGCGCAACAAAACGTGAACCTGGCACCAGTTCCAGAGACCAGACGCGAAATCCGTCAGGGTTATCACGCAATAATTGTGATTTGGCATTAAACCACTGTGTCGCGGAGAGTGACTGGACGGTGGGTAACAGCGCGCTATCGGTAATAGCGACAATATCCACTGCTACCGGTGCGTTATCATTCGCATCCGGAACTGTTTCAATAATTACATCATTAAATGCCACACGGTTTTGCCACAATGAACAGCCGCTATTCAGTAACGTTAAGGTACTGAATAATATTAATATGGCCGAATGGCATATGCCGCTTTTCATATAAAGTCCTTTTATATTGTTATAAGAACGGTAATTAATGGTTGAGGTTTGTTTTTTGATTTAAATCATTATTCAGCGCGGATTATAAAATAAAAAACGTTTTACTTGATTTATTCACATGGTGAATTAGTTTTGTTGAAAATATCATTTCAGTGATTATTTATTTGTATCTTATTGATTTTAATTGGTTGTTTAATTGCTTTTGATTTTTATCAAAGCGGCGATCCTGGTGTAAAAACTGAAAAATTAAGTTGATATTTATTTTTTGTTGTGTTTTTTATATTGCATGTAGTTATTCAGAAAAATCTATTTTCGAATAATGGTGCGGCAAAAATAGCACCAGGGATACTATTGCAATAAAAAGGATTAAATATGGCAGAGAGCATTCAGCATAAACTCAACCGTATTAGGCCGCCGCGCGTGCAAATAACCTATGACGTGGAAACTGGTGGCGCGATTGAGAAAAAAGAACTTCCTTTGGTTGTTGGTATTTTAGCGGATCTATCCGGGCATCCAGCATCTCCACCGGCCAAATTACGTGAGCGCCGTTTTGTTGAAATCGATCGTGATAATTTCGACGATGTACTCTCTTCTGCCTCGCCTCGTCTGGCGATACAGGTTGAAAATCGTCTGGCTAATGATGGCAGTAAACTGAACGTAGAACTCCACTTCAACGAATTCGACGACTTTTCTCCTCTCAATATCATTAATCAGGTTAAACCCCTCCAACGTCTTTTTCTTGCCCGTCAACGCTTACGCGACCTGCTAACCAAACTGGATGGTAACGACGATCTGGATACGTTGTTGCAGCAGGTAGTCAATGACAACGCTGAGCTTCAGGCGTTAAGACCCATTGCTGAAGAAAAACCGACTGACAACGCGTAACTAAAAAGGGGAAGAACAATGGACAATGTTCAGGAACAAGCTGAAACCGGTGGGCAAACCGTTACGCTGAGCGTGCTGGACCGCATTATTCAGGAAGGGCGGATGGCGCGCGATGAGCTACAGCAGACCTACGCGCGTGACATGCTGGAAGAACTGGCTACGCAGATTCTTGATGAAGGGATGGTGATTGAAAGCGATACCGTAGCGATGATCAACCACCGCATCGCGCAGATTGACGCGCTCATCAGCGACCAGTTGAATGAAGTATTACATCACCCGGAGATGCAGAAACTGGAAGCCTCCTGGCGTGGCCTGCATCAATTTGTGATGAATACCGAAACCAGCACCCGGCTGAAATTGCGTCTGCTGAATGTGTCACGTAAGGAGTTGCAGGACGATCTGGAAAAAGCGGTCGAGTTTGACCAGAGCACGTTGTTCAAAAAACTGTATGAAGATGAATACGGGACTTTCGGCGGCAACCCTTACAGCGTGTTGGTGGGCGATTTTGAGTTTGGTCGACATCCGCAGGACGTGGCGCTGCTGGAGAAAATCTCCCAGGTGGCGGCAGCGGCCCATGCGCCATTTATTGCTGCCGCCAGTCCGCGCTTATTTGATATGGGATCGTTCGCTGAGCTGGGCGTCCCGCGCGATCTGGCGAAGATCTTCGAAAGCACCGAATTGATTAAATGGCGAGCCTTCCGCGATAGCGATGACTCCCGCTATGTCTCGCTGGTGTTACCGCATGTGTTGCAGCGTCTGCCGTACGGACCGGATACGGTGCCGGTAGAAGGGGTGAACTTCGTTGAAGATGTTAACGGCATGGACGCGAGTAAATACCTGTGGGGCAACGCCGCATGGGTGCTGGCTAACCGCATTACCGAGGCATTTGCCTTGTATGGCTGGTGCGCGGCGATTCGTGGCGCTGAAGGCGGTGGACTGGTGGAAGATCTTCCAGCGCATACCTTCTCTACGCCATCCGGCGATATCAGTCTGCGCTGCCCAACGGAGATAGCCATCACCGATCGCCGTGAGAAAGAGTTGAACGATCTCGGGTTTATCGCGCTGTGCCATAAAAAGAATACTAACACCGCCGCGTTCTTTGGTGGACAAACGACTAATCAGGCAAAAATCTACAACACGCCGGAAGCCAACGCCAACGCGCGCATTTCAGCGATGCTACCGTACATCCTGGCCGCCTCGCGCTTTGCGCACTACCTGAAGGTTATTATGCGCGACAAGATTGGCAGCTTTATGAGCCGTGACGAGATCGAAAGCTACCTCAACAACTGGATTGCCGATTATGTCCTGCTCACCGACAGCGCCCCACAGGAGATCAAAGCGCGTTATCCACTGCGCGAAGCGCGGGTGGACGTAAGTGCTGTGCCTGGCAAGCCGGGAGTCTATCGCGCGGTTGTATTCCTGCGTCCGCACTTCCAGTTAGAAGAGTTAACCACTTCTATTCGTCTGGTCGCCGAACTGCCGCCACCGGCAGCCGCTTGATCATTAAGGAGATAAACCATGGATGCGATTTTTTTAAAGCTCGACGATATCAAAGGCGAAAGTCAGGTTGATGGATTTAAAGATCAGATAGAGATCATGTCCTACAGCCATAACGTCGCAATGCAGGTCACCAACGACGTCAGTAACACCGAACGCACCTCCGGACGGGCGCACGTGGGGGAAATGTCGCTGACCAAGTTTGTCGACCTTTCCACGCCGAAGCTTAACGAGTACTGCTGCAGCGGGAAGATGATTAAAGAAGCCGTGTTGACGTTATGTCGGAATGATGACGGCAAAATGCTGCCACTTATCGTGTATACCCTGGATAACGTGATTATCTCGCATCTGAGCGTGAGCGGCGGTTCCGGCGGTAAGCCGGTGGAAACGATGTCGCTAAATTTCACCAAAATTAAATGGGAAATTACCGCTCAGAAACTGGGAGGTCAGAAAGAGGGTAACGTCTCTTCCGTCTGGGATATGGCGATGAATAAGAAACCGTAACTTGAGGTAATGCCCATGTCACTACCCGTCGCGCTGCTCGACAGACTGATGGATGAGGACATTACGCCGCGTGAGTCGGTTTGCCGGGAGTTGAGAAGACTGTTCAACTCCCGTGCGGCAGAAGATGCTGACACATTGCCGGTGCTGCTTGCCTGGGGCGTCCCGGAATGGCACGGGCTGAACGCGGGCGATGAACGGGTGCTGCGTTGGTATTGCCGTCAGCTGCGCGCTGCTATTTTGCGCCATGAGCCCCGGATTCAGGCGCTGATCGTGAGCGTAAAAGATGCCCATCATCAGACGCTGGCGCTGCAACTTGACGCGATGCTGTGGAACGACGACGAACCGCTAACGCTGGAGCTGGCGTACCAAAATGGCGGTTGGCGATAACCCGTATCAGGGGAGATCAATGGACGATCGATTGCTTGATGATTATCTGCAAGAGCTACGATGGCTGCGAACCGCCAGCGGTGAATTCGCTCGTCGGCATCCGCATGTTGCTTCCCGACTGCGGCTGAGTGAATTCGATTGCCCGGATCCCCATGTTGAACGACTTCTGGAAGGCTTTGCGTTGCAAAGTGCCAGGCTGCATCAGCGTCTTGATGACGGCTTTGGTGAGCTATGCGACTCGCTACTGGAACAGCTCTCTCCCCATTTGTTACGCCCTTTTCCTTCTTGCGCAACCGCTTGTTTTACCGCCGATCCGCTGGCGGGCGATCTGAGTCAGGGCTACACGCTTCCTGCTGGAACGCCGTTATACGCGCAAACGGAAAGTGGAGAAACAGTCTGGTGGCGCACGGCGTTGGCGCAAACGCTGTGGCCTATCGAGATTGAAAATGTTGTCTGGTGTGATGCCGCACAGGCCCGGCAGTTGAGCGGAATGGCGCAGGCGCGTGGCGCATTGCGTATTCAGCTACGTTGCCTGCCGCCGCATCAGTTCTCAACGTTGGCGGTAACACAGTTGCGCATTCATCTCAGCGGTTCGCCGCAAATCAATGCCACGCTGTTTGATTTGTTATATGCCCATGTCATCGGGCCGCTGCGCCCACATCCCATTGGCCTGCTGAATGCCGAAAAGATTTTGCCCAGCGAACCGGGCGTAGAGTCCAGCGTGCTGGCGCTCAGTGCCTGGATGAACTGTCCGCAGACGCTGATGTATTTTGATTTACCGCTGCCGTCGACGGGCGAGGGCGACAGTATCACGGTGTGTATCCCTTTCGACAATGCTCCACAGGCAGCACAGCATATTAAACCTGGCGATATTCGTCTGGGCTGCGTGCCGGTAATAAACCTTTTCACTCGCACCTCAGAGCCGCTGTTTGTCGAACATACCCAGAGCGAACATCGGCTGGTCGCCGATCATCATGACAAAAATGTGCACATCTACCGCGTACAGGCGCTGTGGATGAGTCGCCGTGAGAAAGCCTGGCGCGTTCCTGCGTACTACTCAGCCCAGGGACATAGCGAGGCCCGCTGGTTCTGGTATGCACGGCGTCACCGCCACCAGGGGAATACGCTGTGGCTAACGCTGGTGGACAGCCGTTTTGACCCGTATGTAGCGGATGAAGAAACCAGTCTGACGGCAACGCTCTGGTGCAGCAACGGTGAGCAGGCTGCACAACTTACAGCGGGAACGCCATTGACCTTCGAAGTGCCGGGCCCGGTTGCGCAAGTACATTTATTGGGTACGCCGACCACGCCTTCTGAGCCAGCATTACAGCGGGACACGCGCTGGAAGTTGCTTTCCTCGCTGGCGCTCAATCACCTGTCGCTGGTGGAAGGCGAGATGGCGCTGGCGTCGCTGAAAGAGCTGCTGGCGCTGTACGCCCCTTCCGCCGCGTCACCCGCCGTCTGGCAACAGATTAATGGTATTCGCGAGATGCGTTGCCAACGGGTCAGTGAGCATCGGGGAGGTGATGCCTGGCGCGGTTGGCATAACGGCATCCGGGTGACGTTAACGCTTGAACCACAATCATTTACTGGCAATAGCCGACTGCTATTTGCCGGCATCATCGCCCGTTTTCTGGCTCGCAATGCCACCGCGAACTGCTTTGTTCGTACGGTATTGCAGGAAGATGGAGAGGAACTGTCGCTATGGACAGAAGCCGAACAGACCGCGCTGATAGCGTAATCGCCCTATTGCGGCGCGAGCCGTGGCGCTTTTCGCTCGAGCAGTGTATCCGCATCTTACGGGCGAGCGGTGAAACGCCCGCGCTGCGGGGGGAACTGGGGCTGGCGTTCACGCCTGCGGAGGTGTCGCTGCGCGACGGTACCCTTCAGGTCCACAGCCTGGGGCCGGGCGGAGCCGATGGGGTGCTGCCCTACGGCTGGCTGGAATGGCTGCAACAGGCGGCGCAGGATAAAAACAGCGCGTCGCAGGACTTTATTCATCTGTTTCAACAGCGCTTGATTCAACATCACTGCCGTAGCCTGAGCCTGTATCGGCTGGCAACGCCTTACGCCAGGCGAGAAGATGCGCCGGGGTTTACGCTGATGCGGGTGCTGTGTGGTTTTGATCTGGATGCCGTAAAAAAGCCTCAGTCTGGGCAGCTACAGCGTCTGCTGTCGCAAAGTAGCGGGCTGGCGAATCGTCGGCGTTCAACGGCGGGATTTGTGGTGCTGGTGGCGGCAACGCTCGGTATCACCGTCCATATTGAGGAGTTTATCGGGCGCTGGCAATCCTTGCCGCTGGCGTCTCAAAGTCGGACCGGGTGTCGGCTGGGGCGCAATAGCGTCGCCGGTCGGCGAATATGGAATCAGCATGCGGCGCTACGGGGGCATCTGCGTGCGGAAAATGCCGCGCAGTGGCGAACATTTTTACCTGGCGGGCGGGGATTTATTCAACTGAGCAAATTAGCGGAAATCTGGTTTGGTGCGGGAATAACGCTGGAATTGATGATGCGCGCAACCCTGACTCTGGATCATCGCTTAACCCGCGCTGCGCCGCCGCGTCTGGGTTATACCGCGCAACTGGCAGGGCGCAAGCCCGCCATGTTCCATTGCCAACAGCATCTTGAGGAGAACAGTAAATGGATTTGAAAGCGCTGGTAAAACGACTGAACCCAATTTGTTTTCGTGCGCTGGAACAGGCCGCCGAACGCAGCCGGGCGCAGGGACACTGGTTCGTTGAGCCGGAGCATATGCTGCTGGCTTTACTGGATGATGAACACTGTGATTTAGCGTATTGCCTGAGCAACGCGGCGATCTCCACCGATACGTTACGTGAAGAGATCCAGCGTGCTCAGGCGCAGTTCAAAACGGGCTGTACGCGGATGCCGGTGTTTTCCGTACACCTGATAGAGCTACTGGAAGGGGCGATTTTGCAGGCGACGTTCCAGCGTATTCCTCTGGTTCGTTCGGCCTTATTGCTCCTGACCTTACTCACCCGAGAACGGCTGCGTACCCAGTTGGCGCAGGGAATGCCACTATTGTTACAGCTTCCGGCTGCGGAGCTGGAAAGCCAGTGGCAGAACTGGTGTCGCAACTCCGTTGAGGAGGCTGCAGACCCTGACAAGGGCGAATCCCCGAAGCGTGAAGGCGGGGTTCTGGATCAATATACGCACGATCTGACGCGTGACGCGCGGGAAGGGCGGATCGATCCGATCATCGGGCGCGACGCGGAGATCCGCCAGTGCATCGACATCCTGCTGCGTCGCAGGCAAAACAACCCGATTCTGGTGGGTGCGCCAGGTGTGGGCAAAACCGCCGTCGCCGAAGGGCTGGCGCTGCGCATTGCCGAAGCCAGCGTGCCGCCGCCGTTGCGTGATGTCGCTCTGCTGGCGCTCGATCTTGGCTTGTTGCAAGCGGGAGCGGGCGTGAAAGGTGAATTTGAGCAGCGACTAAAAGGCGTCATTGACGCCGTTAAAAAATCCCCGCAGCCGATTATTTTATTTATCGACGAAGCCCACACGCTGATTGGCGCGGGCGGCGCCGAGGGGGGTAATGATGCCGCCAACCTGCTGAAACCGGCGCTGGCGCGTGGTGAACTGCGTACCATCGCCGCCACCACCTGGCAGGAGTACAAAAAATATTTCGAGAAAGATCCGGCGCTGGACCGGCGTTTTCAGCGTATCCAGATCGAGGAACCGGACGAGAACAGCGCGGTAATCATGCTGCGGGCGGTGGCCGATAAACTGGAGGCGCATCACGGGGTACAAATTCTGGATACGGCGATCCGCGAGGCGGTGCGCCTCTCGCAGCGCTATATCTCTGGTCGCCAGTTGCCGGACAAAGCGATCAGCGTGCTCGACACCGCCTGCGCGCGGGTGGCGCTGGCGCAGCATGACGTGCCGCCCCAGCTTGAGGAGATCCGTCAGCAGCAGGCGGCTATTGAAGAAGAGAGCGAACGCCTGAACCGCGAGCTGCTGGTCGGCGTCGATCATCACGATCGACTGTGTGAACTGGAAGCGCAGGCGGAAAAACTCCACCAGCAGGCGCGGGAAGTGGAAGGACGCTGGCAGGATGAGCGTCAGCGGGTCGGCGAGCTACAGGCCGCCCGTCAGCGGATGCTGGATCTCAGCGCGCGGCTGGACGATGACGAGGAACTGGAGCAAGAGCTGGTGGAGTGCGCCGCGCTGATCGGCAAACTGGAAACTGCCGCCGCCCAGCTACGTGACGAAGTGCCGCTGGTGCCGGACTGCGTCGATCCCGCCACGGTGGCTTCGGTGAGCAGCGGCTGGACCGGGATCCCAATCGGCCAGATGCAGACCGATGAAGCCCACGCCCTGCGCACGCTGGTTGCACGGATGAGCGAACGGGTAATGGGACAACAGGCCGCGCTGGAGACCATCGCCCAGCGGCTGCGCGCCTATCGCAGCGGCCTGACCGATCCGCAAAAGCCGGTCGGCGTGTTTCTGCTGGTGGGGCCAACCGGCGTGGGTAAAACCGAGACCGCCTATGCGCTGGCCGATGCTTTGTACGGCGGCGAACGCAATCTGATCACCATCAACCTGTCTGAATACCAGGAAGCGCACACCGTCAGCCAACTGAAGGGCGCGCCGCCGGGCTACGTTGGCTACGGCAGCGGCGGGGCGTTAACCGAAGCCGTGCGCCGTCGCCCCTATTCGGTGGTGCTGCTCGATGAAATCGAAAAGGCACACCCGGATGTGCTGGAGGCGTTTTATAACGTCTTCGATAAAGGGGTAATGGAAGATGGCACCGGGCTGATTGTTGATTTTAAAAACACGGTGATGCTGGCAACCAGCAATGTCGGCGCAGAGTTAATTCTTGATACGCCTGCAAATGAATTAAACAGCGAGCGGTTTAATGAGGCATTGCGCGAGGAGTTATTAAAGCATTTTCGCCCGGCGTTTTTAGCAAGGATGACCACGGTGGCCTATCGGGCATTGGATGAAAAAATATTAAAAGGGATTGTGCTGGCGAAACTGGAGAAATTATCACAGCGATATTTCGTGGCGACG
Source organism: Citrobacter sp. Cc139 (assembly GCF_030334645.1). Lineage (NCBI taxonomy): Bacteria > Pseudomonadati > Pseudomonadota > Gammaproteobacteria > Enterobacterales > Enterobacteriaceae > Citrobacter > Citrobacter sp. Cc139. The sequence goes on from NZ_JAOWDM010000095.1 coordinate 332,744, forward strand.
GGGGAGAAATTAAATATGGAAGATGGATTAGTCGAGAGGGTGATGGAGAAGTGTAAGGGAGTCGGGGCCAGGGATGTTGAGAATTTGGTGGTTGGGGAAGTGATGGAGAGAAAATTACAAGTTATTAATTGAGTCGTATCTATAAAAGGAGAATAATATGTGGCCATTTAAATGGGATGTTGATGATGGTGATACGAAACTTGCCTTGTTACGAACGAACCCTGAGTCGACACTCTTACAGTATGTTTTTCTTGTCGATATTGCTAAAGGTGTAATTTTAAATTCAGGGAATTGTAGTGTGAAGTGTGTTAAAGTAAAAGATAAAATATATAAGTTGATATTAACAAATAACTCCGGTAGTGATTGGTATTTCCCCTTTGTTACCAATGGATTGGGAGGGGTTGGAAGTTGTGAGGTTCCAATTCCTCAAAATAATGGAGCGTTGGCCATATCAACAGGAATGAATGGTTGTGCATTACAGGTAAATAAAAATGATAGAAAATTTATCTTTTTTCATGATTCAGATGGGACATCATTAGGTAAAATTACTGTGCAGGGAGAATGCGTCTGTAGAGTGGAATATAGGGATTATGCTGGCCCTTTTTATTCTGGTGAAAAATTTTTAAAAGAAAAGAAATTTGGTGATGGCTATTTTTCATATTATCCTATATGTGTACACCATGAAAATAAATGGAAGGTTTTTTATTCTGGGGTATATCACTCCCCAGTTAGTAATAAATATGAAAAATTATATGATGTTTTTCCATGTAAAACATCTTTTTATGACGAGTGAATGAATTTAATTATAACCACCTCCGCGCCGTTAACCGGGCAACAGACCATAATGCCATGGTTTTGGTGTAGTAAAAGCATTTTTAATGATGCTTTTAAAAGTACCTTTTGTGGCCTATACTAAAACCTCATTAACGAGGAAACAACCATGCCATTTCACATACTGACCAAAACCGCAGCCAGCATCACCGACCTGAAACGTAACCCGATGGGGACGGTTAACGCAGGGGAAGGTGAAGCGGTGGCGATTCTGAACCGCAATGAGCCAGCGTTTTACTGCGTGCCGCCTGCGGTCTATGCGTATTTGCTGGAGCTGGCAGAAGATGCGGAGCTGAACCGTATCGCCGACGAACGTGAAGGTGGAAAGCGAATACAGGTGTCTTTAAATGACCTATAGTCTGGAGTTTTTAGATATTGCGCTCAAGGAGTGGCGCAAACTTTCACCCACATTACGCGAGCAGTTCAAAAAGAAGCTAGCGGAACGGCTAGAGAACCCTCATGTCCCTGCCGCCCGCCTGTCTGGCAAATTACACCGTTATAAAATCAAGCTACGCAGTGCCGGGTATCGTCTGGTCTATCAGGTCGAGGACGAGCAGGTTGTCGTTCTTGTGATCGCCGTGGGCAGACGTGATGGCGATGAGGTTTATCATCAGGCTAACCGGCGCTAGCGCTATCGTTGAAAAAGGACTTCCCCATGCCCGATACCACTATCATCAAACTCACCGCCCCAACCCTGACCGGCCTAACCGCCACAACAGCGCAAACCGAATCCCAACTTAACGGCCTGACCACCGCCACCGTCGCGGGAACCACCTCCGCGCCGTTAACCTTAGACAGCGCGCTGGCAACCCATCTTACCGCGACAATCAATAATGCCGACTACGACGGGCTGATTGCCGAAGCGCACCAGCTTCCGGCGACCAGCAATGCCGATCGCTACCAGTTTGTGCTGCGCCCGTGGCTGTGGTGGCTGACACTTGCCAGCAACAACCGTGTGTTTCAGAACCTCAGCGCGCAGGAGATCGTCGAGAAGGTGTTTAAAGACGCCGGGTTTAGCGACTACAAATTTCAACTGAAAAGCAAACCGGCGAAGCGTGAATACTGCCTGCAATACAACGAAAGCGATTTTAATTTTGTCTCGCGGCTGCTGGAGCAGGAGGGGATTTTCTGGTTCTTCACCCACGCAGCAGGCAAGCATACGCTGGTGCTGGCGGATGATAACAGCGCCTTCCCGCCGATACCTGGCGATAAAAAGGTCAAGTATCAGGCCGCACAGAGCGGCGCGCGGGAAACCGGCATGATTCGTTCGGCGCAGCTGCGTTTGCAGACCACCACCCAGGGCTTCCAGAGCAGCGACTATAACTACGAGCAGCCAAAAGCCGCGCTGTTTGCCCAGGCCGGGGAGAAGAAGGGCGAGATGCAGTATCAGCATCCGGGGCGTTTTAGCGTTAAAGCCGAAGGCGACGCGCTGACGGCGTGGAAGGTTAACGCCCTGAAAGCGCAGGCGAAACAGCTGGTCGGTGAAAGCGACTGCGCGGCGTTGATGGCCGGGCACTGGTTTACGCTAACCGATCATGACGACAAATCTCTGAACATCGACTGGCTAATCACCGCCGTTAGCCACGAGTACGACGGTGAACGCTATCGCAACCGCTTCACTGCTATTCCAAAGGCCACGCCGTATCGCCCCCTCGCCGTGACGCCACAGCCCTTTATGCATACGCAAACGGCGACGGTGGTGGGTAAAAGCGGCGAGGAGATCTGGACCGACAAACTTGGTCGGGTGAAGGTGCAGTTCCCATGGGACAGAGAGGGCAAAAGCGACGAAACCAGCTCCTGCTGGCTGCGGGTGGCGACGGCGTGGAGCGGCAACGGCTTCGGCGCGCAGTTTATCCCGCGCATCGGTCAGGAAGTGGTGGTGAGCTTTATCGACGGCGACCCGGATAAACCGCTGATTACCGGCTGCGTCTACAACGGCGCGAATGCGCTGCCGTACGCACTTCCGTCGAACCAGACCCAGTCGGGCATTAAAACCAAAAGTGAAAAAGGCTTCAACGAACTACGCTTCGACGACAAAAAAGATGCCGAGCTGCTGGCGATGCAGGCGCAAAAAGACTTCCAGCTTACCGTGCTCAACGACAGCAAAACGACTATCAGCCATGACGACATTCAGAACGTCAAAAACGACCGCACGCGTACCGTTGAAGAGGGCAACGAAACCGTCACCCTAAAAAAAGGCAATCGTGCGGTGAAAATCGAAAAAGGCAGCGACACACTGGAGGTAAAAGAGAAGCGCAGCGTGACGGTGAAAGGCGATCAGGAGCACGTCATCGACGGCAACGAGACGCATAAGGTAAAGGGCAACTACACGCTGAACGTCGATGGCAACCTGACGATTAAGGTCAGCGGTACGCTAACTCTCGAGAGCGGTAAAACGTTGGACATCAAGAGCGGGTCGGGTCTTAACGCCAGCGCGTCGGGCAGCATGAAGCTGGATGCCACCAGCATAGCCAGTGAAGCGAAAGCCTCGCTGACCCAGAAAGCCGCAACCATCAGCCACGAAGCAAAAGCCACGCTCACCAGCAAAGCCAGCGCGACCCAAACGGTGGATGGTGGCGGGGTGCTGATGATTAAAGGTGGCCTGGTGAAGATTAACTGATGAGCGATACGCAGGAATATCACCTGGATAACACCCTGCTACGGGCAAATCTTGCGAACGACCAGCTAAACGGTGAGACGAGAATTGAAGAGAACGGACGCCTGCTGGCAGTTTTGCGATATCAACAGGGGGCGCTGCATGGGGTAATGGAGCGCTGGCATCCTAACGGTCAGCTAGCTATGCAGCAGGCGTATCGTGAGGGCAGGCCGGACGGTATTGCTCGTTACTTCTCGGAAAACGGCGAGCTACTGCGAGAAGAGCAGTGGCTTGACGGCCTGCTGCACGGCGAATGCCGCAGCTTTTATCCTTCCGGGCAGCTACAGCAGCGTGAGCAGTGGAGTCAGGGGTTGCGTCACCAGCTCAGCGAACAGTTCTATCCGGACGGCTCGCTTGCCCAGCGTCTCTGTTACGAAAAGGGGGTACTGAAAGGGGAAGCGGAGCGCTGGCTGCCGGATGGGCGTGCCATTGATGCCCGTGGTAAAGCGCAATCGCGAATGAGTAAATGGACGGAGAGGCTGTGAACACGCCTCTCCTGAGTGATTTTATCGCAAATGATGCACGACCTGGTTGCTGCTACCGCGCCAGATCAGCGCCGGGTCTTTGAGGTCCTGCACAAATTTGCCATCAACCAGCACGTTGATGAGATCCACCACCTGCATCTGTGCGGCGTTGAGTTCATCGAGCTTGTAGCCGGTCCACACCCAGATATCTTTCCCCGGACACTCAGCGCGAATACGTTGCACCAGTTGCAGAATATCCGGCACGTTCTGCGGATGCAGCGGATCGCCGCCCGACAGCGAAATTCCCTGACGGTGAATACGCGTGTCGTTCAGATCGGCAATGATCTTATCTTCCATCTCTTTGGTAAACGGCTCGCCGGAATTGAGCCGCCAGGTGCTTTTGTTATAGCAACCGGGGCATTCGTGCACGCACCCTGACACAAACAGGGTGCATCGGGTTCCTGGGCCGTTGACGATATCGACAGGATAGTATTGATGGTAGCGCATAGAGGATGTCCAGAAAGCATGTAGGCCGGATAAGGTGCTTGCACCGCATCCGGCAACATTGTGATGCCTGATGGCGACGCGATTGCGTCTTATCAGGCCTACGGCCTTTGCAAACGGATATTAACCGATCTGCCCATTGCCTAAATGCTTAACGCGGCGCTTCACTTCTTCCTGCTTACCGGCGTTAAACGGACGTGCGTCCGGGCTGCCTAAATAACCGCACACGCGGCGCGTGACCGACACGCGCGCGGCGTCGTGGTTACCACATTTCGGGCAGGTGAAGCCTTTACTGGTGCACTCGAACTCACCGGTAAAGCCGCACTCGTAGCATTCATCGATTGGCGTGTTGGTGCCGTAATACGGCACGTGCTGATAGCTGTAATCCCAAACGTCTTCCAGCGCTTTCAGGTTGTGCTGAATATTCGGGTACTCGCCGTAGCAAATGAAGCCCCCGCTCGCCAGCGGCGGGTACGGCGCTTCGAAATCGATCTTGTCGTACGGGTTCACCTTTTTCTCCACGTCGAGGTGGAAGCTGTTGGTGTAGTAACCTTTGTCGGTTACGCCCGGCACCACGCCAAACTCGGCGGTATCCAGACGGCAGAAGCGGTCACACAGGTTTTCACTCGGCGTGCTGTACAGGCTAAAGCCATAGCCGGTCTCGTCTTTCCACTGATCGACCGCCTGACGCAGACGTTCCACAATGGCGATACCTTTGGCGCGCAGCTGCTCGCTGTCATAGACATGTTTGTCGCCAAACAGCGCGTTGATGGTCTCATGAATGCCGATGTAGCCCAGAGAGATAGAGGCGCGACCATTTTTAAAGATCTCAGACACGTCATCGTCCGCTTTCAGACGCACGCCGCAGGCACCTTCCATGTACAGAATGGGCGCAACGCGGGCTTTTACGCCTTCCAGACGCGCGATACGGGTCATCAGCGCTTTACGCGCCAGCACCAGACGGTCGTCGAGCAGTTTCCAGAAGGTGGCTTCATCGCCATGGGCTTCCAGCGCGATACGCGGCAGGTTGAGGCTGATAACGCCGAGGTTGTTGCGACCATCGTGAACCTGTTCGCCGTTCTCGTTTTCCCAGACGCCGAGGAAGCTGCGGCAGCCCATTGGCGTTTTGAACGAACCGGTGACTTTGACCACCTGATCGTAGTTCAGGATGTCCGGGTACATACGCTTGCTCGCGCACTCCAGCGCCAGCTGCTTGATATCGTAGTTCGGATCGCCAAACTTGTGGTTCAGACCATCGCGAATCGCGAACACCAGTTTCGGGAACACCGCGGTTTTACGGTTTTTACCGAGGCCAGCAATGCGGTTACGCAGAATAGACTGCTGGATCAAACGTGATTCCCAACTGGTGCCCAGGCCAAAACCAAAGGTGACGAACGGCGTCTGACCGTTGGCGGTATGCAGGGTGTTCACTTCATACTCTAGGGACTGGAATGCGTCGTAGCACTCTTTCTCGGTACGGGAATGGGCATAACCGTCGGCGTCCGGGATCTGCCATTCTTCAGCGGTTTTGCGATGTTTATTAAAGCTCTCGGTCACGAACGGCGCGAGAACTTCATCAATACGGTTAATGGTAGTACCGCCATAAATATGGCTGGCAACCTGCGCGATAATCTGCGCGGTCACGGCGGTCGCGGTAGAGATGGATTTTGGCGGCTCAATCTCCGCGTTACCCATCTTAAAGCCCTGCGTCAGCATGCCTTTCAGGTCGATCAGCATGCAGTTAAACATCGGGAAGAACGGCGAGTAGTCGAGATCGTGATAGTGAATATCACCACGCTCGTGCGCCTGGACAACATCACGCGGCAGCAGGTGTTGGCGCGCATAGTGTTTGGCGACGATACCGGCCAGCAGGTCGCGCTGGGTCGGAATCACTTTGCTGTCTTTGTTGGCGTTTTCGTTCAGCAGAGCAGAGTTGGTTTGCTCAACCAGACCACGAATTTCCTGGTTCAGACGGCCACGTTTTTCACGCTGGATATCACGGTCGTGGCGATATTCGATGTACGCACGGGCGAGTTGTTTGTACGGGCCAGACATCAGCTGGTTTTCTACCGCTGTCTGGATCTCGTTGATATCGACCTGGCTGCGCTCATTCATCAGGCTACTAACGACTTCTGCGACGGTGGCACAGTAATCTGCGTCATCGACTCCCGCTGCTTTAGCTGCACGCAGAATGGCTTCTTTGATGCGCTCTGATTTAAACGGCACTTTACAGCCATCTCGTTTCATCACATGCGGTGTCATGATCACTCCATATTTATAAGAACAGGTTATCCACAGAGGTTGGGGAAGCGACCATGGCTTTATTCATCTCTATTGCCAATGACTTCCCGCAATCCTGACCCACGTTATCCACAATTCCACCGTGAAGCGGTGCATTGTAGTTGTAGCAATTATAGGCGATTAATACAACATATTGGGTCGGCGTGCATTTTAAGTTCTATATGTAGTGATTTGCATCAAGGATGTTTACGATTTTTTTGATGTAGCGCAAAGTAAAAATCGGAGCGTACAGATGACGGGCGCTACAGCCGATTGTAAATTACCCCTGGAAAATTCTGATTAATTATTCAGCAAAAACAGGAAGGTAAGCTGAGCGTAGGCGACAACGCCCGGCCACGCTATGCGTACCGGGCCTGAACATCATTGCAAGCTATTTTTGCACCCACCAGACGGCTTCAAAAGGGCGCAGCGTCATGTCAACGGGTTGGCTGGCGACCTCGGCATAGTTGTGCATCAGCACCTGCCAGTTTCCGTCGGCATGCGTCGGTTGCCAGTTCTGGAAGGTATCGCTCAGGTTGGCTATGACCAGCAGCCGCCGTCCTTGCCATTCGCGCTGATAACACCATACGTGTGGGCTGTCTGGTAACAGATCCTGGTAATCGCCCCAGGTGATAACCGGCTCCGTTTTACGCAGGGCGATCAGCTTCTGATAGGTGTAAAACACAGAATCAGCATCATCAAGCGCCGCTGCAACGTTGATCTCGGCTGCGTTGTCACACAGATTGATCCACGGCTCGCCCGCGGTGAAGCCCGCGTGTTGGCTGGCATCCCACTGCATTGGCGTGCGGCTGTTATCGCGGGATTTACTGGCGAGGATTGCCAGCAACTCTTCGGCATCGCGTCCCTGCCTGTTCAGTTCGGCGAACATGTTATGGCTTTCTACATCGCGGTAATCAGTAATCTGGCGGAAGTGCGGGTTGGTCATGCCAATCTCTTCCCCCTGGTAGATATAGGGCGTACCCTGCATACCGTGCAGCACCATCGCCAGCATTTTGGCGGCGGGCACACGGTATTTCCCTTCATCGCCAAAACGCGACACGATGCGCGGCTGATCGTGGTTACACCAGAACAGCGCATTCCATGCGACGTTGTGCATGCCCTGCTGCCAGTGGCGGAACAGAGTTTTGAGCGCCACGTAGTCCGGTTTGGCTAACGTCCATTTTTCACCGTTGGGGTAATCCACCTTCAGGTGGTGGAAGTTAAAAGTCATCGACAGTTCGCTACCGTCCAGCGCGGCGTATTGCTGACAGTTTTCCAGCGTGGTGGAAGACATTTCGCCGACCGTCATCAGGCTACGTGGGGTGAAAACGTCGCGGTTCATCTCGCGTAAAAACGCATGCGCGCGCGGACCGTCGGTATAAAAACGGCGGCCATCGCCGTCGGGATCGTTCGGGAAGTCCTGATCTTTGGAGATAAGATTGACTACGTCGAGGCGCAGGCCGTCCACGCCGCGATCGGCCCAGAACTCGCACACTTTTTTCAGCTCGGCGCGTACCGCCGGGTTTTGCCAGTTCAGGTCGGCCTGCTCCGGGGCAAAGAGATGCAGATAATACTGCTCGCTTTCGGCGTGCCAGCCCCAGGCGCTGCCGCCAAATTTTGACTGCCAGTTGTTCGGCGGGGTGGTCGGTTCGCCGTCGCGCCAGAGATAAAACTGACGATACGGGCTGTCTTTATCCAGCGCCTCACGAAACCAGGCGTGCTGGGTTGAGGTGTGGTTAAACACCATATCCAGAATAATGCGTATGCCGCGCGCTTTCGCCGCTGCTACCAGTTCGTCAAAGTCTGCAAGCGTGCCGTAAGCCGGGTCAACTGACATGTAGTCGGCGACATCGTAGCCGTTATCAACCTGCGGCGAAATGTAGAACGGCGTCAGCCAGATAGCGTCCACGCCCAGCTTTTGCAGATAGCCGAGGCGCTGCGTTACGCCGCGCAAATCACCCGTGCCGCTGCCGGTGGTGTCCTGAAAACTCTTGGGATACACCTGATAGATAACGCCGTTTTGCCACCAGTGTGGAATATTCATTGCTGTTTCCTGGAGATACGATGGGGCGCAACTGCGCCCCGAAGAAAAGTTACACAATCTGTAATGTGCCCTGACGGTATTTACGCTGGTAGACGAATGAGGTCAGTACCATCGGGATAACGATCGCGATGACCATCGCCATGCCAAACACCTGCCAGTAAGTCGGCTGAATGGAGAGGATTCCCGGCAGGCCGCCGACGCCAATGCCGTTCGCCATCACGCCGTTCAGGCCGCACAGCAGACCGGCGAGACCGGAGCCGATCATCGCGCACAGCATCGGGAAGCGGTATTTCAGGTTGATCCCGTACATCGCCGGTTCCGTTACCCCGAGATAAGCCGAGATCGCCGCAGGTACTGATATTTCGCGTTCATTGTGTTTGCGGCTGGAGATAATGATGCCGACCACCGCAGAAGCCTGAGCGATGTTTGACAGCGCAATCAGCGGCCATACCGGCGTACCGCCCATGCTCTGGATCATCTGCATGTCGATAGCCAGCGTGGTCTGGTGTACGCCGGTGATCACCAGCGGCGCATACAGGAAGCCGAACAGTGCCGCGCCAATCGGCGCAAAGCTGCCGGTCATCAGATGACGAACCGCGAACGCCACGCCGTCGCCGATCATGCGGCCAAACGGACCGATAAAGGCGTGCGCAAGGAATACCGCGAGGATCAGCGAGCACACCGGGACGATCACCAGATACAGATAATCCGGGACGATGCGTTTCATGCGCGTTTCAATAAATCCAAGCGCCAGACCAGCCAGCAGTGCCGGGATAACCTGCGCCTGGTAGCCCACTTTCTCTATGCTGAACAGGCCGAAGTTCCACACTTCCGGCACCTGTTGACCGAGCAGATAGGCGTTCATCAGCTGCGGCGAAACCAGGGTCACACCCAGCACAATACCGAGGATCGGCGTACCGCCCATTTTCTTCACCGCTGACCAGCAGATCCCGACAGGCAGATAGAAGAAGATCGCTTCGCCAATCAGCCACAGGAAGTCGTAGAGGGTTTTCAGCGACGGATGCATCTGCGCCAGCGTCTGGCCGTTACTCATTGGCAGATCGCCGATCACATTGCGAAAACCTAAGATCAAGCCGCCGCTAATCAGCGCTGGCAGCAGAGGGAAGAAGATCTCTGCAAAATGAGAAATGAGCTGTTCATGCCACTTCATGTTCTGCCGCGCGGCTTTTTTCGCCTGCTCTTTGTCGGCACTGGCCTGGCCGGTGGTCGCCAGCAGCGCTTTGTAGTAATCGCCCACCTCGGTACCAATCACCACCTGAAACTGCCCGGCGTTGGTGAAGCAGCCTTTGACCATCGGTAACTGCTCTATCTCTTTTGGCCTGGCATTCGCAGGCTGATTCAGCACAAAACGCAGGCGAGTGATGCAGTGGCTCACCGTAGCGATATTGTCGCGCCCGCCTACCAGCTCAATCAGCCGGTCGATGTCTGCTTGTTTTATTTTGCTCATGATGACGTGTATTCCCCGTAGGCCGGATAAGACGCGTTAGGTCGCCATCCGGCAACTCCCGCGTTGTTGGCGCAAGAGTATATCTTCGATGAATATTTAAAAACGGGAACGTTCCCGAAACGCAGCGAAGATCACAAATTAGCGCTCAGAAAGCGATCAGGCGAGGGTGGAGGGAATAACGATTTGTCGCGGTTCGCTACGGCCGTTGATCTGCTCGATCAGCTGCGAGGCCGCTTGTCGTCCGGCTTCAGCGTAACCGGGATCGACGGTGATAATTTCCGGATGGAGGAATTTCATTAGCGGTGTGTTGCCCACACTCGCCAACTGCAGATTATCAATCCGCTGCTCCTGCAGATATTTGCTGACCCCAAGGGCAAGGGTATCCGTCGCGCAGACTAAGGCGGTGGTTTCCGGGGTGATGACATTGGCGGCCTGCTCATAGCCCTGCTTCATGGCCAGGCCCGGTAGTGCGGCAACCGGATGCAGTTTGTGTTTCTTACAGAATGCCAGGTAGGCTTCATGACGGCGCTTACCGGTGGTCACGTCGCTATGGGGGACGCCAAGAAAGCTAATATGGCGGTGGTCGCGATCGTATAAACGCTGCATCAGGGTATGAATAGCGCCCTCATCGTCATAGCAGACGGAGGCAAAGCCTTTGGCATCTCTGGCCAGCAGCACCAGAGAATCCTGCCAGGAGGTGAGCATCGTTTCGGTAATGCCGGTAAAACCAAACAGCACCACACCGTCAATATTACGGCGTCTGAGCATGCCCAGATGTTCTTCGACCAGTTCAGGCGAGAACTGGCTTTCCATCATGATCGGATCGTAACCCTGTTCATAAAAAGCGGGCAGCATGGTCTGCACGGCGAGATTTTCTGAAAGAGAATCCAGGCGCGTGACGATAATCGCCACCACCTTGTCGCTTTGCCCACGCATGGCGCGTGCGGAGCGGGAAGGGGAAAAACCGTGCTGATTCATCACCGCTTCGACGCGTTCACGGGTACGTTCGCTGACGCCGCTTTCGTTGTTGAGAACGCGGGAAACCGTGGATTTCCCCACGCCGCTTAAGCGGGCGATGTCTTTAATGGTCAGCCGATTTTGCATCCTGTTTTCCCGTGTCGCGTGTGAAGTTATGCCAAAAGAGAATAACTTTACTCAAGCACAGTGCAATGGGCAAAGTCTGGTATACGTTTGGTTTAGTTTCTATGCTTTATCATACCGCCATAATTGCCACAAACCTTATGGTTTTCTGCGTATAATCCGCAGCGCTTATCATTCACTTACCGGAGGCTATATGGATCCCGATCCCACCCCTCTCCCGAGACGGAGAAACACAACTTTCCGGTAAGCCTGTCTTTCACTGTCTTACCGGATGCGTAAGACAGTGACGTTCTGACGTCCCTGTTGTGATTTTAAAATTGCCATCAGGCAAGGCTTTGCCACGCCTGAAAGATTTACTGCGCCTGTTAAGACTGGCGCAGGGGGACTGCCTATGTTCAAAAATATGACTCGCCAGCTGTTTGCCCGGCTTAACCGCCATTTACCACATCGTCTGGTGCATCGCGACCCGTTGCCCAATGCGCAGACCGTTGCCAGCACACCGATCCCGCCCTCGCTGAGCGAACATTGCCTGAAAATGGCGCTGATGGACGAAGCCGCGCTGTGGAAAACGTTTGGCGCACACCCGGAAGGATTAAACGCCGCAGAGGTCGAGAGCGCCCGCGAAATCCATGGCGAAAACCAGTTGCCGGCGCAGAAGCCGTCGCCGTGGTGGGTGCATCTGTGGGTCTGCTACCGCAATCCGTTTAATATTCTGCTGACCATTCTTGGCGCCATTTCCTATGCCACTGAGGATCTGTTTGCTGCTGGCGTAATCGCGCTGATGGTCGCCATCTCGACGCTGCTGAATTTTGTGCAGGAGGCGCGTTCCACCAAAGCGGCAGATGCGCTAAAAGCGATGGTCAGCAACACCGCCACGGTGCTGCGCGTTATCAACGAAAAAGGCGAGAACGGTTGGGTTGAACTGCCGATTGACCAGTTGGTACCCGGTGATGTCATCAAGCTGGCGGCAGGGGATATGATCCCGGCGGATTTACGTATCGTCCAGGCGCGCGATCTGTTTGTGGCGCAGGCTTCGCTGACCGGTGAATCGCTGCCCGTGGAGAAAGTCGCAACCAGCCGCGACCCGCAGCAAAGCAACCCGCTGGAGTGCGATACTCTGTGCTTTATGGGGACCAACGTGGTGAGCGGCACGGCGCAGGCTATCGTGATTTCGACCGGAGCCAATACCTGGTTCGGGCAACTGGCGGGGCGCGTCAGCGAGCAGGAAAGCGAGCAGAATGCCTTCCAGAAAGGGATCAGCCGCGTCAGCATGTTGCTGATCCGCTTTATGCTGGTGATGGCGCCCATTGTGCTCATCATTAACGGCTATACCAAAGGCGACTGGTGGGAGGCGGCGCTGTTTGCGCTGTCTGTTGCGGTGGGGCTGACCCCGGAAATGCTGCCGATGATCGTCACCTCGACGCTGGCGCGCGGGGCGGTGAAGCTGTCTAAACAGAAAGTCATCGTCAAGCACCTTGATGCCATCCAGAACTTTGGCGCGATGGATATCCTGTGCACCGATAAAACCGGGACCCTGACGCAGGATAAAATTGTGCTGGAGAATCACACTGATATCTCTGGAAAACCCAGCGAGCACGTTCTGCATTCCGCGTGGCTGAACAGCCATTACCAGACCGGGCTGAAGAATCTGCTGGATACGGCGGTACTGGAAGGCGTGGATGAGGAGTCTGCCCGCCAGCTTTCTACCCGTTGGCAGAAAATCGATGAGATCCCGTTTGATTTTGAACGTCGCCGCATGTCGGTGGTGGTGGCGGAAGAAACGGATGTGCACCACCTGGTGTGCAAAGGCGCGCTGCAGGAGATCCTCAGCGTCTGCACCCAGGTGCGCCACAACGGCGAGATTGTCCCCCTGGATGAGGGCATGCTGCGTCGGGTGAAACGCGTTACCGATACGCTGAACCGCCAGGGGCTGCGCGTAGTGGCGGTGGCCACCAAGTACCTGCCCGCGCGTGAAGGTGATTACCAGCGTATTGATGAGTCGGATCTGATCCTCGAAGGCTATATCGCGTTCCTCGATCCGCCGAAAGAGACCACCGCGCCGGCGCTGAAGGCGCTGAAAGCCAGTGGTATTACGGTGAAAATTCTCACCGGCGATAGCGAGCTGGTGGCGGCAAAAGTGTGCCATGAAGTGGGGCTGGATGCGGGCGATGTGGTGATTGGCAGTAGCATTGAAGGATTAAGCGATGACGAACTGGCAACGCTTGCTCAGCGCACTACGTTGTTTGCCCGCCTGACGCCGATGCACAAAGAGCGCATTGTCACGCTGCTCAAGCGTGAAGGCCACGTGGTTGGCTTTATGGGCGATGGCATCAACGACGCCCCGGCGCTGCGCGCGGCGGACATCGGTATCTCTGTTGATGGCGCGGTCGATATTGCACGTGAAGCGGCGGATATTATCCTGCTGGAAAAGAGCCTGATGGTGCTGGAAGAAGGGGTGATCGAAGGACGCCGTACTTTTTCTAACATGTTGAAGTACATCAAAATGACGGCCAGTTCTAACTTCGGTAATGTGTTTAGCGTGCTGGTGGCGAGCGCCTTTTTACCGTTCCTGCCGATGTTGCCGCTGCACTTACTGATTCAGAACCTGCTGTATGATGTATCCCAGGTGGCGATTCCGTTTGATAACGTCGACGAAGAGCAGATCAAAAAGCCCCAGCGTTGGAATCCCGCCGAACTGGGCCGCTTTATGATCTTCTTTGGGCCGATCAGCTCGATCTTTGACATTCTGACCTTTTGCCTGATGTGGTTTGTCTTCCATGCCAATACGCCAGAGCATCAGACGTTGTTCCAGTCGGGCTGGTTCGTGGTGGGCCTGCTGTCGCAAACGCTGATTGTGCATATGATCCGTACCCGTCGCGTGCCGTTTATCCAAAGTCGCGCCGCATGGCCGCTGATGCTAATGACGCTGGTCGTGATGGTGGTGGGCATTGCATTGCCGTTCTCGCCGCTGGCCAGCTATCTGCAATTACAGGCGCTGCCGCTGAGCTACTTCCCGTGGCTGATTGCGATTCTGGCGGGCTACATGACATTGACCCAATTAGTGAAAGGTTTTTATAGCCGTCGCTACGGTTGGCAGTAAACATCAAACTTCTCAGCAGGATGGTGTAAATACCATCCTGCATTTCTCTTTTTCATTCGAAAGATATTCTCGCGAAATAGTAGTGTTTTATTTTTATTGAAATGCTAACTGAGAGAATTAGTATCAAATCGCCTTCTTTGCGTTGTTTTTTTATCAATAAAACGATCTGCGTTGCAAAAATGAAACACTGTGCTAAAAATTATTAGCATCTGCGATTTTTTGTGAACGCAGTCATCGAAATAAATTGTTACACCAGCTAGTCTGCGCAGGTAACGTCGTTAAGAAAGTTTCTCGCTGCCCGTTTTAATTCCGGCAGTCATTTGCTCTGCAAGCTATTCCTGTTAATGGATATTATGAACTTCTGGAGAAGGACAAATGAAACTGACAAAAAACCTGTTAAGTCTGTGTATTGGCGCGTCCGTATTACTGGCGAGTCATGCAACGCTGGCACAAACTTTTCGCGCCGCGGATGTGCATCCGGCTGATTACCCGAACGTCGTCGCAGTGAAACATATGGGGGAGAAACTCAGCGCCGCGACCGATGGCCGTCTGGAGATTAAAACATTTCCAGGTGGCGTGTTAGGTGATGAAAAACAGATGATTGAGCAGGCGCAATTAGGCGCTATCGATATTATTCGCGTCTCAATGACGCCTGTTGCCGCTATTCTTCCTGAAATTAACGTATTTACCCTGCCGTATATCTTTCGCGATGAAGACCATATGCATAAGGTCCTTGACGGCATGATCGGTCAGGAGATTGGCGACCGCCTGACGGCCAATACGAAATCGCGGCTGGTATTCCTGGGTTGGATGGACGCCGGGACGCGCAACCTGATTACCAAAAATCCGGTGGTGAAACCGGAAGATTTACACGGTATGAAAATCCGTGTTCAAGGGAGTCCGATAGCGCTGGATACCCTAAAAGCGATGGGGGCTAACGCCATCGTGATGGGCGTCAGCGAAGTGTTTAGCGGTATGCAGACCGGCGTTATTGATGGTACGGAAAATAACCCGCCAACATTTGTTGCGCACAACTATTTACCGGTCGTTAAAAACTATACCTGGAGCAAACACTTTATTATTCCTGAGCTTTTTCTGTTTTCCAAAGCCAAATGGGATAAATTGAAAAAAGAAGACCAGGAACTCATTATTAAGCTCGCCAAAGAAGCGCAGGTTGAACAACGCAAACTTTGGCAAGAATATAATGCGAAATCTCTGGAAACTATGAAAGCCAATGGCGTTCAGTTCCACGATATTGATACGGACTATTTCTATAAAGCCACGCAGTCAGTGCGGGATAATTACGGTAAAGACCACCAGGATTTGATCAAACGTATTCAGGATGTGAAGTAATTCATCAGGCGGAGGGGAGCAATCCTCTGCCTGAGTCTTTTGATTAATTCGAGGTGATAATTATGGGTGAATGCTATTCATCGGTAATGGATTTTCTTTATCGGGTCTCTATGTGGATTGCTGGTGTCGCATTATTGGTTATGGTCGCCATTATCCCTATTGGCATATTCGCACGCTATGTCCTGAACAATGCCCTGTCATGGCCTGAACCGGTCGCCATTCTTTGTATGGTGACGTTCACCTTTATTGGCGCGGCGGTGAGCTATCGCGCAGGTTCGCATATCGCGGTGAGCATGGTGATTGACCGTCTGGGGGAGTCCGCCCGTCGTTACTGCTCGATTGTCGCAGATATCATGTTGGTGGCGATCAGCCTGTTTATTCTCTGGTATGGAATCAATCTGTGTCTTGAGCTGTGGGACCAGCCTGTCGCGGAATTCCCGCTTTTAAGCGCCGGGCAAAACTATCTGCCGTTGCCGATTGGCTCCGCCATCACGCTGCTGTTTATCGCAGAAAAGATTTTCCGCGGCCCGCAATATCAACGTCCCGTTGTCATGCTGGGTTCAACCAGCTAGTTACCGCCCCCATTTCATTAAGGAAAGCAGATGGATGCATTTATTCTCGTCTTTACGCTTGGCATTATGCTGGCGATTGGGGTACCGGTAGCGTACGCGGTTGGCATTAGCGCCATCATTGGAGCCTGGTATATTGATATTCCGCTGGAAGCCGTGATGATCCAACTGACCAGCGGAGTAAACAAGTTTTCGCTGCTGGCGATCCCATTCTTTATTCTGGCCGGGGCAATCATGGCGGAAGGCGGGATCGCGCGCCGCC
The DNA here is from genome assembly GCF_030334645.1 of Citrobacter sp. Cc139. NCBI lineage: Bacteria > Pseudomonadati > Pseudomonadota > Gammaproteobacteria > Enterobacterales > Enterobacteriaceae > Citrobacter > Citrobacter sp. Cc139. Next base: position 349,376 of record NZ_JAOWDM010000095.1, read on the forward strand.
TGGTGAATTTTGCCTATATTTTCGTTGGCTTTATCCGCGGCGGGCTGTCGCTGGTAAATATCGTCGCCTCGACCTTTTTTGGCGCAATTTCAGGATCGTCGGTGGCCGATACCGCTTCTATCGGTTCAGTGATGATCCCGGAGATGGACAAAAAAGGCTATCCGCGCGACTTTGCCGCGGCGGTAACCGCCAGCGGCTCGGTGCAGGCGATCCTCACGCCGCCCAGCCATAACTCGGTTATCTACTCGCTGGCAACGGGCGGGACGGTGTCGATTGCCGCGCTGTTCATCGCCGGGATCCTGCCGGGCCTGTTGCTGAGCTTTAGCCTGATGGTGATGTGCGTGGCTTTTGCCCATAAACGCGGTTATCCAAAAGGGGAGCGCGTACCGTTTCGCCAGGCGCTGAAGATTTTCGTCGATACGCTGTGGGGATTAATGACGGTGGTGATCATCATGGGCGGGATCCTGTCAGGTATCTTTACCGCAACGGAATCCGCGGCGATTGCCTGTCTTTGGGCCTTCTTTGTCACCATGTTTATCTATCGTGACTATAAATGGTCTGAGCTGCCGAAGCTGATGTTCCGCACGGTGAAGACGGTCACTATCGTGATGATCCTGATAGGCTTTGCCGCCGCGTTTGGGGCCGTCATGACCTATATGCAGTTGCCGATGCGGATTACCGAAGCCTTCACCAGCATCTCGGATAACAAATATGTCATCCTGATGTGCATTAACATCATGCTGCTGCTGATCGGTACGCTGATGGACATGGCGCCGCTGATCCTGATCCTGACGCCAGTGCTACTACCGGTGACCAACGCGCTCGGCATTGATCCGGTTCATTTTGGTATGATCATGCTGGTGAACTTAGGGATTGGCCTGATTACGCCGCCGGTGGGTTCGGTGCTGTTTGTGGCCAGTGCGGTAAGTAAGCAGAAAATCGAGCAGGTGGTGAAGGCGATGCTGCCATTCTACCTCGTGCTGTTCCTGGTGCTGATGCTGGTGACATACATTCCGGCGATTTCGCTGTTTCTGCCGAAACTGTTTGGCGTGATGTGATAAATGCCCGGTGGCGCTCGCGCTTACCGGGCCTACAAACTACGCTTGCATAGGCCGGATTACGCGAAGCCGCCATCCGGCACAAGGTGGTTTAGCGACGAACGGCGATCGCTTCAATCTCGATTTTCACGTCTTTCGGCAGACGAGCAACTTCCACGCAAGAACGCGCCGGGAAGGTCGCGTTGTGCTCGGTGAAGAACGCTTCGTAGGTGGCGTTGACGGTAGCGAAATCGTTCAGGTCTTTCACGAAGACGGTCGTTTTAACGATGTCGCCCACTTTCAGACCTGCTGCTTCAACGATAGCTTTTACGTTTTCCAGCGACTGACGCGCCTGAGCGGACACGTCTTCCGCTACGGCGCCGGTTTTCGGATCGACCGGGATCTGACCGGAAGTGATTACCATGCTACCCAGGTCAACACCCTGTACGTATGGGCCGATTGCTGCTGGTGCATTTTCCGTCGCGATAGTCTTGCTCATGATTTCTCCTGAATTACAGCGGTAATAGAATGTTCCCGCTCATTATAGGGAGCAGGGATCTCATAACCAACCCTAATTAGTTGGCCAGCACCACATAATGCGAAAACTCTTTTTCACAGTATTTGCATTTGAGTGCGATGTCATCAGCACGCTTTTTCACTGCAAAACTGGAAGAAACCGGCTCAGCATGACTGATGCAGTTGCTGTTCGGGCACACCAGCACGTTGTCGATGCGCTCTGGCAGACTCGGACGTGATTTACCCACCACGTCGTAATTATCAATGCGGTTCACCGTTGCCTGCGGCGCATACAGAGAGAGCTGGTTAACCTGCTCGTCGGTCAGGAAGGTATTTTCAATTTTAATCAGGTCTTTACGACCCATCTCACCGGACGGCAGATTCAGACCGATGGTGATTCGCTGGTCGGTTTCTGTCAGCTTGAACAGCGTCAGTAATTTAAAACCAACCTGTGCGGGAATATGGTCAATCACGGTGCCACGTTTGATGGCTTCAACCTGCAGTTTGTTATCGTGTGTCATCTCTTTTTCTCCCTTACAGTGCCAGTTCGCTATTCAGTACCAGTGCCAGTAACGCCTGGCGGGCGAAGATGCCGTTGCCAGCCTGCTGGAAATACCAGGCGTGCGGCGTCTTATCGACGTCGGTGGTGATTTCATCAATACGCGGCAGCGGATGTAGTACCTTCATATTGGCTCTGGCGCCGTTCAGGTCGCTGGCGCGCAGGACAAACTGTGCTTTCACGTTGGCGTATTCGGATGGGTCCAGACGCTCTTTTTGTACGCGGGTCATGTAGAGGATATCGACTTCCGCCATCACCTCTTCGATAGTGCCATGCAGGCTCCAGGCGATGCCCTTTTCAGTCAGCATATCCAGAATGTACTGCGGCATGGCCAGCGCATCCGGGGCGATGAAGTAGAAGCGGTTGCCTTCAAACTTCGCCAGCGCCTGGGTTAAAGAGTGGACGGTGCGGCCATATTTCAGATCACCCACCATGGCGATTTGCAGATTGTCCAGGCGGCCCTGTGTCTCCTGAATGGTAAACAGATCCAGCAGCGTTTGGGTTGGATGCTGGTTAGAGCCGTCGCCCGCGTTAAGAACCGGAACGTTACCAGAGAATTCTGTTGCCAGACGCGCGGCGCCTTCCTGCGGATGACGCATGACGATGGCGTCGACATAGGTGCTGATGACGGAAATGGTGTCAGCCAGCGTTTCGCCTTTTTTGCCCAGAGACGTGTTGCTGCTGTCAGAGAAACCTACCACACTGGCGCCCAGACGGTGCATAGAAGTTTCAAAGGATAGACGGGTGCGGGTGGACGCCTCAAAGAAGCAACTGGCGATGACCTTATGCTTTAACAGCTCCGGTTGTGGGTTCGCTTTTAATTTCGCCGCCGTTGCGAGGACCAGATTGAGGTCATCGCGGCTGAGGTCGTTTATGGAAATGATGTGTTTTTGATAGAGCGGGTTAGCCATGTTTATCTCCTGACGCCTGGGCAAAAAAAAAGCCCCTCAATTGAGGGGCTCGGAATGGGTGATCAACGGAAAGAAAAACGGCAGGCCAGCGTCCTTTTTCAGACGCGGTAAGACAAAATGTCGTACACACTGAACCATACATCCTCCCGGCAAATTGTCCGCGATTATACTCAGCTACGTTATGGGATCAAGCGAAAAATGCACGATTTATTCATCGCAAACGGTTCTTCTGAATTTTAATTCATTTTAAAGAGATAATTAATCTGCTTGTGAACCAGGCCCGTTCGCTGCACGACGCGCGGCGCGACCCAGACGATACTGCTGCCGGCAATGACGCCCAGAATTTCCGGCAAGGCGTGATAATCGAGGATTCTGGCAACCGCGCGACCATATCCTGCAGCGGTGTGAATGAGGATAAACTCGCTATTGTGTTCTATGCTGACCACCATTTCAGCGATCGATCGCGCCGCATCAGGAGCGGGTCGTGACTGAGGATTGACAGAATAAATTTTTTGCCCTTTTGTATTTCTTATTTTTATGGCCCCAAGCAACTTCAGCAAACGAGACACCGTCGACTGACTAATACTGGTAAAGCCGTGGCTTTGCAGATCGCGGCGCAGCGCTTCCTGGGACAGGTAGCTTTTTTCGCTAATCAGGCGCTGACACATCGCCAGCTGTTTTTGCTCTTTGGCAGAGTAATCATCGAATTCCTTCATAAAATCACCTTATATTTCTTATCTGTATCAATGCGATGGCGAAATTCACCACATTTGCAGTATCAATAACGGCTCAAACGGGCGGTTGTGCAGAAAAACGAGAGAACGATCAAAAAAGCCGTCGGATACCGACGGCTAAAAGAGCTACAGCATCGCGCCGATACTCAGGACGACCATGTTCAGTAACGTCAAAATAAGCAGTAACGGAGCGACCCATTTCAGGTAACGCACATAGGGAACGCGCGCGATGGCCAGTCCCCCCATCACAACCGCAGAGGTGGGCGTAATCAGATTCACAATGCCGGAAGCGGATTGATACGCGGTGACGACCAGATCCCTCTGTACATGCGCGAAGTCGGCCAGTGGGGCCATAATGGGCATGGTGAGGACCGCCAGCCCAGAGGACGATGGGACCAGGAAGGAGAGCAACACTTCCAGCCAATAGGTCACATTGATGAAAATGGTGGTGGAAAGGCCGGAGACTATATTTTCGGCGCTGTGCAAAATGGTGTGAGTGATCATGCCGTTATCCATCACCACGACGATGCCGCGCGCAATACCGATAATCAGCGCCACGCCAAGCAGATCCCGCGCACCGTCAATGAACGTACTGGTAAATGCCTCTTCACTCATGCGGGCGATTACGCCGACGATAATCGCAGCAGCCAGAAAGACAGCGGATATTTCTGCCATCCACCATCCGAGTACCGCCACCCCATAGATCATTACCGCAAAGGCGGCGGCGAAAATCAGCAGGATCCATTTCCGTGTTGCCGTGAATTCCAGATTGGTATTGGCGCGACTACCGAGAAAATGGGCGCGGTTTTCCTCCATTTTATCCGCCACGATAGACAGCTCAGGATGGCTGCGAACTTTCCGGGCATAGCGCATGACCCACACCACGCAGATCACATAGCCGACGACCAGCAGCAGAATGCGCATCAGCATTCCCTGGGTGAAGGGGATCCCGGCCGCGTTGGCAGCGATAACCGTTGCGAACGGGTTAATGGTCGAACCGAGTGTGCCGATACCTGCGCCGAGCAAAACGGTCGCAGCAGCGACCAGTGGATCAAAGCGGGCCGCCATCATTACCGGGACGAGCAGCGTGTAAAAAGGTAGCGACTCTTCCGCCATTCCGTAAATCGTACCTCCGGCGGCGAAAAGTCCCATCAGGATGGGGATCATCCACTCTTCTTTGCCGTTAAGCCTGACCGTCACGCGTTCGATACCGGCGTCGATGGCCCCCGTTTTGTTTACCACGCCGAGAAAACCGCCGATGATCAGGACAAACAGCGCCACATCAATGGCGCCGGCGGTGTAGGTCTCGTGATTATAAAGACCGTCAATTGGCGCCAGCAGTACAGCGGTAATACCTTGTGGATGCGCCTCTGTGGGGGCATAAGTCCCGGCAACCGGCACTTCTTTACCCAGGGTCGCATTCATCGCCATCTGGTATTTCCCTGCCGGGACAATCCAGGTCATAACAGCGACGAGTGCAATAAGAATAAACAGGATGGTATACGCGCTGGGAAATTTGAATTTGCCCATGATGTTCTCCGGATAGCTCGGGCATATGCCGTCAGGCGACATATGCCCGCAGGGGTTAGTCGCCGAGTGTCGCTACCATGACCGCTTTGATGGTATGCATCCGGTTTTCTGCTTCGTCGAAGACGATGGAGTGTGCTGACTCGAACACCTCTTCCGTGACCTCAAGCCCTTTCAGGCCGTAAGCCGCTTCGATTTCACGCCCAACTTTGGTGTGTTCGTTATGGAAGGCGGGCAGACAGTGCATAAATTTCACATGGGGGTTGCCGGTTGCGTTGATGACTCGCTGGTTAATCTGGTAAGGCGTCATCAGGCTTACGCGTTCTGCCCATGCCTCTTTGGGTTCGCCCATGGAGACCCAGACATCGGTATAGAGGAAATCCACGTCGTAAACGCCTTCCTCAACGTCCTCTGTGAGCGTAATGCGCGCGCCTGTCACGCTGGCGATTTCACGGCATTCGGCAACCAGCGTCTCATCCGGCCAGAAGGATTTAGGGGCGACGAGGCGGATGTCCATCCCCATTTTCGCCGCGCCAACCATCAGCGAATTACCCATGTTATTGCGGGCGTCACCGAGGTAGGCGAAGCTCAGTTCAGGTAAGGTTTTGCCCGGCGCGTGTTCCAGCATGGTCATCAGATCCGCAAGGATCTGCGTAGGGTGAAATTCGTTGGTCAGTCCGTTCCATACCGGAACACCGGCGAACTGCCCCAGTTCTTCGACGATCTCCTGGCCATATCCGCGATATTCGATACCGTCGTACATACGGCCTAACACGCGGGCGGTATCTTTCATCGATTCTTTGTGACCAATCTGTGAGCCGCTTGGGCCGAGATAGGTCACCTGCGCGCCCTGATCAAAAGCGCCAACTTCAAAGGCGCAACGGGTGCGGGTTGAGGTTTTTTCGAAGATGAGCGCGATATTTTTACCGACCAGCGTCTGTCTTTCGCGTCCGGCCTTTTTCGCCGTTTTTAATTCGATAGCCAGATCGATCAGGTACTGGATCTCTGCCGGGGTATAGTCGAGCAATTTAAGAAAATTGCGATTTTTTAAGTTAACAGTCATCAGAATGTCCTTATGTAGGCCGGATAAGGCGCAGTCGCCCATCCGGCAAAATGGGTCATGCGTCGTAAGCAATGGTTTCGGGCCGAATCAATGTGCCTTTCTCTCCCGAGAGAATGGCCGGACCGTCGGCCAAGGAGCCGATGCCTGCTATCCCCTGGCATTGAGAGACAAAATTCGCGCAGGCGGTAACTTTCGGCCCCATAGAACCGGCGTCGAACTGCATCTCGCCGAGTATTTCGGGGGTGACCTGAGCCAGAGGGCGCTGGGTGGGTTTGCCCCAGTCGAGGTACACCGCGTCGGCATCGGTCAGGATGAGCAACGCATCAGCATGAAGCTGGCTGGCGAGTAGGGCGGCGGAGAGATCTTTGTCGATCACGGCTTCAATGCCGTGGTAGCCATCGGCTTTTTCCACGACCGGCACACCGCCGCCGCCATTGCAGATGACCAGATGATCGCGGGCGATCAACGCCTGGATCGCGTCACTTTCAACAATACGTTTGGGCTGCGGAGAGGGCACAACGCGACGGAACGCTTTACCATCGGCTTTGAAAACCCAGCCTTTTTCCACCTGTAATGCACTGGCCTGGGTTTGGTCGTAAATGGGGCCGATATATTTGGTGGGATTGCTGAAGGCTGGATCGTGGGCATCGACTTCAACCTGCGTCAGCAGGACGCTAATTTCTCGCTGTGGAAGCTGGTTTTTCAGCGCCTGTTGCAACATATAGCCAATCATTCCCTGACTTTCCGCGCCGAGAATGTCGAGCGGATAGGGGGTGACGCTGGCGTAAGCGCTGTTTTGTAACGCCAGCAGTCCAACCTGTGGGCCATTGCCGTGTACCAGAATCACACGCCACTGTTGCGTAAGCCGGGCGATGGTTTTTGCCGCCAGCTCAATATTCTTACGTTGGATGTCTGCTTCCAGCGGCTCGCCGCGTTTGAGCAGCGCGTTGCCGCCCAGAGCCACAACCAGGGTCGGTTTATTTTCCATGACGTCTCCTTAAATACCGTCGCGTTCCAGTGGGCAGCTCATGCAGCGCGCGCCGCCGCGTCCGCGTCCAAGTTCGTCGCCAGGAATGGGTAAAACGGTGATGCCGGCTTTGTCGTATTTCTCGTTGGTCCAGATATTGCGCTCGTAACCCACAACCACGCCGGGACGTAGCGTCAGGACGTTGTTGGCGTCATTCCACTGTTCACGTTCGGCTTCGAAGGCGTCACCGCCGGTGGTAATCAGGCGAATTTGATCGAGCCCCAGCGCTTTTTCCAGCGCATGAACCAGCGTACTTTCCTGCGTCCGTTTCAGGCCGCCGCGCCCGTCTGGCGTCAGAGTCCAGCACTGCACGTCCGGGCGCACCACTTCCGGGTAGACAGAGAAGGTATCGATATCAATGTGGGTCATCACCGTGTCGAGATGCATACAGGAACGATGCTTAGGCAGTTCGACCGCGATGACGCGCTCTGCCTGGCGATGCTTGAAGAGTGATTGGGCAAGGAACTCGATTCCTTGTGGCGTGGTGCGCTCAGACATGCCAATAAGTACCGCACCGCGACCAATGACCAGCACATCTCCACCTTCTAATGTGGCGTGGTCGTAATTAATATTTTCATCACCGAAATATTTAATAAATTCACCATCGGCAAATTGCGGGTGCCAGCGGTAAATCGCCCGCAGATTATTAGTTTCTCGTTGCCGGGCGGTTTTAGCCATCGGATTAATCGACACGCCGTTATATATCCAGCAGGAGGTGTCGCGGGTAAATAAATGATTGGGCAATGGCTTCATAATAAAATCATTAATATCATGAGTATCCACCACCATATTTTTTATAGAGGCAGGGATTTCGCCATAGGTCAGCCCGCCGCTTAAATGCCGTGCCAGTTCCCGGTGCTGCATGTCCGCAAGCCAGGCGCGGACATCGGCGGCGAAAGTGGGTCCAAGGCGATAATCAGAAATTTGCGTATCCAGCAGCCAGCTTTTAGCGTCGGGAATATCCAGGGTTTGTGTTAATAAATCAGTGAGTAACAGAACCTCAATTCCCTCCTGGCGCAGCGTGTTGGCGAAAATGTCGTGCTCTTCACCTGCACGTTCTACCGAAAGCACATCATCAAAAAGCAGCTCCTGACAGTTGGATGGCGTCAGCCTTTTTAAGCTGAGATTAGGGCGATGCAGCATCACGCTACGTAATTGACCGATTTCAGAACCGACATAATGCTTTTCCATCATTATTCCTTTAATTCGATTTTAAAAAATAAAGAGGAGATGGCTGCAAATGCAATTTATTGCAGTCATGATTTTTCAGCTGATTTCAGAATCTATATTTAGATCTTATTTGATACGGAAACGTGATTTGTTTCACAGTCGGTTCGATATTTGAATTTGCTTTCCTAATATATGAGATGGCTCTGAGATTTTAAAAAATAATAAATTCAATAACTGAATTGCTACGCATGAATATGTCTTGTTATTTATCTATGTTAATTTTATGTACATTTTTAAAAATATATACACTTAATAATCATTTGATTTTTATGTATTTTTTATTATGAGATGAATGTTTATGCGGTTCTGTGATTCTATTATTTGTACGGGACAGTTTATTGCCAAATAAATATGGTGGTGAACAAAGCGAGCGGGGGAGGTGTGAATTGTGATCGACGGCTGGGTTTTATCATAACACGTTCAAAACCAGCAAGTTACCAGCAAAGAGAAAAATGAGGGGGTAAGAGTTATGCAGTGTTTATGCATAACCTGATGCGTTAGGTTAACAACTATCTAACATCATCAGCGATAAACATGCGTTGCCGCAAAATATCGGTAATTAGGAGTGGTATGGCAGGCCGTTTTTTCGTATAACAACAAAAATGAAACGATGTTTTAATAAAGGGGTTTGAGATGATTGTCGGCAATATTCACAACCTGGGTGCCTGGCTGCCGGAAGAGCTGCGTCAGGCGATTGAGCACATTAAAACGCATGTTACGGATGCGACGGAAAAGGGTAAGCATGACATCGATGGCGATCGCCTGTTTTATCTGATTGCCGAAGATATGACGGAGCCGTTTGCACAGCGCCGTGCCGAGTACCATGCCCGCTATCTGGATATTCAGATCCTGCTCAAAGGGCAGGAAGGCATGACCTTCAGTACGCAGCCTGCGGGCGCGCCGGAAACTGACTGGCTGGCGGATAAAGACATTGCCTTCCTGCCGGAAGGGGCACAGGAGAAAACGGTGGTGCTGAACGAAGGTGACTTTGTGGTGTTCTATCCGGGGGAAGTGCATAAACCGCTGTGCGCAGTCGGCGCTCCGGCGCTGGTACGCAAAGCGGTGGTGAAATTGCGGGTGGAATAAGCGTATTTGCCGGGGGGCGGCTTCGCCTTGCCCGGCCTACGGTAGCGCGGTTGTAGGCCGGATAAGATGCTGAGCATCGCCATCCGGCAAATCAATCACGCAACGCTATTATTTGGAAAGCGTCGCCACCATTACTGCTTTAATGGTGTGCATCCGGTTTTCCGCCTGATCAAATACGATGCTGGCGGGTGACTCAAAGACGTCGTCGGTCACTTCCATCCCGCCGTGCAAACCGTACTGTTGCGCCATTTGTTTGCCAAGCGTGGTTTGATCGTCATGGAACGCGGGCAGGCAGTGCAGAAATTTAACCTGCGGATTGCCGGTGAGCGCCATCATCGCGCTGTTTACCTGATATTTGCGCAGCAGCGCAATACGCTCGGCCCACTTCTCTTTCGCTTCGCCCATTGACACCCATACGTCGGTGTAGATGAAGTCTGCACCTTTTACGCCCGTGGCGACATCTTCCGTCAGCGTAATATTGCCACCGTTTTTCTGTGCCAGCGCTTTGCATTCTGCCACCAGACTCTCATCCGGCCAGCAGGCCTGCGGCGCAACCAGACGCAGATCTAACCCGGTTAACGCGGCGGCTTCCAGCATCGAATTGCCCATATTGTTACGGGCATCGCCGGTGTAGACCAACGCCATCTCATTAAATGCTTTACCCGGCAGGTGTTCCTGCATAGTTAACAGATCCGCCAGTAACTGGGTGGGATGAAACTCGTTAGTTAATCCATTCCACACCGGCACCCCGGCATATTCCGCCAGCGTTTCCACCACTTCCTGACCGTGACCCCGATACTGAATACCGTCGTACATGCGGCCGAGTACGCGGGCGGTATCTTTAATCGACTCTTTATGCCCAATCTGGCTGCCGCTTGGCCCGAGATACGTTACGCGAGCGCCCTGATCGTATGCGGCAACTTCGAAAGAGCAACGAGTACGAGTCGAGTCTTTTTCGAAGATGAGCGCGATATTTTTACCGGTGAGTTGAGCGACCTCGGTGCCGTTTTTCTTATCTGCCTTGAGCTGCGCGGCGAGCTTGAGCAGTGACGTGAGTTCAGCAGAGGTGAAATCAAGCAGTTTCAAAAAGTGCTTCTGATAAAACGTAGACATGGTTTCCTCACATGGCTTAAGCCATTTATTGAATTAAAATTCAATTTATATGGATGTTTATTCATTTGCAACCTTGTTTAACAAATCTTTCCTGGAAAGGTGGAGGCAATGACAGCGGTATGTGACAATAAGAGTATCGGCAGGACATTATGAGGAACGAGCCATGGCAAACCCGGAACTACTGGAAGAGCAGCGTGAAGAAACACGCTTGATTATTGAAGAGTTACTCGAAGATGGCAGCGATCCAGACGCGCTGTACACTATCGAGCATCACCTTTCCGCGGACGACTTTGAAACCCTGGAAAAAGCGGCAGTAGAAGCCTTCAAGCTGGGTTATGAAGTGACCGAGCCGGAAGAGCTTGAAGTCGAAGAAGGCGACACGGTTATTTGTTGTGACATCCTCAGCGAATGCGCCCTGAATGCCGAGCTGATTGACGCTCAGGTTGAGCAACTGATGAACCTTGCTGAAAAATTTGAAGTGGAATACGACGGTTGGGGAACCTATTTTGAAGACCCGAACGGCGAAGAAGGTGAAGATGGCGACGATGAAGACTTCGTCGACGAAGATGATGACGGCGTGCGTCACTAAGTCATCTGCTGACCTGCGGTAGCCCAGGCTGCCGCAGGCCAAGGACAACGTATGGATTACCCGCAAATACTCTCCCCGATCCACAACTTCCTGCAATGTAAAACGCCTCAGGCCTGGCTTGATAAAGCGCGAGACCCGGCGAATCTGCCGCTGTTACTGACCGATCACCTCGTCTGCGAACTGAAAGCGGCGCAAACGGCAATGCTGCTGGTGCGTAAGTATGCCGCGGATAAACAGGGATCGCAGGCGCTGCTGGACTGGCTAAAACCCTATGAAGCCTTTGCTTTCAGGGAAGGGGATGAGCCGGATTTTATCGCACTGAATAAACAGATAAGCAAAAGCGTTATGCCGCAAACCGACGACCCGTGGGGACGAAAGCTTATCGACAGCATGGTGTTGCTGATCAAAGAAGAGCTGCATCACTTCTCGCAGGTACGCGAGGCGATGACGATCCGCAATATCCCTTACATCAAAATTACCGCCAGTCGTTACGCCAAAGGTATGCTCAAAGAGGTTCGCACCCACGAGCCGCTGACGCTGATCGACAAGCTGATTTGCGGAGCGTATATCGAAGCCCGTTCCTGTGAACGGTTTGCCGCGCTGGCGCCGTATCTGGAGGCGGATTTGCAGGCGTTTTACCTGTCGCTGCTGCGATCCGAGGCTCGGCACTATCAGGATTATCTGGCGCTGGCGCAGCAGGTTTCTGCTGACGATATCAGCGACCGGGTGCAGTTTTTTGGCGAAGTCGAAGCCGCGCTGATTACCTCCCCTGACGACGAGTTCCGCTTTCACAGCGGCATACCGGCTTGATTCCTTCTGTGACGCGCGGTGTTCAATCATCGCGCGTTTTACCTCTTCCCCATTTCTGCTAGCAAAATCTGGTGGCTGGAAATCGCCCGCCGCTGCCGTAATAATCAAAATACACGAAGGGGGAAATATATCTCCTTACTCGAGATTGTTTTGCATAAGGATGGTTAATGAACTGGGCTCACGTATTGTTAGCAGGCTATATCGGGGTGGTGATTGCCATCGTCGTTGGCATGTTCCGTAAAAAAGGGTGGCTGGGCAAGATCTCTGGCGCGGTGGTCTTTGTGGTGGCGATTATTGCGTGGAATCTGTTTGATGTGCACTACATGATCCCACGTGAAAACCCGGATTATGGTCTGACCGAAGAGCAGCAGTTTGAAAAGGCGATGCTCTCTAATCCGGCGTTTCAGGTGATTAAGGAACAGGAGCCTGCGCTGACGCAAAAAATAATCAGCCAGGCAGCGCAGATGAAAAAAGCAGGGAGCAGTGAACAGCAGGTTATCGACGCGATACAGCCGCAGATTCTTCAGTTGCAAATGGCACGATTGCAGCAAGCTCCTGATGCCAATGTCATTGAATATATGAAAATTAATCTTGAGCAGATCGCCGCTGTGGCCAAAATAGGTGATGACGAATGCTTCCGCTTCCTGTTTCCGGCGGTAAAAGGTGGGATTAACCCGGCACGTCTTGTTCCGCGTGAGATCATGGATCGTCGTATGGCGAGTGACATGAGCATGATGTACGCCTCTCACGGACCGAAAAAACATACGGTTACGGCAGAGGAAAAGCAACTGGCGCTTCAGGACCTGCAAAGCATCAGCCCTGGCCTGGTACAGCGCTATGGACCGGATATTCAAATCATGGCCGATCCGACTAAAGCTGTCGGCAAAGAGAAGATTGCCTGTGAGATAGTGCAGGATCTCTGGTCACAGGTGTTGAAGCTGCCGACCGCGCGTTCGGCCGGCGTGATTCGTCTGATGCTTTCGGCTGAGATGCAGTAAGGTCAATATGGCCCCTCGGCGTAAGGTCAGAGGGGCTTTAACATCCGCACTTCACAATCCACATGCCCGGTACAGCCCAGCGCTTCGCTGATGTGCTCAAAGCCTAAATGTTCATACAGGCGAATAGCCTCGGTCAGAAACGCGGTCGTTTCCAGATAGCACTGCTTAAAACCCTGCTCACGGGCGTGATCCAGCGCCATCAACGCCAGCTTTTTCGCCAGCCCCTGGCCGCGTACGCTCGACAGGAAATACATCTTCTGCAGCTCGCAAATGTCCGGCTCGCTACAGCCTAACGGCGCGACGCCGCCGCCGCCCACCACCTGACCATTCTGCTCAACGACCCAATAGGCTGCGCCCGGCTGGCTGTAAACCTGGAACAGTTCATCCAGATTTGGGTCGGCCACGGTATAGCCTTTATCAGCGGTAAGCCCGTATTCGGCGGAAACCTGGCGGATAACGCGGGCGATGGCGGCGTTATCGTCGGCGGTAAGACGACGCAGCGTCGCAAAGACAGGGGTAGTAACACTCATAGCGAACTCATGACAGAAACGTGGAACATATGCAGTTAATAACACTGCGGGGAGGGGAAGTGCAAGCGATGATAATTCAATAAAAAGCCTCTGATGCACACGCTCAGAGGCTTTTTATTCGTCAGTGGTGTCGGATGCGCTACGCTTATCCGACCTACGTTGACGCTGCCCGTTGGCCGGATAAGCGCAGCGCCATCCGGCAAATATACGGGCACGATGATTACAGCGCGGCGATAACCGCCTGCTGCTCAATCAGTTTCGCTTTGGCTTCCGCGTAACCGTCCAGCTTCTCACGCTCTTTGGCGATCACCGCTTCCGGCGCACGAGCGACGAAACCTTCGTTGGAAAGTTTGCCTTCGATACGGGCAATCTCACCTTCGATTTTCGCCACTTCTTTCGCCAGACGCGCCAGCTCATCTTCTTTGTTGATGAGGCCAGCCATCGGGATCAGCAGTTCGGCGCCGTCGATGATTTTGGTCACGGAAACCGGACCTTTGTCATCGGCAGGCAGCACGGTGATGCTTTCCAGACGCGCCAGGTTCAGCAGGAAGCTACGGTTGTCGTTCACACGACGCATCGCGTCAGCGCTGCAACCACGCAGCAGCAGCTCCAGCGGTTTGCCCGGCGCGATGTTCATTTCCGCACGGATATTACGTACGGCGACGATCGCCTGCTTCAGCCATTCGGTATCGGCCAACGCGGCTTCATCAACCTGCGCGGCGTTATATTCCGGGAACGGCTGCAGCATGATGGTGTCGGCGGTAATACCGCAAATGACCTTCACGCGCTGCCAGATAGTTTCGGTGATGAACGGGATGATCGGGTGCGCCAGGCGCAGCAGACCTTCCAGCACGGTGACCAGCGTATTGCGGGTGCCGCGCAGTTCAGACTCGGAACCTCCGGTCATCACCGGTTTGGTCAGCTCCAGATACCAGTCACAGAACTGGTTCCAGGTGAATTCGTACAGAATGCCCGCGGCGATGTCGAAGCGGAAGTTATCCAGCGCTTCGCGGTACGCTTTAACGGTCTGGTTGAATTCAGCCAGGATCCAGCGGTCTGCCAGCGACAGGGTCATTTCGCCGCCGTTGAAGCCGCAATCCTGACCTTCAGTGTTCATCAGCACAAAGCGGCTGGCGTTCCACAGCTTGTTACAGAAGTTACGGTAACCTTCCAGGCGCTTCATATCCCAGTTGATGTCGCGACCGGTCGATGCCAGCGCCGCCAGGGTAAAGCGCAGGGCGTCGGTGCCGTGCGGCTCAATGCCGTTCGGGAACTGCTTCTCGGTACGTTTGGCAATCTTCTCAGCCAGCTGCGGCTGCATCATGTTGCCGGTACGTTTTTCCAGCAGTTCCGGCAGGGAGATGCCGTCGACCATATCCAGCGGGTCGATGACGTTACCCTTGGATTTGGACATCTTCTGGCCTTCGTCGTCACGGATCAGACCGGTCATGTAGACGGTATGGAACGGCACCTGCGGCTTGCCGTTTTCATCTTTGATGAAGTGCATGGTCATCATGATCATGCGGGCAATCCAGAAGAAGATGATGTCGAAGCCGGAAACCATCACGCTGGTTGGGTGGAACTGACGCAGCGCGTCGGTGTTTTCCGGCCAGCCGAGGGTGGAGAAAGTCCACAGCGCGGAGGAGAACCAGGTGTCGAGAACGTCTTCGTCCTGACGAAGCGCAACGTCGGCGCCGAGGTTGTTTTCCTGACGCACTTCGTCTTCGGTACGGCCTACATAAACGTTGCCGTCGTTGTCGTACCATGCCGGGATACGGTGACCCCACCACAGCTGACGAGAGATACACCAGTCCTGAATATCACGCATCCAGGAGAAGTACATGTTTTCGTACTGCTTAGGCACGAACTGAATGCTGCCGTTTTCAACGGCTTCAACCGCCGGTTTCGCCAGCACGTCGGCACGGACGTACCACTGGTCGGTCAGCATCGGTTCGATAACCACGCCGCCACGGTCGCCGTAAGGAACGGTCAGGTCGTGCGGTTTGATCTCTTCCAGCAGACCCAGGGCGTCAACGGCTGCGACGATCGCTTTACGCGCGGCAAAGCGTTCCAGCTTCTGGAATTCAGCCGGAATCGCGTTGGAGTAAACGTCGGACTCTTCGCCTTTGGTGTCGTACACTTCCGCAGTTTCACGGATGTCGCCGTCAAAGGTCAGAATGTTGATCATCGGCAGGCCGTGACGTTTCCCGACTTCGTAGTCATTAAAGTCGTGCGCCGGGGTGATCTTCACGCAGCCGGTGCCTTTTTCCATGTCGGCGTGTTCGTCGCCCACGATCGGAATACGGCGGTCAACCAGCGGCAGGACAACGAATTTACCGATCAGATCTTTGTAGCGCGGATCTTCCGGGTTAACGGCCACGCCGGTATCCCCGAGAATAGTTTCCGGACGAGTGGTAGCGACGACCAGGTAATCTTTACCGTCTGCGGTCTTCACGCCGTCGGCCAGCGGATAGCGGATGTGCCACATTGAGCCTTTGGACTCGCGGTTTTCCACTTCCAGGTCAGAGATGGCGGTGCGCAGTTTCGGATCCCAGTTCACCAGGCGTTTGCCACGGTAAATCAGGTCTTCTTTGTACAGGCGAACAAAGACTTCTTTCACGGCATTGGAAAGACCTTCGTCCATGGTGAAGCGCTCGCGCTCCCAGTCAACGGAGTTGCCGAGACGGCGCATCTGACGGGTAATGGTGCCGCCAGATTCCGCTTTCCACTGCCAGATTTTGTCGATAAACGCTTCGCGACCGTAGTCGTGACGAGTTTTACCTTCTTCAGCGGCAATCTTACGCTCAACCACCATCTGGGTCGCGATACCCGCGTGGTCGGTACCGGCCTGCCACAGGGTGTTTTTGCCCTGCATGCGCTGGTAGCGGATCATGGTGTCCATGATGGTTTGCTGGAAAGCATGACCCATATGCAAACTGCCGGTGACGTTCGGCGGCGGGATCATGATGCAGAAGGACTCTTTGCTTTCATCGCCGTTAGGTTTGAAATAGCCCTGCTTTTCCCAGTGCTCGTAAAGCGGCTGTTCGATATCTTGTGGGTTATATGTCTTTTCCATTATTTCCAGGTTGCCGTATTCAGGTTAAAACCAGCCACGCGGTATGCTTTGTAGCGATCGCGTGCCGATTGTTTCAAAGAATCTTCGTAAGGGACGAAGTCTATCACTTCTGTGAAAGCGGTGGCAAAATCTGCAAAGCCAACGCGCAAACTGATCAGCAGGTCGCGCGGGCTGCTGTTGCGTTTTTCCGGCCAGGCAATCTCTACCGGCGAGCCGCCTCTGGGACCTTCACCCGCCAGATTATGCGGCACGAAGCTTTCTGCCGGTCTTGCCCACAGGGCTTCATCAAGGCGAAAGGCCTGCTTTTCGTTTTCGCAGGCGATCAGCACACGCTTGCCAGCACGCCAACGTTCTGCGGCAATTTCACACACCAGTTGCTCGACGGCGCTTAAGCCATCAACGGTAGTGTCATTATCCAGAAGATAGAACGTCGCATTCTTCATATATGGGGCTTCTTGTGGTGGATTTAAATACAAGGCCGGGTGACCCGGCCTTTTCGCCTGATGGCGACGCTCGCGCGTCTTATCAGACCTACAGCTTACTGCTTTGTAGGCCGGATAAGCGTAGCGCCATCCGGCATTTACACATTACTCGTCGCCGTTAAATCCGGCGCGATTGAGCAGGAACTGCGACAGCAGCGCTACCGGACGACCGGTGGCGCCTTTGGCTTTACCGGAACGCCATGCGGTACCCGCGATGTCCAGGTGCGCCCAGTTATATTTACGGGTAAAGCGCGACAGGAAGCAGCCCGCGGTGATAGCACCGCCAGGACGGCCGCCGATGTTAGCCATATCCGCAAAGTTGGACTCCAGCTGTTCCTGAAATTCATCACCCAACGGCAGACGCCACGCGCGGTCGCCCGCCTGCTCGGAAGCACCGATCAGCTCGTGCGCCAGCGGATTGTGGTTCGACATCAGGCCGGTGATGTGATGGCCCAATGCAATCACGCACGCGCCGGTCAGCGTTGCCACATCAATGACCGCTTCCGGTTCAAAACGCTCGACATAGGTTAACACGTCGCACAGTACCAGACGGCCTTCAGCATCGGTGTTCAGTACTTCAACGGTTTGACCAGACATGGTCGTCAGCACATCGCCTGGGCGATACGCGCGGCCGCCCGGCATGTTTTCGCAGCCCGCCAGTACGCCGACGACGTTGATTGGCAACTGTAGCTCCGCCACCATGCGCATCACGCCGTAAACCGCTGCCGCGCCGCACATGTCGTATTTCATCTCATCCATACCTTCGGCAGGTTTGATGGAGATACCGCCGGAGTCAAAGGTTAACCCTTTACCCACCAACACGATCGGGCGTACGTCTTCGGATTCGACACCTTTATACTCAATCACCGACATCAGCGATTCATTTTGCGAACCATTGCCGACCGCAAGATAGGAGTGCATGCCCAGCTCTTTCATCTGCTGCTCACCGATGACGCGAGTGACAACATTTTTGCTATAGCTGTCAGCCAACTGACGCGCCTGAGAAGCCAGGTAGGCGGCGTTACAGATATTCGGCGGCATATTGCCGAGATCTTTTGCCGCTTTGATCCCGGCGGCAATCGCCAGGCCGTGCTGAATGGCACGTTCACCGCTGGTCAGTTCGCGGCGGGTCGGTACGTTGAAGACCATTTTACGCAGCGGACGACGTGGTTCGCTTTTGTTAGTCTTCAACTGATCAAAGCTGTACAGCGTTTCCTGGGCCGTCTCAACGGCCTGACGTACTTTCCAGTAGTTATTGCGGCCTTTGACGTGCAGCTCAGTCAGGAAACAGACGGCTTCCATCGAGCCTGTATCATTCAGGGTATTTATAGTTTTCTGAATGACCTGCTTATACTGACGTTCATCAAGCTCACGCTCTTTACCACAACCGATGAGGAGAATTCGCTCAGACAGGACATTAGGAACATGGTGCAGCAACAGGGTTTGACCCGGTTTGCCTTCCAGTTCGCCACGACGCAGCAGTGCGCTGATGTACCCGTCGCTGATCTTGTCGAGCTGCTCTGCAATCGGAGAGAGGCGGCGTGGTTCAAAGACGCCCACAACGATGCAGGC
Source organism: Citrobacter sp. Cc139 (assembly GCF_030334645.1). NCBI lineage: Bacteria > Pseudomonadati > Pseudomonadota > Gammaproteobacteria > Enterobacterales > Enterobacteriaceae > Citrobacter > Citrobacter sp. Cc139. The sequence continues at coordinate 368,236 of NZ_JAOWDM010000095.1, forward strand.
ACTCCGCTGTTTCTCCGGGCTACCGCTTTTTACACTGAACTCCATGCACTACGCTCCTGAATCTTAAAGACAACGGCGGTGGCTACGGATAGAATTGCAAGCTTTCGTAACTCATTCCCGCTGTTGCGGTGACTTCGTGTTAATCTTAACGTTATTACGGCATTGGCACGTCAGAACAATTTCTGAGAGGTGGATCCGTTGAGTATAATGATCTTAGCGACGATTTCGACGACTCAAGAGAATAAATGACGTTTAAGCCATGAAACAAGCTAAATTCCGGCAAAAGACGGGTTTTTACGGGCGTATTTAAAGTGATAATCATAAGATATCTGGTTCGGGAAACGCTCAAAAGCCAACTTGCGATCCTTTTCATCCTGCTTTTGATCTTCTTTTGTCAAAAGTTAGTCAGGATCCTTGGTGCGGCGGTTGACGGTGATATCCCGGCGAATCTGGTGCTCTCGCTGCTGGGGCTGGGCGTGCCAGAAATGGCGCAACTTATCTTGCCCTTAAGCCTGTTCCTCGGGCTGCTGATGACGCTGGGCAAACTGTATACCGAAAGTGAAATTACGGTCATGCACGCCTGTGGGCTGAGCAAGGCTGTGCTCGTGAAAGCGGCGATGGTGCTGGCGTTGTTTACCAGTATTATTGCGGCGGTTAACGTGATGTGGGCCGGACCATGGTCCTCCAGGCATCAGGACGAAGTGCTGGCGGAAGCGAAAGCTAACCCCGGCATGGCTGCGCTTGCTCAGGGGCAATTCCAGCAGGCGACTAACGGCGGTTCGGTGCTGTTTATCGAAAGCGTTGACGGCAGCAACTTCAAAGATGTATTCCTCGCGCAAATCCGCCCGAAAGGTAATGCCCGTCCTTCGGTGGTGGTGGCTGATTCCGGACATCTTACCCAGATGCGCGATGGCTCCCAGGTCGTGACGCTGAACCAGGGCACGCGCTTTGAAGGGACTGCGCTGCTGCGTGATTTCCGCATCACTGACTTCCAGGATTATCAGGCGATTATTGGCCATCAGGCTGTGGCGCTGGATCCAAACGATACCGACCAGATGGATATGCGTACGCTGTGGACGACCGACAACGATCGTGCTCGCGCGGAGCTGACCTGGCGTATCACGTTAGTATTCACCGTATTTATGATGGCGCTGATGGTCGTACCGCTGAGCGTGGTGAACCCGCGTCAGGGGCGCGTACTGTCGATGCTGCCCGCCATGCTGCTCTATTTGCTGTTCTTCCTGGTCCAGACATCCCTGAAGTCGAACGGCGGCAAAGGTAAGCTGGATCCGGTGTTCTGGATGTGGACGGTTAACCTGGCGTATCTGGCGCTGGCGATTGTACTTAACCTCTGGGATACGGTGCCTATGCGCCGCTTGCGTGCCCGTTTTATGCGTAAAGGAGCGGTATAATGCAGCCCTTTGGTGTACTTGACCGCTATATCGGTAAAACCATTTTCACCACCATCATGATGACGTTGTTCATGCTGGTGTCGCTCTCCGGGATCATCAAGTTCGTCGACCAGCTGAAAAAAGCCGGGCAGGGGAGCTACGATGCGATGGGCGCCGGGCTGTATACCCTGCTCAGCGCACCAAAAGATATCCAGATTTTCTTCCCGATGGCGGCGCTGCTCGGCGCGTTGTTGGGGCTGGGCATGTTGGCCCAGCGTAGTGAACTGGTGGTGATGCAGGCTTCCGGATTTACCCGTATGCAGGTGGCGCTGTCGGTAATGAAAACCGCGATTCCGCTGGTGCTGTTGACGATGGCCATCGGTGAATGGGTGGCGCCGCAGGGCGAACAGATGGCGCGTAACTATCGTGCCCAGCAGATGTACGGTGGCTCGCTGCTCTCTACGCAGCAGGGATTGTGGGCGAAAGATGGTGACAGCTTTGTCTACATTGAGCGGGTGAAAGGCGACGCCGAGTTAGGCGGAATTAGTATCTACTCCTTTAATGATAAACGCCGTTTGCAGTCCGTTCGCTATGCCGCGAGCGCGACGTTTGACCCGGAGCAGAAGGTGTGGCGTCTGTCGCAGGTGGATGAATCTAACCTGACCGATCCAAAGCAAATCACTGGTTCGCAGATGGTGAGCGGGACCTGGAAAACCAACCTTACGCCCGACAAGCTCGGCGTCGTCGCGCTGGATCCTGATGCGCTCTCGATTAGCGGTCTGCATAACTACGTGAAGTATCTGAAGTCGAGCGGCCAGGACGCCGGACGTTACCAGCTCAATATGTGGAGCAAAGTCTTCCAGCCGTTGTCAGTGGCGGTCATGATGCTGATGGCGCTGTCGTTTATCTTTGGCCCGCTGCGTAGCGTCCCGATGGGCGTGCGCGTGGTGACAGGGATTAGCTTCGGTTTTGTGTTCTATGTGCTGGACCAAATCTTTGGCCCATTAACGCTGGTGTACGGCATTCCGCCGATTATCGGCGCGTTGCTGCCTAGCGCCAGCTTCTTCCTGATAAGCCTGTGGTTGATGCTGCGTAAGTCGTAATATCCGCCCCTCCCGTAGTGCGGGAGGGGCGTTTCACTGCTAGCGTTTTCTGCCGCCCATCAAACTTCCCAACATGCCGCGAATTATCTGATTAGTGACCTGTCGCGCCGCGCTTTTCGCCACGCTCTGTACTACGCCATCGCGCTTACCGCCGCGTGGTCCGGTGCTGCCAAACAGAATATCTTTCAACCCCCCGAGAATACCGCCATCCACGTCGATCGCTTTACCGTTGGCGGGAGGCGTATTTTGCTGCTCGGTGCTGGCCTGTACGCCTTGCTGTAAACGCTCATAGGCGGACTCACGGTCGACCTCTTCCTCATATTTTCCATACAATGAGGAGTGATTAATCAGCCCGTTGCGCTCGTCGTCGGTTACCGGTCCCATGCGCGAGCACGGCGCAATTACCATCGCCCGTTCCACCACTGAGGGGCTACCTTTGGCATCGAGGAAGGAAATTAGCGCTTCGCCGGTACCCAACTCCTGAATGGCTTTTTCAGTATCAAATGCCGGATTGGCGCGCATAGTTTGCGCCGCGGTTTTCACCGCTTTCTGATCTTTCGGCGTGAAGGCGCGCAGGGCATGTTGCACGCGGTTCCCCAACTGCCCGAGTACGTTGTCCGGAATATCGGACGGGTTTTGCGAAACGAACCACACGCCGACCCCTTTCGAGCGGATCAGGCGGATTACCTGTTCAATTTTATCCAGCAATACCTGCGGGGCGTCGTTGAACAACAAATGGGCTTCGTCGAAGAAGAACACCAGTTTTGGTTTTTCCAGATCGCCGGCTTCCGGCAGTTGTTCATACAGTTCGGAGAGCATCCACAGCAGGCTGGCGGCGTACAGTTTGGGCATCTGGTACAGCTTCTCGGCGCTGAGGATGTTGATTACCCCTTTACCGCTGGCGTCAGTGCGCATCCAGTCTTTGATATCCAGCATCGGCTCGCCAAAGAAGTGCGCCGCTCCCTGTTGTTCCAGCGACAGCAGTCCGCGCTGGATAGCGCCCACCGAGGCGCTGCTGATGTTGCCGTACTGGTTCTGGAACGATTTAGCGTTATCGCCGATGTACTGCGTAATGGCCCGCAGATCTTTGAAATCGAGCAGCAACAGACCCTGGTCATCGGCAATACGGAAGATAATATCCAGCACGCCGGACTGCACATCGTTGAGGTTCAGCAGACGCGCCAGCAGCAGCGGCCCGAGGTCAGATACTGTTGCCCGCACCGGGTGGCCTTTTTCGCCGAAGATATCCCACACCGTGACCGGATTCGCATGCGGTTGCCAGTCGGTAATGCCGATGTTTTTCAGGCGGGCGAGCAGCTTTTCAGAGGCTTGTCCTTCCTGCGCTACGCCGGTTAAGTCACCTTTTACGTCGGCCATAAATACCGGCACGCCAATCTCAGACAGCGATTCGGCCAGTTTCTGTAGCGTGACGGTTTTACCGGTCCCGGTCGCGCCGGTAATCAGCCCGTGACGGTTGGCCATGCCTGGGAGTAAAAACAGTTCGGTGTCCGGCGTGCGGGCGACTAGCAGGGGTGCGCTCATTGAGATTTCCTCCATTTATCCTGCCTGGAGTATAGGCAATATGAATGAAAGAAAGTATGAGCAAGGGAGATAAAAAATCTTAAAGCGTATGGCCGTGATAAATCTGATACCCCAAATCCACGGTGTTGTGGTTATGGTCGTTGTTCTTGATTTTGCTCAGCAACATTTGCGCCGCCATACGGCCAATGTCGAAACGCGGGGTGATCACGCTGGCGAGGCTTGGGATCATCTGCCGCCCCATCTCCAGTCCGTGAAAACCAGCAATCGAGATCTGTTCCGGAACGGCCAGCTCGCGTTCGCGGCACAGCAGCAGCGCGCCCATCGCAATATCGTCGTTGGTGCAAAAGACGCCGTCTAAATCCGGATGCGCGGCGAGCGCGTCCCGCATCATCTGGGTGCCGAGATGAATGGACGAAATAGAACGCGGATTAACGCGCAGCGGTGACAGACCCCGCCGCGTCATGGCATCGCAATAACCGCGATAGCGCTGTTCATCGCGGACGTCGTCTTTCGAACCCAGATAGAGGATTTTGCGGCGTGGGCGTTTATCCAGCATGGTGCTGACCATATCAAACGCCGCCTGACGGTTATCAAAGCCCACCTCCATGTCCAGACGGTCACCCTGAATATCCATCAGCTCGACCACCGGAATATTGGCTGAACGCAAAAATTTAACCGTGCGCAGAGTGTGATATTTCTCGGACAGAATAATGCCGTCGATATTGTACGACAGCAGGTTGATCACCGACTCTTCCTCGGATTCCCGGTCATAATTGTAGTTGGCGATCAGCGTCTGATAGTTATGGTCCGAGGTGACCGACTCAATACCGGCCAGAATGTCAGCGAACAGCTGGTTTTGAAACGAGGGGATCAGCACGCCGAGCGTATAGCTTTGCGCATTCAGCAGCATCGCGGGCGCGCGGTTGGGGATGTAATTAATCTCCTCCATAATCTGCGCAATGCGTTCACCGGTTTCCTTTGCGACCTTTTTCGGCGAGCGAATGTAGCGGCTCACCGTCATTTTGGTCACGCCCGCCAGTGTGGCGATATCTTGCAAAGAAATTCTGTGGTTCCTCATTTTCTCTCCCGTGCCGGGGAGCGCTGACCTGTGCTCCCCGGTGATGACCGTCTTAATGCAGGATGGCGTTCAGCGCCAGTACGCCCAGCAGACCCATAATGGAAATCAGCGTCTCCATCACCGTCCAGGTACGCAATGTTTCCCCAACGCTGAGATTAAAATAGCCTTTAAACAGCCAGAATCCCGGATCGTTAACGTGGGAGGCAATCACGCTGCCCGCGCCGGTAGCCAGCACCATCAGCGCCGGGTCGGCGTGAGTAACGTTAATAATCGGCAGCACCACGCCTGCGGTGGTGATCGCCGCCACGGTCGCAGAACCGAGCGCGATACGCAGCAATGCGGCGACCGTCCAGCACATCAGCAGCGGAGAGAGCGACGTGCCGGTCATCAGGTGCGAGATATACTGCCCCACGCCGCTGTCGACCAGTACCTGCTTAAACGCACCGCCCCCGGCAATGATGAACACAATCATCGCGATTGCGCCGATAGAGTCGCCAATGATATCCATAATTTGCTCGATCGTCCGTCCGTTACGTCGACCAAGGGTAAAAATGGCCAGCACGATGGCGATAAACAAGGCGACCGCAGGGTTGCCGATAAACTCAAAGAATACCCGCACGCTGTTGGACTTCGGCAGCGTAATTTCACATACCGCCGCCACCGCCATCAGTATGACCGGGATAACCGCCGCAAAGATACTGTTCCAGAACGACGGCATCTCTTCTTCGGTGAACAGATGCGGGTTGAATAACCCTTCCGGCGGCGCTTTCTCAAAGCGGGTCAGCAGTTTAGAAAACAGCGGCCCGGCGACAATTACCGTCGGGATGGTAATAATAAAGCCGTACAGCAGGGTGGTGCCGAGATTGGCCTCGAAAATGGTGGCAATCGCGGTGGGGCCCGGATGCGGCGGCAGGAAACAGTGGGTTACGGACAGCGCCGCCACCATCGGCACGCCGACATACAGCAGCGGCAGACCTGAAGAGGCCACCACCGTAAATACCAGCGGCAGCAGCAGAACAAAGCCGACTTCGAAGAACATCGCCAGACCGACGACCAGACCGGTGATCACCAGCGCCCACTGCACACGTTTCTTACCGAACGTGTCAATCAGCGTGGTGGCGATGCGCTGGGCTGCGCCGGTATCGGAGATCAGCTTGCCGAGCATCGCGCCAAACCCGAGGATCATCGCCAGCCCGCCGAGCGTCCTGCCGATCCCATTTTGTATAGAGTGCAGAACGGCCTGAGCATCCATCCCTTCGGCAAAACCGACGACCGCCGCCACCAGGACCAGCGCAATAAAGCCGTTAACTTTAAAGCCAATCATCAGGACCAGAAGCAGCGCGACGCCTGCCGCAATTATTATTAATGGCATAATCGTTTCTCTTATATCCCCGTCATACTTCAAGTTGCAGGACAAAATGCTTTTGGCATTTTGTCCTGCAACTCGAATGATTTCGGGAGGGTGCCAGTAAGGCAGCGCCTGGGCGCTGCGTGATGTTGCGTTGTGTTGTATCAGACGGCGACCAGCATGCCGCCATCGACGAACAACAGGTGCCCGTTAACAAAATCGGATGCTTTGGAAGAGAGGAATACCGCCGCGCCGATCAGCTCCTGCGGATCGCCCCAGCGCGCGGCAGGCGTACGTTTACACAGCCAGGAGGTAAAGGCTTCATCCTCGACCAACGCTTTGGTCATTTCAGTTTTGAAGTAGCCCGGCGCGATACCGTTGACCTGGATATTGTGGCGCGCCAGCTCAACGCACATCCCACGGGTGAGCATTTTTACCGCGCCTTTCGAGGCAGCGTACGGCGTAATGGTGTCGCGGCCCAGTTCGCTCTGCATGGAACAGATGTTGATGACCTTCCCGGCCTGGCGCTCCACCATGCGGCGAGTGACCGCCTGCGAGACCAGGAACACCGCCGTCTGGTTAACGGCAATCACATCGTTCCAGTCCTGTTCCGGGAACTCGGTAAAGGGATGGCGGCGCTGGATACCGGCGTTATTCACCAGCACATCAATTTGGCCAATGTCTTTTTCGATATGCTCGATGGCGGCATCAATGTCCTGTTTCTGCGTAACATTGAATGGCGCGGCAACGGCGCGGATCCCTTCCTGCTGCAGTTTGGCGACGGCGGTCTCCGCGCGCTCTGGCGTAATATCATTGACGATAATCTGCGCGCCATATTTACCCAGGCCGGTCGCCAGTAAATAACCAATACCCTGAGCCGAACCGGTGATCAGAATGTTTTTGCCGTCCAGTGAAAAAAGATCGTTCATCATGTTATTCCTTATTTTGTTTCTGCAAAAACGAGCTGGACCTTTGCCGCCTGGGTTTTGTCCCCGGCGAAGATCAGCGCTTGTTCAAGCTCGGTAAATGGATATTCGGCGCTGAGTAACGGCAGCGGATCGATAACGTTATTTGCCAGCCACGACACCGCGGTGTTGAACTCAGTGGTAAAGCGGAACGAACCTTTGAGCGCGATCTCTTTGCCGATCAGCATCATCATCGGGAAGTCCGGCACCGCGCCGCCCATGCCGACCTGCACCATCACGCCTTTTGCGCGGGTCACTTCCAGACAGGTGGTGATTGAGGACGGATGACCGGAGACTTCGAAGCTAACGTCGAAGTAGCCTTTCTCTTTTTTCCACTCCTCGAGCGAGTCCTGCTGCGGATTAATCAGCGTGTCGGCCCCCATCTGCTGGGCAAGCGACAGCGAACGTGGGCTGATATCAGCACAGACAATCTCTGCCGCACCGAGCGTTTTTACCGCGCTGACGATCAGGCAGCCGATAGGACCGACGCCGGAGATAAACACGCGCTTGCCCTGCAGGTCGCCCGCTTCATGCGCGGCGTGGATCGCGACCGCTAACGGTTCGGCAAAGGCCATGACTTTTTCATTGGCCTCTTGGGGGTAGGGGATACACTGCGCGGTATCGACGGTTTTAAACCGGGTAAAACCGCCGTCGACATGGGGAAAATACATGGCGCTACCAAAAAAGCGCATTTTCGTGCACTGGTTTTCTTCGTGCTGCAAACAGTATTTACAGTGGCCGCACGGCTTCGACGGATTAATCGCCACTGACTGACCTTCATATAATTCTTTGGAGTCGCTGTGCACAACTTTACCAATAACTTCATGGCCTAAAATCATCGGCGCTTTAACAGTGAAATTACCGACTTTCCCTTCCTGGTAATAATGTAAATCGGAACCGCAAATACCACCGCGGGTAATTTTTACTAGTGTTCCTTTATTATCCCATTCAATATTTTGGTCGGTAATGGCAACAGTTTTCTTACCCGCGACAACGCAGGATTGGGTTTTGACTTGCATAAATGCCTCACTGGTCAGGTAGTAACCTCGACAGCATTAAAACGGTTTTAATTATTATTATTTGTGAAGTAAGTCACGCCGGAAAATTGTTACACTACAATGTTACGCATAACGTGATGCGCCTTGTAAATCTGTGCGGTCGTGCCGAAAAAAGGTGAATTCTGCAATGTGCAAGGCGTAGTATCGCCTCATGGAATATAAATCTGGAGTTTTTTGATGGCCGGGGACAGTTATATTTTAATGGGCGTTTCGGGGAGCGGTAAATCTTTAATTGGCAGCAAAATTGCCGCTGTATTATCGGCTAAATTCATTGATGGCGACGATCTTCATCCAGCCAAAAATATTGATAAAATGTCTGAGGGTATTCCATTAACCGATGAGGACAGACTTCCCTGGTTAGCGCGATTAAATGATGCCTCGTACAGTTTATATAAAAAGAATGAGACCGGATTTATTGTCTGCTCATCATTAAAAAAACAGTACCGCGATATATTGCGGCAGGGCAGCCCGAATGTGCATTTTCTATGGCTGGATGGTGATTACGAGACCATTCTGGCACGCATGCAGCGTCGGGCAGGGCATTTTATGCCGGTGGGCTTGTTAAAAAGCCAGTTCGACGCGCTGGAGTGTCCGCAGGAAGATGAACGCGATATTGCCCGCATCGATGTGAACCATGACATCGAGCATGTGACGGAACAGTGCCGCAAGGCGGTGCTTGCGTTTCGTAGCGGGCAATAGGCCCAGCCCCTTGCGGGACTGAGCCCTGCATCAGAAGTCGGCTTTCAGCACCACGCGGTAGCGGGCTTTGCCGTCGCGCACGTGCTGGATAGCTTCGTTAATTTGCGACATCGGGTACAGTTCGGTGGTCGGCGACACCTTGCTGCGCCCGGCAAACTTCATCAGTTTACGCAGCTCGAAGGGCGTACCGGTCGCCGAACCGGAGATGCTACGATCGCCGGCAATTAAGGTAAATGCCGGCACCGGCAACGGTTTCAGCACCGCACCGACGGTATGGAAATTACCGCCGTAGGCCAGCGCTTCAAAATAGGGCTGCCAGTCGAGGTCGACGTTAACCGTGTTAATGATGAGATCGAACTGGCCCGCCAGCGCTTTTAGCGCATCCGGATCGCGGCTGTTGACCACCTTATCCGCTCCCATCGCCAGTACCTCCTGCTCTTTCGCCGGATTTGAGCTGAACGCGGTCACCTCGCAGCCCATCGCGTGTAACAGTTTAATGGCGATATGCCCCAGGCCGCCGATACCGATCACCCCGACGCGGCTGGTGGCAGTGATGTGGTGCATCAGTAGCGGTTTGAACACCGTGATACCGCCGCACAGCAATGGGCCAGCCGCCGCCAGGTCGATGCTTTCCGGCAGCGGGATCACCCACTGCCAGTCGGCCCGCAGCTTCTCGGCAAAGCCACCGCGATTGAGAATCGTGGGAACGGAACCTTGCAGGCAGTTAATCTGATTACCGCTGATACAGGCGTCGCAATGCCCGCAGCTGCGCGCCGTCCAGCCAACGCCGACGCGCTGGCCAACTTTCAGACCCTTATCCTGCACCGCGCTGCCTAGCGCCGCCACGCGACCAATCACCTCATGCCCGGCAACCAGCGGATAATGAGAGAACCCCCATTCGTTGTCGATCATCGACAAATCGGAATGGCAGATACCGCAGTAATCGACCTGTACCTCGACATCTTCCGGCTTAAGCTCGCCCGCATCATATTCATAGAGTTCGAGTTCGCTGCCCGCCGATTTTGCGGCGTAGCTTTTTATCATCGACATCGTGTTTCCCTCAGTGTGGTGTTGAATTGGAAGTGTAGAGCATGGGGAAACGGGACGCTTCGCAGAACGGGGGCTTAAGGAGGTTATTGCGGGGGCTAAACCGTGATGTTGATTGCAGCTCCGAAAGGTAATGCTGAAATTTTCAACACTTAGCGAGCCATACGCACGCTGACGCTTGCATGGTGGCGCATGACAGGTATAATCCACAACGTTTTCCGCATCCCTTCCGTGCCGGAGTGGCGAAATCGGTAGACGCAGTTGATTCAAAATCAACCGTAGAAATACGTGCCGGTTCGAGTCCGGCCTTCGGCACCATCGGAACATCAATAGACGTCAACGGACTTCTTTTTTTGTGCCTGAAATCCAGCATTCGCAAGGCTTTCCTCGCTTTTTCACTCAACCTAAGTCAACCTGATTCAATCTACATCAACTTACTGATGTGGGTACAACTGCGGGTATATCCCGGTTCGATAATGTTTGTACCCACGCAGAACCCTTGAAAGGATACTCATCATGGCTCTGAGTGATGTGAAGGTTCGTTCGGCTAAGCCTGAAGCAAAAGCCTATAAACTTACTGATGGCGACGGCATGGTATTGCTGGTTCACCCTAACGGTTCCAAATATTGGCGACTGCGTTATCGCTTCGGTGGTAAAGAGAAGATGCTGGCGCTGGGGAAATACCCTGAGGTTTCGTTGGCGGATGCCAGAGCACGCAGGGATGAAGCCCGTAAGCTGTTAGCTAATAGTGTCGATCCCAGTGAGAATAAGAAAGTCGTTAAGGTAGAGCAGGAGCAAGAGGCAATAACGTTTGAAGTGGTAGCCAGAGACTGGCACGCCAGCAATCAAAAGTGGTCTGCATCGCATAGCGCTCGTGTATTAAAAAGTCTCGAAGATAATCTCTTTGCTGCCATTGGTAAGCGGAACATTGCAGAACTGAAAACGCGAGACCTACTTGTACCCATCAAAGCTGTCGAGTCATCCGGACGCCTTGAAGTCGCCGCCCGTTTACAACAGCGTACTACCGCGATTATGCGCTTTGCTGTGCAGAGTGGGTTAATCGACTACAACCCCGCTCAAGAGATTGCCGGTGCGGTTGCTACGGCGAAAAGACAGCATCGTGCTGCTCTTGAACTGAACCGTATTCCAGAATTACTTCATCGCATAGATCACTATTCTGGCAGACCCTTAACTCGATTGGCTGTTGAACTGACTTTGTTGGTCTTCATCCGTTCAAGTGAGCTGCGTTTTGCCCGTTGGTCAGAAGTAGACTTTGAAACGGCCATGTGGACGATTCCTGGTGAGCGTGAACCACTGGAAGGTGTTAAACATTCTCAACGTGGTTCAAAGATGCGGACGCCCCATCTTGTTCCCTTATCGCGTCAGGCCTTAGCTATTCTGGAAAAGATCAAAAGAATGAATGGGAACCGAGAGCTTATTTTTGTAGGTGATCACGATCCGTGTAAACCCATGAGTGAGAATACGGTGAACAAGGCTTTGCGAGTGATGGGCTATGACACGAAAATGGAAGTGTGTGGGCATGGTTTCAGGACGATGGCTTGCAGTTCTCTGATTGAATCAGGATTGTGGTCGAGGGATGCAGTGGAGCGGCAAATGAGCCACCAGGAACGTAACTCTGTGCGGGCGGCTTATATCCATAAGGCTGAACATCTGGGAGAAAGAAGGTTGATGTTGCAGTGGTGGGCTGATTTTTTGGATGCCAATCGAGAAAGCAGAGAAGAACCGTTTAATTTTCGAAAAAACTAAAAAAAAATTGTTCAATTAAAACAGCGACTTTACTCGTATTTCGGTATGTAACTGGAACAATTACTCACGTAGTAGGCTATGTACTTCTTGCAATATTGAGTGCACATACGTATATTTACCCTATCGCTAGGTAGTACGCTACCTACGACGATAGGGGAGTGTCCATGTAGTGGGGCTACAGTTCACTCTCATTACTCTGATAGAAATCGCTAATCGAAGAGGAATGAAAAATATGAATACTAAAAAATACCAGCCTACTCTGTTAAATGCAACTGCAAAAAGACTCCGTATGGCGCCTTTAGCAATACTTTTATACGTTGTGCCTGCCTTATCATTTCAAATGGACTTGGAAGTTCACTCGGGTGATACGAACATCAAGCAATCAATCACTTTAAAAACTAACTAATGGAGAGGGGAGAGGCTTCTCCCCTAAAAGCCTATGAGCGTTATCGTTAGATTGGAAGAAATTGCAGACATCCGTTTAGGGATGCCGTTTAAAACGGCTATAAAAGACCTTGGCGATGATGGTAAGTGTTATTTAATACAGACGAAAGATATTGATACAGAAGGGCTTTTGCGTATGGATGAACTTGCCAGAGTATCTCCTCCGGTTGACCCTAAAAAACACTATCTCCAGGCCGGGGACATTCTTTTACGCTTGAGGGGGCCAGTTTTTGCAGCTGGAATGTTTACGGGTTCAAAAAAACTACCTAGTGTTACAAGTAATCAAAACGCAATAATTAAATGCAAAGAGAATGATGTTTTACCAGATTATTTACAATGGTACATTAATTCACCTTTAGGTCAGGATTATTTTAACAGGATGAGTGAGGGGACTAACATCACTAAAGTTAGCTTGAAAACCCTTTCTGATATGGAGATTAAATTGCCTCCTATAGAGGTTCAAAATAATGTCGTTAGAATAAAAAATAACTGGGAAAAGCAAAGGGATATTCATAGGAAGATTATCAATAATGGTAACTTACTCTACCTCAATATTTGCTTCAAACTGCTTAAAGAAGGTAATTAACTATGTCAACAGTTGATGATAAAGAAATTAAAAATGTAGTTTGGGACATATTCAGTGTTTACAAAGGAAGTTTGGATTCTATACAGTTTCTTGATTACATGCTTTCTTTGTTATTTCTAAAGTATGTATCTGATTTAATATGTGATATCCATGAAGATAAAGTGGTTGATGATGACTTGAAATTAAAGGTGCTGTTGTCTAATACCCCTGAGGATATGAGTTTCAATTATATATATTCAGGTGTTAATGATAGAGGGATAGGTGAAAGGATTAATACGGCACTCAGCTATTATGATGAAGTTATTTTTCAGAAATTTTACAAATGTGAAAGAGATGTCTTTAGAGATATAGACTTTACATCTGACAAGCTTGGACCTCGTAAAGAGAGAGAGGCTTTTTTAAGTGAGTTAATGCATGCCCTCAATTCTAAAGTCTTTCAATTTAATAGTTACAATAATGGCCATGATAGAATAAAGGCAATATGTGGTTTTTTATTTGAGAAAGTTGCATCTGATGCAGGTCTAAGAGGTGGTGGTTTTTATACGCCATATGGCGTCTCGGTATTGTTATCTAAGTTGGTTACACCCGTTCCAGGTGATTCGATTTATGATCCAGCATGCGGCACTGGCTCACTTTTATTAAGAGCTATGCAAGAAATAGCATATCGTAATCAGTTTCAGGATTATAAATTATATGGCCAAGAGATATTGAAGTCATCATGGAATGTTGCTTGTATTAATATGTTTTTACATGGTGTGTACTCCTGTAGCATAAAATGGGGCGACGTCCTGCTGGATCCTAAATTTCATGACTCTAAAGGCGAACTAGAAAAGTTTGACGTTGTACTTTCAAACCCACCATTTTCAGTATCCAATTGGGGATATGAAGAGGCATTAAAAGACAGATTTGGTCGGTTTGGTCTAGGAATTCCACCACAATCCAAAGCGGATTATGCATTTATTTTGCATATGATTGCATCTATGAAAGATAAGACAGGGCGGATGGCACTTGTTGCCCCGCATGGGGTTTTATTTCGAGGTGCAAGTGAAGCTTTGATTAGAGAGAATTTAATTAAAGAGAATCTGTTGGATGCTGTTATTGGTCTTCCTGAACGTTTATTTTTATCAACTAATATACCAACGGTGATTTTGATTTTCAAAAAAAATAGAAATGATTCAAATGTATTGTTTATTGACTCAACTATGTTTTTCTTAAAATCAAAGGGACGGAATTATTTAACCGTCGAAAATATTGAACAAATATCTGATATTTATCATAAAAGACATGATGTGGAAAATCTTTCACGCGTTGTCAGCTTTAGTGAAATTAAGGGTAATGACTATAATCTTAATATTACCAGATATGTAAAGCGTGAAGAGGAAACTCAAGATATTGATCTATACTCTTTAATCTATGAACAAGAGAAATTACAAGAAGAACTTCGTTCTTTAGAAAAAGAAATGAAATTGTATATCCATTTTTAAGTGTTCGGCTAGTACCTATCGGTACTAGCTTTTTTTAATATTATTAATTGAATATATTCGCTTTAATATGACCAGTGATTATAAGCCAAGGGCATTTTATTCAACTTAGCTCTGTGTTCGCGCCAGTTCGGTAGGTACATGTTCATCAGGCCGATAAAACGCTCATTGTGCTTGCGTTCGTGTAGATGAATTAGCTCGTGAACCACAATGAATTCAAGGCATTCAGGAGGTTTTTTCACCAGTTCGAGATTGATCCAGATACGTGCGGTTTGGGGGTTACAGCTACCCCATTTAGTCTTCATTCGCTTGATGCCAACATAACTGGCTTCAACTTTAATTTCCTGCTGCCATTTTGCCATTAACTTAGGCAGTCTTTGTTTTAAAATACCGCGATACCACTGGTTGAGAACAGCTTCCCGCTGGGACGTATCATAATGTGGAGGTACTTTCATGCGTATCCAACCACCCTGAAGTTTCACTTCAGCGGGCTTATCTACTAAAACTACATCCAGCCGATATCCTCTTCCCCAAAGGTAATGTGTTTCGCCACTACACATTTCTCGTTCACTCTGGCGCGGCTGAGCCTGAAATTGTGCTTGCTGCTGTCGAATCCAAACCAGCCTTCTGACAACAGCCATCCTGATAGCTGTGTCTGACAGAGTGACGGGAGCTGATACTCTTACTCGGCCATCCGGAGGCAGTACGCTGATATGCAAGTTTTTGATTGGCTTGCGCTGCAAATCGAGAGTGAGCTCACCAAAGGTAACCAATGGCATCAGCGGTACTCCTTCTGTACCTTCACCAGAGCCATAACATCCGCGACCGTCACTGAATAACCTTTAATTTCTTCTGCGATAGCAAAGCTGATCTCGCGCTCTTTAAAACGATCCCCATACCAGTCGGCCTTTTTAGTGTGACGTACTGCAGTATCTATCTTTAAAACTAACACTTCATCCTGCCCGAGGTTGTCATACAACGCTTTCTTGGCGAGGGTATCAATACTTACTGGATAAGTACTTTTACTACCTGACTGCGGATGTTTAACCTGCTTCGCTAGTTCACGTACGTGCTCCAGATAATCTTGATAGGAGATCGCCTGTTGACGACGAAGTGCGATCAGTTCATCAAGCAATACCGACATTTTTTCGTAGTATTTCGGGTTGACTGGGTTTTCATCAACAATGGTTCTGCGAACGTTATTTTCAATCGCTTCAGCCATAGCCTCTTGGTTGCCACGCATGTCAGCTGGAAGTCCATCCAGTGCTTCTTCCCCGCGTTCAATAATCAACTCAAGCAGTCCTAGTTCCTCAAAATCCATAAGGGTTTCACTAGGATCGGCATCCACCCAAAGATCCAGCATCTGCCGCATACCTGGCTCGAATTGTTTCATGTCCACGAAATCGCCACTGGCTATTTTGATTTCATTGCGGACTTTTGTATAAAACTCAACATCAATGCGGATTTGATTTGCCTCCTGCTCGCTATAACCAGCATCTGTTAGCTCACCTGCCAGATTGGTAAAAGCACGGATAAGCTTCGCCACGGATTGATACAATGTCAGACGTAAAGCTTCTTTCTCAGATAACTGCTCTATCGACGCCCCTGATTCCCCACAGAAATAATGCTGATAATCAAGTTGATTGCGTGGCATTTTTACTGGTTCGCAAAGGGTACGAACGGCATCCAGAGCACCATCCAGATCGATTTTTGCCTGTTGCAATCGATCTTTCAGTAAACCGGCTACATCTTCTTTGTCGTAACCGTCAAAGGCTTCTGCGGTGTAGTCCTGAACTGTTTTTTCCAATGAGCGGAAAAGGTCTTTATAGTCGACAATATAGCCGTATTCTTTATCTTCACCATCCAACCGGTTAACGCGACATATCGCCTGGAAAAGGTTGTGATCAGCCATTTTCTTGTCGATATAGAGGTAAGTTGCTGAAGGAGCATCAAAGCCAGTTAATAACTTATCAACGACTATCAGTAGGCGCATCTGGCCCGGTTCTTTAATGAAGCGTTGTTTGACCTCTTTTTCAAAATCACTTACACGTTTGGCTGCTTCAGCCTCAGGCTGTTCAAAATACTCCGCAAGCATTTTGCGATAGATGTTGTACTTGGCCAGTTTCTCAGTCAGTCCTTCACCGCTCTCCTCGCCTTTAATCTCACTGGCATTTGGCTGGTAGCTCGTCACAATCGCACATTTACCGGCAAAACCAGCTTCACTAAACATCTCATAGCATTTGCAGGCCTGATAGACGCTGGAACAAACCAGCATAGCGTTACCGCGGCCGTCGGCGAGTCGTGGCTTTTGTTCAAAATCGAGAAGGATGTCAGCCACAATCTGTTCCAGTCGCGAGCGGCTCGACAACAGCTTCTGCATCGAAGCCCATTTCTGCTTGAGTTGCTGTTGGCCAAGGCGAGAAAGTTTAGATGTCTTAGCATCAAACCACTGGTCGACTTTTTTCTGAGATTTGACCCGCTGATCGATGTCACGAGCTTCGTAGCGCAGGTCCAGTACAACCCCATCATTGACTGCTTCATCAAATTTATAAGTGTGGATATAAGGCCCGAAGACCTCCACTGACTTCTTCTTATCTTTCTTCATCAGAGGGGTACCGGTGAAACCGATAAATTGTGCATCTGGCAAAATGCTTGTCATTGCCGAATGCAATTTGCCGGATTGGGTTCGGTGGCACTCATCCACAAACACGAATAATTTTCCCTTCGGGCTAAAATCGGCAGGGATATTTCGTTTCATTTGTTCGATAAAATCGTCCGTGTCAGCATCTCTGTCTTCCTCCTCCTGACGACCAAACTTATGCACTAACGAGCATATAAGCCAGGGCTTGGTTTGATTCAGGCGAGTCACCAGATCTGCGCCGCTTCTGGTGCGAAGGATCTCTTCTTCCACACCGTTAAACACTTTCTCGATCTGTTCATCAAGTTCTGTACGGTCGGTAATGATCAAAACTCGGCTGTCGGTAATATTTTCTCTGATCCATTTTGCTAGCCAAACCATAGTCAGACTTTTACCACTGCCCTGGGTATGCCAGATAATCCCGCCTTCATTGCGTTGAATAAACGGTTTCGTTGCAGTGACGCCAAAATATTGGTTATGACGGCAGGTTTTTTTCACTCCAGCATCGAAAACGATAAAGTCGTGGATCAATTCCAGCAGGCGCTGTTTATTACATATCTGAGCCAGGTGACGATCAAGCATGTTGGCGTGGGGGGATTCAGCGGCTTCTTTCCATTGAAGGTAATATTTCTCCGGCGTTTCAATTACACCATAGCGAAGCCCTTCTAAATCATTACCGGCCATCACCAGTTGGATGGTAGTGAAGAAGTTGCGGATAAAGGCTTTTTGCTGATTATCGAGGTTTTGGCGGATGCCCTCTGAGACTGACACTGTAGAACGTTTTAGCTCAATGACACCAAGCGCAATACCGTTAACATACAGCACCAAATCCGGGCGCTTTTTATTTTCACCGTTGTAGGTTACTTCTTCAGCTATAGCAAAATCATTGGCTTCTGGATTTTTCCAATCTACCAACCACACGGTTTGATTCTGCTCACCAGCACCTTCTTTATCCTTTACGCCGTAGCGTAGCAGGCGATACACCTCTTTGTTTGCATCATAAAGGATACGGCCTTCACCGAGGCTTGCGGCTCGATCCAGTTGCCGTAATGCTCTGGCTATTAGTACTTCTGAAACGCCGCGTTTTGTTAACCAGGCAGAAACTAAGCCTGGTTCGATGTTCCGGTTGTCTTCTCTTTTGTGCCAGTTACCAAGATAGTGATAACCGAGATGATCGGTGAATAACTGGATAACACGTTTTTGTGTCATGCGTTCACGTTGACCTACACTGTTCATAACACCTCCCTAAATACGCTATCACTACCACCGGCACTGGTTAACACTGCCAGCATTTCTGCTTCGTGAGTGGCGATTTCTTCTTCCCCCCACTGATTGTTCTTCTTCATCAGCTCCATCATGGCGAGCAGTTTCAGACTATCAATTTCATTACGTTCAAGGCTCGCTTCGAAGTACTCTTGCTTTTGTTTTGGCTGGAAATTACTAAGTCGCGAATTCTTGCTGTGGCTAATCAGGCTGAGGTTGCCGAAGGAATGCAACGATGTATCTGGTAATGTCCTAAAGCCATCCATGGGGTGCTGAGGGTAGAAATGCTCTACTGAACTTCGGAACGTAAATTCAAAACGTTTCACTACCTCAGCTTTATTTCTGTCACGACACCAAAGTAAGTAGTCCAGGTAATTGAACACCAAGTTGTTTGCTATCATACCAAAGCGCATCTTCTTCTGAGTCTTGTCCGACAGTACCACAGGTTGGAGAGGTGCCCCTTTACCGTAGATGATCTCAAAATATGATTTTGGTTCTTGTTCTGCTAGGAAGTTTTGAAAGACAAACGCGGAGGCGAGATGCTCCAGATAACCGAGGTACTTCCTTGCATCTATCTGGTTTTCAGCGGAATGGGCATTAAACAGATAGTACAAAGCTCCATTCAACCAGTGTTTATAAACCAGAGTAGGGGTTGAAACATGGAATGCGGAAAGTAGCATCAGAATCTGTCGGTTGATGTCTACATAGCTACCATCATCTTCATTAAACGTATTGGTATAGCTGGTGCTCTTTTCCGAATACCAACGCAGGCGCTTCAAACTCCAGCTATCGCTACCTTTCGCGAACTCTCGTTTTATCACGAACTGATCAAAAAGGTATTTGCATTTGAGAAGTGCAAAGACGAAATCCTGTACCGTTTTAACCGGGTCATTCTGCTTTAATAACTGAAGTTCGAACTGGTCGATTAATTGTTTGTCATCAAGCGGAACATCCACTCTGTCCTTTCCAGTTTGGCTACAGACACGCAACACATTGTAGTGGTTTACTGAATTTGGCCACCTGAACAGAGGTGATATGCTCATCTCAGAACAATACAGGTGTCCCAATGAAAAAAAGAAATTTCAGCGCAGAGTTTAAACGCGAATCCGCTCAACTGGTCCTTGATCAGAACTACACAGTTGCAGCTGCGGCCAGTGCTATGGACGTGGGGCTTTCTACCATGACGCGATGGGTAAAGCAGTTACGGGATGAACGACAGGGCAAAATACCTAAAGCCTCTCCTATAACCCCAGAACAGATTGAAATACGTGAGCTAAAGAAAAAGCTACAACGCATCGAAATGGAAAACGACATATTAAAAAAGGCTACCGCGCTCTTGATGTCAGACTCCCTGAACAGTTCTCGTTAATCGAGAAACTCAGAGCGCAGTATCCTGTGGTCACACTCTGCCACGTGTTCGGGGTTCATCGCAGCAGCTACAAATACTGGGTGAAAAGCCCCGAAAAGCCAGACGGCAAGCGGGCTGTATTACGTAGTCAGGTTCTGGAGCTGCATAACATTAGCCATGGCTCTGCTGGCGCGAGAAGTATCGCCATTATGGCAACCCTGAGAGGCTTCAGAATGGGACGCTGGCTTGCCGGCAGGCTCATGAAAGAACTGGGACTGGTGAGTTGTCAGCAACCCACCCACCGGTATAAACGGGGTGGTCATGAACACATCGCTATCCCAAATCACCTTGAGCGACAGTTCGCAGTGACAGAGCCTAATCAGGTATGGTGCGGCGATGTGACGTATATCTGGACAGGCAGGCGCTGGGCTTACCTCGCCGTCGTTCTCGATTTGTTCGCCAGGAAACCGGTAGGCTGGGCAATGTCATTCTCACCGGACAGCAAGCTAACCATCAAAGCGCTGGAAATGGCGTGGGAAACCCGAGGTAAACCAGCGGGAGTGATGTTCCACAGTGACCAGGGTAGCCACTACACAAGCAGGCAGTTCCGGCAGTTACTGTGGCGTTACCGGATCAGGCAAAGTATGAGCCGACGCGGAAACTGCTGGGATAACAGCCCGATGGAACGCTTCTTCAGAAGTCTGAAAAACGAGTGGGTGCCAGTGACAGGCTATATAAACTTTAGCGAAGCAGCTCATGCGATCACAAACTATATCGTCGGGTATTACAGCTCGCTAAGGCCGCATGACTATAACGGTGGATTACCTCCAAACGAATCGGAAAACCGATACTGGAAAAACTCTAAAGCCGTGGCCAGTTTTAGTTGACCACTACA
>NZ_JAOWDM010000004.1:0-412 GCF_030334645.1 Citrobacter sp. Cc139
CTTTATCAACATCTGCAATGGTCGTTTTAACCACCAGAATATCCGCGCGCACTTCGCCGTACTGCGCCCACTGGTGTTCCGCTGTTCCATGGTTGGCCAGCGCGTTCTGCAAAGCGGCTTCGAGGTCAGTGTTAATGTCGCCTGTCAGGCGGTCACCGTCTGCAGACGTCAGGAAGTCATCAGCAATATCGCCCAGGTAGTCGTCAGCATTCGCGTTGGATACACCACGAACCCAGTCGGTCCAGCCTGATTCATTACCCGTTCTGTCAACCAGCTGCGCGCGGTACCAGAACTCCTGTCCCGCCTTCAGTCCCAGTTGGGTGTATTCGGCTGACGGATAAGGCACATCCGACAGCAAAAGAGGATTAGAGAAATCACTGTTCGCGGTGTACTGAATTTCCGTTTTCAGCGT
>NZ_JAOWDM010000005.1:0-517 GCF_030334645.1 Citrobacter sp. Cc139
ATATGACGGTTCAAGGCGTTTAATCTGAAACCAGCCACATATCAGCCTCTTCAAACATTTCCTGAACAGTACGGCTTATCAGTTCCTTCTCATGCTTGCTGGCGTCAGTGTTGATCGCCGACAGTGTCATCATCGGTTTAACCCGAACATCAGCATCGGGGAAGATCCGGTGAACCCTCCTGGTCAATTCGCCCAGAATGATATCTTTTGCACCAGGCAGACCATCAAAATTCCTTTTGTCATAAATGAGTTCCACGAACATGCTTTAACTCCTCTTTACTGTGTTTAATGTCAGTATATACTGTATATATAAACAGTGTAAGCGCGAGTGAGTTTATTATGAAGTTTTATTCACCAGCTGAGTTGCGCCAGATAGTTGCGCTTCCTTTATTCAGTGATCTTGTTTCATGCGGTTTTCCCTCCCCGGCGCATGATTACGTTGAACAACGCATTGATCTCAATGAACTATTAGTTCAGCACCCATGTGCAACATATTTCGTGAAGTCATCCGGTGATT
>NZ_JAOWDM010000006.1:0-857 GCF_030334645.1 Citrobacter sp. Cc139
GCAGACGAGCTGCTTTCCGGAAAGGTTATGGGCGGCCGCATCAGCGCTGTTAACGGTCGCGTTATCAAACTTGACCGCGTGGCAGATGCGGCAGCAGGTGATCGCCTTATTCTCAACCTACCATCCGGATCGTCGCAGAGCAGGACCATTCAGGCTGTGAACGGGGAATCAGTCACAGTCACTACGGCATACAGTGAGACGCCGCAGGCTGAAGCTGTTTGGGTGGTTGAGTCGGACGAGCTCTACGCGCAGCAGTATCGTGTTGTCAGCGTCTCCGATAACGATGATGGCACTTTCTCGATTACCGGTGCATGGCACGACCCAGATAAATATGCCCGTATTGATACCGGTGCCATCATTGACCAGCGGCCAGTGAGTGTGATCCCGCCGGGTAACCAGTCTCCGCCAGACAACATCGTAATCAGTTCGTTTTCGGTGGTTCAGCAAAATATCAGCGTCGAAACCATGCGGGTGAGCTGGGACCAGGCGCAGAATGCTATCGCCTATGAAGCACAGTGGCGCCGCAATGATGGTAACTGGGTAAACGTACCGCGCAGCTCCACCACGTCATTCGATGTTCCGGGGATTTATGCCGGGCGTTACCTTGTGCGCGTGCGCGCTATTAATGC
The DNA here is from genome assembly GCF_030334645.1 of Citrobacter sp. Cc139. NCBI lineage: Bacteria > Pseudomonadati > Pseudomonadota > Gammaproteobacteria > Enterobacterales > Enterobacteriaceae > Citrobacter > Citrobacter sp. Cc139. Next base: position 630 of record NZ_JAOWDM010000006.1, read on the forward strand.
CGCTGAAATATCCTCTGGCTGGGGCTACTCCGAAGAGAAAACGCTGACGGGCAAGGTGGGAAATCCGCCGAAACCTGTCGGCTTTGCGACAACGCCGATCAACTGGGGTATTCGCCTGAACTGGGGATTTCCGGCTAACACCGGGGACACGCTGAAAACGGAAATTCAGTACACCGCGAACAGTGATTTCTCTAATCCTCTTTTGCTGTCGGATGTGCCTTATCCGTC
>NZ_JAOWDM010000007.1:0-244 GCF_030334645.1 Citrobacter sp. Cc139
CCGAGATGAGTTCTCCCTGAGACTTTGAGTCTCCTGAAGGAACGTTGAAGACGACGACGTTGATAGGTCGGGTGTGTAAGCGTAGCGATACGTTGAGCTAACCGATACTAATGAACCGTGAGGCTTAACCTTACAACGCCGAAGATGTTTTGGCGGATTTGAGAAGACAGATTTTCAGCCTGATACAGATAAGATTAACCGGCGAAAAGCGGGTTAATAAACAGAATTTGCCTGGCGGCTGTAG
>NZ_JAOWDM010000008.1:0-227 GCF_030334645.1 Citrobacter sp. Cc139
CTGGAAATGACAGCCATCGGCTGCACCCGGCAGTCAGAAGCGAACCGAAAGGGGCGCTGGGGTATTCTCACCAACAACAAAGATCGCGTTGTTTCGTTTGATGTCGGGATGGACGGAAACATTCCGCAGCCGGGCTACATCATCGCCGTGGCAGACGAGCTGCTTTCCGGAAAGGTTATGGGCGGCCGCATCAGCGCTGTTAACGGTCGCGTTATCAAACTTGACCG
>NZ_JAOWDM010000001.1:0-1808 GCF_030334645.1 Citrobacter sp. Cc139
TTGGTTTGAAAGAAGCAGCAAAAAGAGAGGTGGGGACAGGTGCAAATCAGATACCGGATATGGGCGCTTTTGCATCTGGCACAGGGTGGTTCAAATTACCAAGCGGGCACATTGTGCAGTTTGGTACATATTCAGGAAACACGACTCGTTTTATCAGCGGTAACTTCCCTATACCGTTTCCGACTCAACCCTTGATTTCTATCAGCGTCATGTCTGATGCCGTCCAGTCAAATCCTTCTGGACCGATTACGCCTGTACTTTCTGTAAATTTTGAACATATCAGCAATTCGTCATGGCGTGTATCAACGAGTGACAATTCTCAGCAATACCGATTTAGTTATATTTCTATAGGACGTTAACATGCAAAAATATGTATTCAGTGCCAAGAAAAATGCTTTCTTTCCTGTAGAGCTGAAGTCGTCCTATCAAAAGGCAGGAGAGTGGCCAAACGATGGAATAGAAATAGAAGACTCTGTTGCAACTGAATTCATGCAGGAGCCACCCGAAGGTAAATACAGAAATGTAATAGCAGGAATGCCAGCATGGGTAGATATTCCACCACCAACTCAGGAAGAACTTAGCGCTGTCGCTGAATTAAGAAAGGCCAACTTACGTATGCGGGCTGACTCAGAGATTAACTGGCGTCAGGATGCTGTTGATGCAGGAGTAGCGACGGAAGAAGAAACCGCCGCTTTGTCAGAATGGAAAAAATACAGGGTATTACTGATGCGAGTCGATACCGAAAAACCCGTTTGGCCTACCACTCCGGGGGAAGAGGCCACTTAATATCTGGCGCGGTGCTGGTATCAGTTGCCTCCACCGCGTCAATGTAGTCCAGAACAGAATTTAGCCTCGTAGTTTCAGCAGTGGTTAATTTACGCCCTGCCTGTAATTTAAGCTGTATCATGCCGATTGATGCCATTGCTGAATCTATCAGAGATTGCTGTTGTTGTTTTGCTACTTCTTTATCTGCCGCGCGCTGGGCTTTGGTATCCGTTACCCACTTTTCCCCGTCCCACTTATCGTAGGGGGTGGATGGCGCAATATTAGTGTATCCATCATGAACAGAGCCAATGTAGTTCACGGTGATGGCGCTACCGTCATCAGTAGTCCAGACAGTCTCCCCCCGGAGGTCTTTTTGTCGCTTCCAGTCTTTTCCTGTAAATACCATAACCTCTCCTGCCACTTCATTCCCCGGAGCAATATTAGTAGAGTTACCTGGCATACTCACTCCGATATTAATGAATTCGTCAGACCATCCTACATATTCCTTTGTCACAGGATGAAAGTAATAAACACGAATACTTCCGGCTTCAACAGCCAGCCCGTCTTTATCGAAAATGACTGTCATTATTTAGCCCTTACTAAAAAGTTAAATGCGATGTTACGTGGTCTTACGGTTACATGGTTAACACCATCACCAATAGCTGGGCCGGGATAAGGAAATCTGGAAAATCCAGGACTGTAATCGACTACACCATCATGATTACCTATTGCATGACCGGAGCCTACGTCATAGTTACCAGCATACTGTGTGAAAGATGTTGCTGCCTGAAAGCTGAGTAACCCCCTTCCGTTATCTACGCCCCTTCCATCATCCCAAATACGCAGGAACTCGCCTCGCACATCATTTAATTTCAGTCCTGGAATAATCCTTGCCAGTTTAGGGTATTCAGTCGCTGAGAAGGTTGCGCCATTCCATTTCAAAAAGACCATATCCGACCACTCATCCATAACCGTATTAGGCATTGCAGTCGACGGCCAGAAGAACGGAATTCCTATCGGCGGAGCGCCCGCTCCTAAACGAA
>NZ_JAOWDM010000009.1:0-210 GCF_030334645.1 Citrobacter sp. Cc139
CTCAGAAGTGAAACGCCGTAGCGCCGATGGTAGTGTGGGGTCTCCCCATGCGAGAGTAGGGAACTGCCAGGCATCAAATTGCAGTAAGCCGGGATGAAAATCCGGGTGGTGACAAAGAAATTCGGTGGAGCGGTAGTTCAGTTGGTTAGAATACCTGCCTGTCACGCAGGGGGTCGCGGGTTCGAGTCCCGTCCGTTCCGCCACTTATTA
>NZ_JAOWDM010000010.1:0-815 GCF_030334645.1 Citrobacter sp. Cc139
GTGATGCTCTTATGCTCCTGCAGAGTGCGTAACTGCGCCTCCAGCTCCAGCGTCTGCGCGCTGGCAGTATCGACACTTTTCACGCCTGCTGGCGTTTTCACTGCTGACGGTTTTTTAGGCTTCTTCAGCGAGTCGTCGTATTCCTTCTTAGCGGCTGCCATCAGTATGTTGTAATCAGCCTGGAGGATACGTCCGTCTTTGATGGCCTGATTATATTCTTTCTGTTTTGCCGTAAATTTATCCAAAGCTGATTCGGTCTTTGAATATGCAGCCTGTGCCTGCGCGGCATACTTCTGGCGGTCAGATTCAATCACCGCCTCGCGGGCGGCGTTATCCTCAGTGGCCTTTGCCACACTGGCCTGCTGCTGCGCCATTTCCAGTGCAAGGCGGGCAGACTCCCGATCGTTCCAGTAGCTGGCGCGCGCATCATCATTGACATAACCATCACCTTTACGCAGATTCCAGATTTCATCCGCCCGCTTAAAGGCCGCTTCCGCTTTGGCCACCATCTCCTGCGTGGTGTCAGGCCGCCCGATATCGAGCGCCGCATCCCACATCGATTTAAAGGCACGCTTCAGGCTGTCGGCAGCAGTCTCAATCGACCCCATATTGTCGCGCAGGCTCTTTGTCTGCTCACGAAAACCGTTCGTCGCCGCATCATTAGCTGCCTGCAGCGCCCCTGCTTCATCACCGGCGCGTTGCAGTTGCGCCACATAAGCAATCTGTTCCGCGGTAACGTTGTGGAACTGCTGCGCCATGGCAATCAGACCAGAGGTCGGATCGTTCGTCAGTTTGCCGAATGCCGCCGCCACCTT
>NZ_JAOWDM010000011.1:0-116047 GCF_030334645.1 Citrobacter sp. Cc139
GATGGTGCATCCGGGAGGATTCGAACCTCCGACCGCTCGGTTCGTAGCCGAGTACTCTATCCAGCTGAGCTACGGATGCAAATGGCGGTGAGGCGGGGATTCGAACCCCGGATGCAGCTTTTGACCGCATACTCCCTTAGCAGGGGAGCGCCTTCAGCCTCTCGGCCACCTCACCAACACGCCTCTTACGAGTGCTTCGAAGAACTTGTTTCTGCTCATCGTCGCTGCGTGGCGCACATATTACTTTCTGGGACTTATAAGTCAAACAATTTTTCCAGAGCTTTTATCGTTTGCACATTTCACGCGCAATTAGTCTGCAAAAACGGCAAAAAGAGTGTTTTATCAACAGATAAATTGGCAGTTTCCGCAGACAATGAACAAACAGAAAATTCGCCGGGAACGACAATGTGCGTATGGGAAAAGAGAAAATGGGGGGAGTGAAGCAGAAAAGCGAAGAAAGAGGACAACTCAATCAGGTTGCGCCTCACCAGAATGGTGAGACGCGAAAACCTTAATAACTGGACTGCTGGGATTTTTCAGCCTGGATACGCTGGTAGATCTCTTCACGATGGACAGAAACTTCTTTCGGGGCGTTTACGCCAATGCGTACCTGGTTGCCCTTCACCCCTAAAACTGTCACGGTGACCTCATCGCCTATCATGAGGGTCTCACCAACTCGACGAGTCAGAATCAGCATTCTTTGCTCCTTGAAAGATTAAAAGAGTCGGGTCTCTCTGTATCCCGGCATTATCCATCATATAACGCCAAAAAGTAAGCGATGACAAACACCTAAGTGTAAGCAGTCACGGCATCACATTCTGTTAAACCTAAGTTTAGCCGATATACACAACTTCAACCTGACTTTATCGTTGTCGATAGCGTTGATGCAAACGCTGCGGATTGAAGCCCGCAGCGTCGACTTACGCTTATAATTATTACAGTTTTGCGCTGACCCAGCCTTTCACACTGGCTAACGCTGCAGGCAGAGCCGCTGCATCCGTACCACCGGCTTGCGCCATGTCCGGACGACCACCACCCTTACCGCCTACCTGCTGAGCGACCATACCAACCAGTTCCCCTGCTTTCACTCGGTCTGTCACATCCTTAGACACACCAGCAATCAGAGAAACCTTACCTTCAACTACCGTTGCCAGAACGATAACAGTAGACCCCAGTTGATTTTTCAGATCATCAACCATGGTACGCAACATTTTCGGCTCAACGTCCGCAAGTTCACTGACCAGCAGCTTCACGCCGTTGATATCAACCGCTTTACTGGAGAGATTTGCACTCTCCTGCGCCGCAGCCTGTTCCTTCAATTGCTGCAATTCTTTTTCGAGTTGACGCGTACGTTCCAGTACAGAACGCACTTTATCACCGATATTCTGGCTATCGCCTTTCAGCAGCTGCGCGATATCGCTTAAGCGGTCGCTCTCAGCATGCACGGTTTGGATAGCGCCTTCACCGGTTACGGCTTCGATACGACGAACGCCCGCCGCCGTGCCTGACTCAGACACAATGCGGAACAGACCGATATCCCCCGTACGGCTGGCGTGAGTACCGCCACACAGTTCGGTGGAGAAATCGCCCATACTCAGAACGCGCACGTGGTCATCATATTTCTCGCCAAACAGCGCCATTGCGCCTTTAGCTTTCGCCGCTTCCAGATCCATGATGTTCGTTTCAATCGGCAGGTTGCGACGAATTTGCGCATTCACCAGATCTTCAACGGCACGGATTTCAGCAGGCTTCATGGCTTCGGTATGAGAGAAGTCGAAACGCAGCACTTTATCGTTAACCAGCGAGCCTTTCTGTGCCACATGCGTGCCCAATACCTGGCGCAGCGCCGCGTGCATCAGGTGCGTTGCGGAGTGATTCAAGCGGATACGCGCACGACGAGCTTCATCCACATCAGCCTGTACTGCATCGCCAACTTTCAGAGAACCCGCAGACAGTTTGCCGATATGACCAATCGCCTGACCATATTTTTGCGTGTCGCTCACGGCAAACGCAAAGCCCGCACCTTTCAGTTCGCCCTTGTCGCCAACCTGACCACCAGATTCCGCATAGAACGGCGTCTGATCCAGTACAACAACAGCGTCCTGACCGGCGTTAATGGCGTCTACCGCTTTACCATCGACAAACAGCGCAGTCACTTTGCCGTTCAGCTCAAGATGCTCATACCCTTTAAATTCTGAAGCGCCATCAACGCGAATCATCGCATTGTAGTCTGCGCCAAAACCGCTGGCTTCACGCGCACGACGGCGCTGTTCTTCCATTGCGGCTTCAAAGCCCGCCTCGTCAACCTTGATGTTGCGCTCGCGGCAAACGTCTGCCGTCAGGTCAACCGGGAAGCCGTATGTGTCATACAGACGGAAGGCGGTTTCGCCATCCAGCGTATCACCCGTCAGTTTTGCCAGCTCTTCGTCCAGCAGTGCCAGACCACGTTCCAGCGTACGAGCGAACTGTTCTTCTTCGGTTTTCAGAACCTGTTCAACCATTGCCTGTTGACGCTTCAGCTCTTCACCTGCAGACCCCATGACTTCTACCAACGGACCAACCAGCTTGTAGAAGAAGGTATCCTTCGCGCCCAGCATGTTGCCATGACGTACCGCGCGGCGAATGATACGGCGCAGCACATAGCCACGGTTTTCATTCGACGGGACAACGCCATCGGCAATCAGGAATGCACAAGAACGGATATGGTCGGCGATAACGCGCAGCGACTTGTTGCTCAGATCGGTCGCACCAGTAACTTTCGCGACGGATTCAATCAGTGAGCGGAACAGGTCAATTTCATAGTTGGAGTTAACGTGTTGCAGCACGGCCGCAATACGCTCCAGCCCCATACCGGTATCCACGGACGGCTTCGGCAGCGGTTCCATGGTGCCGTCAGCCTGACGGTTGAACTGCATGAAGACGATGTTCCAGATCTCAATGTAGCGATCGCCATCTTCTTCTGCGCTTCCCGGAGGGCCGCCCCAAATGTGGTCGCCGTGGTCGTAGAAAATTTCGGTGCACGGACCGCAAGGACCGGTATCACCCATTTGCCAGAAGTTGTCGGAAGCATAGGCCGCGCCTTTGTTATCACCAATGCGGATGATACGCTCGCGCGGAATACCAACTTCTTTTTCCCAAATTTCATAGGCTTCATCGTCAGTTTCATAGACGGTGACCCACAGACGTTCTTTTGGCAGGGCAAACCAGTTTTCACCGGTCAGCAGTTCCCATGCGAATTGAATGGCGTCGTGTTTGAAATAATCGCCGAAGCTGAAGTTGCCCAGCATTTCGAAGAAGGTATGGTGACGTGCAGTGTAACCGACGTTTTCCAGGTCGTTGTGCTTACCGCCCGCACGTACACAACGCTGCGAGGTGGTTGCGCGGGAATAATTACGCTTGTCGAGGCCAAGGAAAACATCCTTGAACTGGTTCATCCCGGCGTTGGTAAACAACAAAGTAGGGTCATTGTTTGGTACCAGGGAGCTGCTGGCAACTACCTGATGTCCTTTACTATGGAAAAAATCGAGAAACGCCTGACGGATCTCAGCGGTGCTCTTGCTCATAATTATCCTGAAGAAATCAAGCTAACGAAATGTCATTACCAGCATCAGCAGCAAACTGCGCCTCTGGCAATCGAAAAGTGGGAATAAGATAAGTTTTCTTTACTGGGAAGTAAAATCCCGTATGCGCTCAATCGTCAAAATTTCGCCATATTGCCTGAATATCTTCCATCAGATAGCCACGATAGAGCAAAAAACGCTGGACCTTTACCTTATCTGAAAAATCGACTGGTAAAGGTTCACCGTATTTCCTGATTGCCTGCTCGCGCGCAAGTACTGCCCAGTCAATTTCACACTCGCGCATGGCGCGCTCAATAGCCTCACGCGAGATCCCTTTCTGGCTGAGTTCCTGCCGCACTCGCGCAGGCCCATAACCTTTGCGGCTACGGCTGGCAATAAACTGTTGTACGAAGCGGTCATCATCCAGATAACGGCTTTCAATGCACCAGGCAATGACCTTGTCGTAATCTTCCGCAGAAGCATCAATGTCTTCCGGTCCATGTTTACCCATCACCGGAGCGGCCAGCTTCCGCCGCAGTTCCTGTTCGCTGTGATCGCGCATTGCCAGAATACGCACAGCGCGATCAAGCAGTCGGGAATAAGCGGATCGGCGGGAAGTTGCATCTGTCATAGTAAACCTTCAGAAATGCAAAAGGGCTGCATGATATGCAGCCCTTTACTGTATGCGATGCAAAACAGATTATCAGAAATCTTCGTTCGTTTCTGCTACGTCTTCGCCACCGTCATCAACGGAGAAATCTGGCGTTGAATCCTGGTTATTGAGCAGTAGCTCGCGCAATTTCTTCTCAATTTCTTTTGCGGTTGCCGGGTTTTCTTTCAGCCAGTTGGTCGCATTCGCTTTACCCTGACCGATTTTCTCACCGTTATAGCTGTACCATGCACCGGCTTTTTCAATCAGCTTCTCTTTCACGCCCAGATCAACCAGTTCGCCATAGAAGTTGATACCTTCACCGTACAGAATCTGGAATTCAGCCTGTTTAAACGGCGCGGCGATTTTGTTTTTCACGACCTTAACGCGGGTTTCGCTACCGACCACGTTGTCGCCCTCTTTCACTGCGCCAATACGGCGAATGTCCAGGCGCACGGAGGCATAGAATTTCAGCGCGTTACCACCGGTAGTGGTTTCCGGGTTACCGAACATAACGCCAATTTTCATACGGATCTGGTTGATGAAAATCAGCAGCGTGTTGGACTGCTTCAGGTTACCGGCCAGCTTACGCATCGCCTGGCTCATCATACGCGCCGCAAGACCCATGTGAGAGTCGCCAATCTCGCCTTCGATTTCCGCTTTCGGCGTCAGCGCCGCCACGGAGTCGACAACGATAACGTCAACCGCACCGGAACGCGCCAGCGCATCACAGATTTCCAGCGCTTGTTCGCCGGTATCCGGCTGGGAACACAGCAGGTTGTCGATATCAACGCCAAGCTTACGGGCATAGACGGGATCCAGCGCGTGTTCCGCATCAATAAACGCACAGGTTTTACCTTCGCGCTGAGCGGCGGCAATAACCTGCAGCGTCAGCGTCGTTTTACCGGAAGATTCAGGCCCGTAGATTTCGACGATACGGCCCATTGGCAAACCGCCCGCGCCCAATGCGATGTCCAGAGAAAGCGAACCGGTGGAGATGGTTTCCACATCCATGGAACGGTCTTCACCCAGGCGCATGATGGAGCCTTTACCGAATTGCTTTTCGATCTGACCCAGCGCTGCCGCCAACGCTTTCTGTTTGTTTTCGTCGATAGCCATTAATTACTCCTGTCATGCCGCTTTCGGGGTAAACCGCGAAACGTGAAAGATAATGTTCTGTTGAGGCAATTATACTGTATGCTCATACAGTATCAAGTATTTTGTAGAAATTGTTGCCACAGGGTTTGTAACGCATAGGCAGTCGCCTGCCGACGTACCGCATCACGGTCACCGCTGAAACATTCCCGGCGGGTAATCCCCTCGCCGCTTGCGCTGGCAAAGGCAAACCATACCGTACCCACAGGCTTTTCCTCACTGCCGCCATCCGGCCCCGCAATACCGCTGATCGAGACCGCGAAATGCGCGCGGGCCGCTTTTAGCGCGCCAATCGCCATTTCCACGACGACAGGCTCACTCACCGCGCCATGCCGGGCCAGCGTCTCTTCGCGCACGCCAATCATCTGCGCTTTTGCTTCGTTGCTGTAGGTCACGAACCCGCGTTCAAACCAGGCGGAACTGCCGGCAATATCCGTAATGGCTTTGGCCACCCAACCGCCGGTGCAGGATTCCGCCGTCGTAACGGTCGCCCCGCGCGCTTTCAGCGCCAGGCCAACCTGCTCGCTTAACTGCATCAGTTCACTGTCGGTCATTTCAGCCTCTGTCAGTTAAAAAAATATGCCGCACAAGATAGCACTTTCACAACCAATGTGGGGATGGGGAGATCGTTTTACGAGGGGGATTCCAAAAATTGATCCGTTGCAAAATAAGACCCGCCGGATGGCGATGTCAGAGCATCTTATCCGGCCTACAAGCAATATCTTATCTGTAGGCCGGTTGGAGCGATTACTGTACGCGCGCCAGCGCTACCGCCTGACCCAATTGCCACACCGCCATCGCGTAGTGGGTACTGTGGTTGTAGCGGGTGATGGTGTAGAAGTTTGGCAGCCCGTACCAGTACTGATAACCGGTGCCAATATCCAGGCGCAGCAGGCTGGCCTGCTGATGATTCCCCAACGACTGCTGCGGCGTCAGACCCGCGGCGGCAAGCTGTGAAATGCTGTACTGGGTTTTAAAGCCGTTCGCCAGCCCAGGCGCCTGACCATTCGCCGGCACCGCGACCGTATCGCCTTTCACCCAGCCGTGGCCTTTGAAGTAGTTCGCCACACTACCGATGGCGTCAACCGGATCCCACAGATTAATGTGCCCATCGCCATTGAAATCGACCGCATATTCTTTATAGGAAGACGGCATAAACTGGCCGTAGCCCATCGCACCGGCGAAGGAACCTTTCAAATCGAGCGGATCATCACTTTCATCTCGCGCCATCAACAGGAAAGTTTCCAGTTCTCCAGAGAAGTATTCCGCACGACGAGGATAATTAAAGGACAGCGTCGCCAGCGCATCCAGAATTCGCGTTTTGCCCATCACGCGGCCCCAGCGCGTCTCTACGCCAATAATACCGACGATGATTTCCGGTGGTACGCCGTAGACCTGCCACGCACGGTTCAGGGCATCTTCATATTGATTCCAGAAGGCCACGCCGTTTTGCACGTTGTCCGGCGTGATGAACTGCTTGCGATAACGCAGCCACGCGCCGTTAGGTCCGGCTGGAGGTTGACTCGTCGGCGCCTGACGGTCCATCAAACGCAATACCGAGTCCAGCCGCTTGGCCTGAGACAGGATCTCCTGCAACTGCTGACGGTCAAAGCCATGCTTGTTCACCATCTTCTCGATGAACTGTTGCGCGTTCGGGTTATTGGCAAAATCACCGCCCGTTAGCATGACATTGTGCTGTGGCTCAAGCAGGAAGCCGCCGGAAGGCGTACCCGTAGTCGTTTGAGTCTCTGAAGGTTTAGGTTTGCTGCTACAGGCAGCAAGCAATACGAAAAGGGGAAGTAACGCTACATAACGACGCTTGAACATGAGACATCCATTAAACAAATTCAGCCTGGGAGAAGTATGGTAAAGCATCCTCAGCCATACAAGGAAGCAGTAGTCGCTCTGCTTCACAGAATTTCCCCCCTCTTGCACTTCCGACCGTCATATTTGCGAGCGCTTACGCAATAACTTTCAAATTAAAATATTTACCTTTCATTTTGAGATCAAAATAACACTTTTAAATCTTTCGATCTGATTAAAATTAGTTTCCGTTTGGCAAGATAACTAAAAAACCCTACAGGAGAGAATAATGATCGACACCATCACACTCGGTGCTGAGTGGTTTATCGGGCTGTTCCAGAAAGGCGGAGAGGTGTTTACCGGCATGGTGACCGGTATTCTTCCCCTGCTGATTAGCCTGCTGGTCATCATGAATGCGCTGATTAACTTTATCGGCCAGCAGCGTATTGAACGTTTTGCTCAGCGCTGCGCCGGAAACCCACTGTCCCGCTATCTGCTGCTGCCGTGCATCGGCACATTTGTGTTTTGTAATCCGATGACGCTAAGCCTGGGCCGCTTTATGCCTGAAAAGTACAAGCCCAGCTACTACGCTGCGGCCTCTTATAGCTGCCATTCCATGAATGGCTTATTCCCGCACATCAACCCCGGCGAGCTGTTTGTCTATCTCGGTATCGCCAGCGGCCTGACGACGCTGGGCCTACCGCTTGGCCCGCTGGCGGTGAGCTATTTGCTGGTCGGTCTGGTCACCAACTTCTTCCGCGGCTGGGTAACCGATTTCACCACCGCCATTTTCGAGAAAAAAATGGGCATTCAACTTGAGCAGAAAGTTCATCTGGCGGGAGCAACATCATGACGCGTATTCGTATTGAAAAAGGCACCGGCGGCTGGGGCGGCCCGCTTGAACTGGATGCCGTACCGGGCAAGAAAATTGTCTATATCACTGCCGGGACTCGCCCTGCGATTGTCGACACGCTGGCGAATCTGACTGGCTGGCAGGCCGTTGATGGTTTCAAAGAGGGCGAACCGCCGGAGAGTGAAATTGGCGTGGCGATCATCGACTGCGGTGGCACGCTGCGCTGTGGGATCTATCCTAAACGTCGTATACCCACGGTAAATATTCACGCCACGGGGAAATCCGGTCCGCTGGCCCAGTACATTGTCGAAGATATCTATGTCTCTGGCGTGAAAGAAGAAAACATTACCGTTGTCGGTGAAGCATCCATTGCGCCGCAACCTGCAAGCAGCACGATTGGTCGCGATTACGACACCAGTAAAAAGATTACTGAACAAAGCGATGGTCTGTTGGCAAAAGTCGGTATGGGCATGGGGTCAGCCGTTGCTGTCCTGTTCCAGGCCGGTCGCGACACTATTGATACCGTTCTGAAAACCATTCTGCCATTTATGGCGTTCGTCTCGGCGCTGATCGGCATCATCATGGCTTCTGGTCTGGGAGACTGGATAGCCCATGGACTCGCACCGCTCGCCAGCCACCCGCTGGGACTGGTGACGCTGGCGCTGATTTGCTCTTTCCCGCTGCTGTCGCCTTTCCTCGGCCCTGGTGCGGTCATCGCCCAGGTTATCGGGGTGCTGATCGGCGTACAGATTGGCCTTGGGAACATCCCTCCCCATCTGGCGCTACCGGCCTTGTTTGCCATTAATGCGCAAGCCGCATGCGACTTTATTCCCGTGGGGTTATCGCTGGCCGAAGCGCGTCAGGACACGGTCCGCGTCGGCGTGCCATCCGTCCTGGTAAGCCGCTTCCTGACCGGCGCGCCTACCGTTCTCATCGCCTGGTTTGTATCCGGCTTTATTTACCAATAAGAGGTACTCAAAAATGACCGTGATTTATCAAACCACCATCACCCGCATCGGCCAAAGCGCCCCGGACGCACTTTGCGACCAGATGTTAATTACCTTTCGTGAAGGCGCGCCAGCGGATATTGAAGAGTTTTGCTTCATCCATTGCCACGGCGATCTGAACGGTTCTTTGCACGCCGGGATCCAGTTTGAACTGGGCCAGCATCACTACCCGGTCACCGCCGTTGGCAGCGTGGCGGAACAAAACTTACGTGAACTGGGGCATATCACCCTACGTTTTGACGGACTCAGCGAAGCGGAATTCCCTGGCACCGTACATGTGGCGGGCCCTGTACCGGACGATATCGCGCCGGGCTGTATTTTGAAGTTTGTTGCTTAAGATTGAAGGAGAAAAAGATGAATCAGGTTGCCGTTGTCATTGGTGGAGGCCAGACCCTGGGAGCGTTCCTTTGCCGTGGGCTTGCGACAGAAGGATACCGCGTCGCGGTGGTGGATATTCAAAGCGATAAAGCCGCCAACGTCGCGCAGGAGATTAACGCCGAGTTTGGCGCAGGCACAGCGTACGGTTTTGGCGCTGATGCCACCAGCGAACAGAGCGTGCTGGCACTGTCACGCGGAGTGGATGAAATATTTGGTCGCGTCGACCTGCTGGTTTACAGCGCGGGTATCGCTAAAGCCGCGTTTATCAGCGACTTTCAGCTTGGGGATTTCGACCGCTCGCTGCAGGTGAATCTGGTCGGTTACTTCCTCTGCGCCCGTGAATTCTCGCGCCTGATGATCCGCGATGGCGTTCAGGGACGCATTATCCAGATCAACTCCAAATCAGGGAAAGTAGGCAGTAAACACAATTCGGGCTACAGCGCGGCAAAATTTGGCGGCGTGGGTTTAACCCAATCGCTGGCGCTGGATCTGGCGGAATACGGGATTACTGTCCATTCGCTGATGCTCGGCAACCTGTTGAAATCACCGATGTTCCAGTCATTATTACCGCAGTACGCTACCAAACTGGGCCTTAAGCCGGATGAAGTAGAGCAGTATTACATTGATAAGGTTCCGCTCAAACGCGGCTGCGATTATCAGGATGTGCTGAACATGCTGCTGTTTTATGCCAGTTCGAAAGCCTCTTACTGCACCGGACAATCGATTAACGTCACCGGCGGTCAGGTGATGTTCTAAGAGGTATGACTGCCCGGTGGCGCTGTGCTTACCGGGCCTACGAATATTATGTAGGCCGGATTAGGCGCAGCCGCCATCCGGCAAAATCAAAGGGGCGCATTATGGTTTCCGCACTGCTCACCGTCGCCGCTATCGCCTGGTGCCTGCAACTGGCGCTCGGCGGCTGGCAAATATCCCGCTTTAACCAGGCGTTTGACAAACTCTGCCAGCAGGGCCGGGTTGGCGTAGGTCGTTCCGGCGGACGGTTTAAACCGCGCGTGGTCGTCGCCATTGCGCTTGATGAGCAGCAGCGGGTTACCGATACGTTATTTATGAAAGGTCTGACGGTATTCGCCAGACCCGGCAAAATTGCCACCATAATGGGCAAACATCTTGATGATTTACAGCCTGATGTGATCTTTCCCCATGATCCGTTAGCGCAGAATGCACTATCATTGGCGCTTAAACTGAAACATGGGTAATTTCGTTGTGAATGCTAATAGCTTGCGAAATTATCATTTTGCAACCTAAATAAGTCAGGGTAATCACGCCTATGAAACCTCGTCAGCGTCAGGCTGCCATACTGGAGCACCTGCAAAAGCAGGGAAAATGCTCGGTTGAAGAACTGGCCCACTACTTTGACACGACCGGCACAACCATTCGCAAAGACCTGGTCATTCTGGAAAATGCTGGAACCGTCATTCGTACCTATGGCGGCGTAGTGTTGAACAAAGATGAATCTGACCCGCCCATCGATCACAAAACCCTAATTAACACGCATAAAAAAGAGCAGATCGCTGAAGCCGCCGTCCGTTATATCCATGATGGCGACTCCATCATTCTGGATGCGGGCAGTACCGTATTGCAGATGGTGCCGATGCTTACCCGCTTTAGCAACATCACCGTCATGACCAACAGTCTGCACATTGTTAATGCCCTTTCGGAGCTGGACAACGAGCAAACCATCCTGATGCCTGGCGGGACCTTTCGCAAAAAATCTGCGTCATTTCACGGTCAACTGGCAGAAAACGCCTTTGAGCAATTCAGCTTTGATAAACTCTTCATGGGGACCGACGGTATTGACCTCAATGCCGGCGTGACCACCTTTAATGAGGTCTTTAGCGTCAGTAAAGCGATGTGCAATGCCGCTCGCGAAGTGATTCTGATGGCTGACTCCTCAAAATTTGGGCGTAAAAGCCCTAATGTTGTGTGCAGTCTGGAAAGCGTTGACAAGCTGATTACCGATGCGGGTATTGACCCTGCATTTCGTCAGGCGCTGGAAGCAAAAGGGATTGAAGTAATCATAACCGGAGAAACCAATGAGTGATGCACTACTGAACGCGGGCCGTCAGACGTTAATGCTGGAACTGCAGGAAGCCAGTCGACTGCCGGAGCGACTGGGCGATGATTTTGTCCGCGCCGCCAATACTATCATCCACTGTGAAGGCAAAGTCATTGTCTCCGGGATTGGCAAATCAGGCCATATTGGCAAAAAAATTGCTGCGACCCTCGCCAGTACCGGCACCCCTGCCTTTTTTGTGCATCCGGCGGAAGCGCTGCATGGCGACTTAGGCATGATTGAAAGCCGCGACGTGATGCTGTTTATCTCTTACTCCGGCGGCGCGAAAGAGCTGGATCTCATCATTCCGCGCCTGGAAGACAAATCCGTCGCCCTGCTGGCCATGACCGGAAAACCAACCTCGCCGCTGGGCCTGGCGGCCAAAGCCGTGCTGGATATTTCTGTTGAACGTGAAGCCTGCCCGATGCGCCTGGCGCCGACCTCCAGCACCGTCAACACGCTGATGATGGGCGACGCGCTGGCAATCGCCGTGATGCAGGCGCGCGGCTTTAACGAAGAAGATTTTGCCCGCTCGCATCCGGCCGGCGCGCTGGGCGCTCGTCTGTTAAATAAAGTGCATCACCTGATGCGCCGTGACGATGCCATTCCGCAGGTGACGCTGACCACCAGTGTCATGGACGCGATGCTGGAACTCAGCCGCACGGGTCTTGGTCTGGTGGCTGTCTGTGATGACGCGTCACTGGTGAAAGGCGTCTTCACTGACGGCGACCTGCGCCGCTGGCTGGTTGGCGGCGGCGCGCTCACCACGCAGGTTAGCGAAGCAATGACCCATAATGGCATTACGCTGCAGGCGCAGAGCCGCGCGATTGACGCCAAAGAGATCCTGATGAAGCGCAAAATCACTGCTGCACCGGTGGTAGATGAAAACGGTAAACTCACCGGCGCTATCAACCTGCAGGATTTCTATCAGGCCGGTATTATCTAATCCTTCAGCCCCAGGCGTTTCGCCAGCCGGTGCAGGTTGGCGACGTCTGTTTCCAGCGCCCGCGCGCTTGCCGCCCAATTGTGATTATTTTGCGCCAAGGCCCGGCGGATCATCTCGCGCTGAAATGACTCCGTTGCCTCACGCAAATTGTGATGCTGCGGGATCTCTGCCACGACGTCCGGCTGCGGTACAGGGCTTTCATCCTGCAAGGCAAAATGCTGTGCCTCCAGCACCACCTCATCCCCTGCCCGGGTAGCCCTTGCCAGCACAACCGCCCGATGAATGGCATGTTCCAGCTCGCGCACGTTTCCGGGCCAGCCGTAACTCAGCAGATGATTACGCGCGCCGGGGCTTAACACAACGCGGGAAAGTCCCAGCCGCAGCCGACATTGCTCGCAAAAATAGCCTGCCAACAGCACTACATCTTCGCCGCGCTCACGCAGTGGCGGCACGGAAAGGGGAAAAACGCTCAGGCGATGAAACAGATCCGCGCGAAAATTCCCCGCCAGCACCTCTTCTCGTAAATCACGATTGGTCGCCGCCAGTACGCGCACGTCAACGCGCAGGCTGCGATCGTCCCCTACGCGCTGAATATCGCCATACTGCAATACGCGCAGCAGCTTGGCCTGCAGCGCCAGCGAGAGTTCGCCAATCTCGTCGAGAAACAGCGTGCCGTTATCCGCCATTTCAAACTTACCGCTACGATTACTGATAGCCCCGGTAAAAGCCCCTTTTACGTGACCAAAAAGTTCACTTTCCGCCACGCTTTCGGGCAACGCCGCGCAGTTGAGATACACCAGCGGATTCACCGCACGCGGCGAACCTTCATGAATCGCTTTGGCTACCAGCTCCTTCCCGGTCCCGGTTTCGCCGCTGATCAGTACGTTGAGATCGGACCCTGCCACAATCTCAATCTCTTTTTTCAACTGCATCATATTGGGCGACAGGCCAATCATCTGGGTTTCCGTCAGCTGCTCGAAAGCCGTCGACGAACCCGGCAGCATATTCTGGCTTTCCAGTTGTTCAATCAGCAACGCATTACTCAGCGCCCCCGCAGCCAGAGCGGCAATTAGCCTAAGCTCTTCATCGCTGAAGACATCGAACTGATCGGGCTCCATGCCATCCAGCGTTAACGCACCAATCAGATTTTGTCCGGCAAACAGCGGCAACCCGATGCAGGCATGCACTTTCAGGCTCTCCTGACCCGGGATTAATCCGTCATAAGGATCGGGCAGATCGCTGTCGGCAGGAAAACGTACCACGTCCCCGGCGCGGGCAATCGCCTCCAGCCGCGGATGTCCCTCCAGCGTGAAGCGGCGGCCGAGGACATCCTGCGCCAGGCCATCGATAGCCAGCGGGATAAACTGTCGCGACTCGTAGCGCAGCAGTGCCGATGCGTCGCACTCCAGCACCTGGCGCAAGGTCGTGATCAGGCGCTGAAAACGGTCCTGATGACCGATACCGCTTTGTAATTCAATGGCGATACCCGCCAGCACATCTACTGAAAAGCTCATGGCAACCTCATTGTCATTTTGACAATTCATATTGTCATATTGACAATAAAATAAACAGTCATTTTGACTACCACTTTATAGGCAATAAATAATAAATCATTAAAAATCAAACAATTAAAAAGTTGGCACACAACCTGCAATTAACAAAATATCTTTTTAGAAAAACGCTGAATTAATTGAGGTTGCTATGTCTATTCTGGTTAAAAATAATATTCATTGGGTTGGCCAACGTGACTGGGAAGTACGTGATTTCCACGGGACTGAATACAAAACGCTGCGCGGTAGCAGCTACAACAGCTATCTCATCCGTGAAGAAAAAAACGTGCTGATCGATACAGTAGATCATAAGTTTAGCCGTGAATTCGTACAGAACCTGCGCAGTGAAATTGACCTCGCGGATATTGACTACATCATCATTAACCACGCGGAAGAAGATCACGCCGGTGCGCTGACCGAACTGATGTCCTGCATCCCGGACACGCCAATTTACTGCACCGCTAACGCGATTGATTCCATCACCGGCCACCACCATCATCCGGAGTGGAACTTCAACGTGGTGAAAACCGGTGATTCTCTGGACATCGGCAACGGCAAACAACTGATTTTTATTGAAACGCCGATGCTGCACTGGCCTGACAGCATGATGACCTACATGACCGGCGATGCGGTGCTGTTCAGTAACGATGCTTTTGGCCAGCATTACTGCGACGAACGTCTGTTCAATGATGAAGTTGACCAGACCGAACTGTTCGAACAATGCCAACGCTACTACGCCAACATCCTGACCCCGTTCAGCCGTCTGGTGACGCCGAAAATCACTGAAATCCTCGGCTTCAACCTGCCGGTCGATATGATTGCCACCTCCCACGGTGTGGTATGGCGCGACAACCCAACGCAGATCGTTGAGCTGTACCTGAAATGGGCGGCCGATTATCAGGAAGACCGCATCACCATCTTCTACGACACCATGTCCAACAACACCCGCATGATGGCGGACGCCATTGCCCAGGGCATCAACGAAGTTGACCCGAACGTGGCGGTGAAAATCTTTAACGTCGCCCGTAGCGACAAAAACGACGTCCTGACCAACGTCTTCCGTTCTAAAGGCGTACTGGTCGGTACTTCCACCATGAACAACGTGATGATGCCGAAAATCGCCGGACTGGTGGAAGAGATGACCGGCCTGCGTTTTCGTAACAAACGCGCCAGCGCCTTTGGTTCTCACGGCTGGAGCGGCGGCGCAGTTGACCGCCTGTCCACCCGTTTACAAGATGCCGGTTTTGAGATGTCGCTTAGCCTGAAGGCGAAATGGCGTCCGGATCTGGATGCGCTGGAACTGTGTCGTCAGCACGGTCGTGAAATTGCACGTCAGTGGGCGCTTGCTCCGCTACCGGAAACGACCGTCAAAGCGGCAACCAAAGAAGAAGAGTGCGCTTGTGCCGCTGCGGCTGCGGCTGACCTCGGCCCAAGCATGCAGTGCAGCGTGTGCCAGTGGATTTACGATCCAGCAAAAGGCGAACCGTTGCAGGATGTCGCGCCAGGTACCCCATGGAGCGATGTGCCGGATAACTTCCTGTGCCCGGAATGTTCATTAGGTAAAGACGTCTTCGACGTACTGGCAACGGAGGCAAAATGAGCCACGGAATTGTCATTATTGGTTCGGGCTTCGCCGCCCGCCAGTTAGTCAAAAATATCCGTAAACAGGATGCAACTGTTCCGTTGACCCTGATTGCCGCTGACAGCATGGATGAGTACAACAAGCCCGATCTCAGCCACGTTATCAGTCAGGCACAGCGTGCAGACGACCTCACCCGCCAGTCGGCGGGGGAGTTTGCCGAACAGTTTAATTTGCGCCTGTTCCCCTACACCTGGGTGACCGACATCGACACCGATGCCCACATCGTGAAAAGTCAGGACCAACAGTGGCAGTACGACAAGCTGGTGCTGGCGACGGGGGCTTCAGCCTTTGTGCCTCCAGTTACCGGACGTGAGTTAATGCTCACATTGAACAGCCAGCAAGAATACCGCGCCTGTGAAACGCAACTGCGTGATGCCCAGCGGGTACTCATTGTCGGCGGCGGTCTGATTGGCAGTGAGCTGGCGATGGATTTTTGTCGTGCCGGTAAAGCGGTAACGCTTATCGACAACGCCGCCAGCATTCTGGCCTCGCTGATGCCACCGGAAGTCAGCAGTCGCTTACAGCATCGTCTGACCGATATGGGTGTGCATCTGCTGCTGAAATCACAGCTTCAGGGTCTGGAAAAAACTGAATCGGGTATTCGCGCCACGCTTGATCGTAGTCGCCGCGTAGAAGTCGATGCGGTGATCGCCGCCACCGGTCTGCGCCCGGAAACGGCGCTGGCGCGTCGTGCCGGATTGAGCATTAATCGTGGCGTCTGCGTCGACAGCTATCTGCAAACCAGCCACCCGGACATTTATGCCCTCGGCGACTGCGCGGAAATTAACGGTCAGGTGCTGCCGTTCCTGCAGCCGATTCAACTGAGCGCCATGTATCTGGCGAAAAACCTGCTCGGCGGCAATGCTCCGCTGAAGCTACCTGCCATGCTGGTAAAAGTTAAAACGCCGGAACTGCCATTGCATCTGGCGGGGGAAACCCAGCGGCGCGATCTGAACTGGCATATTGCCGCGGAAGCGCAAGGTATGGTGGCCAGAGGAATGAACGACGAAGGCCAGCTATGTGCGTTTGTGGTCAGTGAAGACCGGATGAAAGAGGCCTTTGCGCTGCTGAAAACGTTGCCCTTGTAAGTCTGTGGTGCCGGATGGCGCCGCTTCGCGCCTTATCCGGCCTACAAATAGATGCTCACTTGTAGGCCGGATAAGGCGCAGCCGCCATCCGGCACCTTACCCTTAAGCTAACGCTCGCGCCGCGGCAATCACGCCCTGCCCCAGCGATAATCCCCCATCACCCGCCGGTAAACGCTGCGGGAACAGTAAGGTGAAATCAGCCAGATAAAATGCCAGCCGCGATGACAACAAACGGTTATGCATCACGCCACCGCTGAATACTAACGTCTTAACGCCACGCGCTTCAGCCTGCTCATGCATCAGCGTGGCAAACCCACACGCCAGCGCATCATGAAACGCCCACGCTCTTGCTGCAGGCGCCCCCTGCCAGTTCAGCCATTGCTGCCAAAAAACAGCCAGGTCAAGCTCATTACCTTGCAAGGGGATTGTTACCGGATGCTCAACGCCTGCACATTGCGATGCCAGTGCCTCCAGCGCGCAGGCAGCCTCGCCTTCATAGCTCAGCGAAGTCGGTGCGCACTGGAGCGCGGCGGCAACGGCATCAAACAGCCGTCCGCACGATGACGCCAGCGGCGCATTGATCCCCCGCTCAATGGCGCGTGCCAGCACGTTCCAGTTTTGCTGTTGCAGCGCCGATGTTTCCGGGAATTGCTGCCAGTCAGGGACAAAACGCAGACACTGCGCGAGCAGGTTACGCCACGGCTGCTTTGCCGCCAGATCGCCGCCCGCCAGCGCGACCGCGGGTAAGCCGCCCAGGTGTTCGCATTCACGATAGTTGACCCGCAAACACTCTCCGCCCCACAGTGCGCCGTTTGCTCCCATGCCGATACCGTCTACCGTCAGAGCGATAACGTCGCCACCGTCCAGCGGCCAACCGTGCTCAGCCATACACGCAGCAGCATGCGCATGGTGATGCAGCACCGTTTCGCTCGGCAGATTCATCTCACTGGCCCACTGGCTGGAAACATAGCCGGGGTGAGCATCATGCACGATACGCTGTGGCGTAAAGTCATAAATATTCTGGATCAGGCGCAGCGCATCACGCCACTGCTGCTGGATGCCGTCATCGCTGAGATCGCCCAAATGCTGACTAATAACCGCCTGTTCGCCACGCACCAGACAGAAAGTATTTTTTAGATCCGCGCCTAAACACAGCATCGGCGGCACGTCACGAAAACCCGGCGGCAACGCGACCGCATCCGGCACGTAACCCCGCGAGCGGCGCAGCATTTCCCCACTTTCACGCACCACGGAGTCATCCATACGCTGCACAATTTCGCGGTTATGCAGCAGGAAACCGTCGGCAATCTCGCGTAAATCTTCCAGCGCCTGCGCGTTGGTAATGGCTGGCGGCCTGCCGCTGAGGTTGCCGGAGGTCATTACCAGCGGGCACTGCATCTCTTGTAACAGGAGATGCTGCAACGGATTCGCTGGCAGCATAACGCCAACTTCCGTTAACCCTGGCGCTATTCCCTCGCTCAATGCCGCTACATAGCGTTTTTGCACCAACACGATCGGCGCGGCAGGGGTGGTTAACAGACGACGCGCAGCTTCAGGCAGTCCGTCGTCAGCAGGCAACATCACCGCCAACGGTTTAGCCGGGCGATGTTTACGCAACCGGAGCAGCGCCACAGCATTATCATTTCGCGCATCGCAGACCAGATGAAAACCGCCAATGCCTTTCACAGCGACAATGCCGCCCGCTTTTAGCAACGCTACCGCCGCCTGCAGCGCCTCTTCTTTTTCCGCTCGCTCACCCGCGCTTAGCCACTCAAGATGTGGACCGCATTGCGGGCAGGCAACGGGTTGGGCGTGAAAGCGACGGTCATAGGGATCGCGATACTCTGTATCGCATTGCGCACAGAGAGGGAAGGACGCCATCACGGTAAACGGACGGTCGTACGGCATGGCACGGATAATCGTAAAACGCGGACCACAATGGGTACAGTTGATGAAGGGGTAGCGATAGCGACGTTCGCCGGGGGTGTTCATTTCAACAAGGCATTCGGGACAAGTCGCGGCGTCCGGGACAATTTGCGTATTCATCGTACCGCCTGCACTTTGGCGAATCGAGAAATCGGCAGGCTGCTGCGTCCAGGCGAATGGTTCGCTCTCAATGCTATCAATGCGCGCCAGCGGCGGACAATGTTGATGTAATTGCGCAATAAACTCCGCCGGATCTTCCTGTAAGCGCACCACCACACCGTCACCGTCGTTGCACACGTCGCCATGCAGTTGCAGGCGCTGCGCCAGTTGCCAGACGAAGGGGCGAAACCCGACGCCCTGTACCTTGCCGCGAATACGCAGTTGTACGCCGGAGTGGTTGTTGATTGTCATTATGTCCTTCCCGCAGTCATCTATCCCGGTTTGCCGGATGGCGCTACGCTTATCAGGCCTACGTGAATGCGAAAAGTAGGCCGGATAAGGCGAAGCCGCCATCCGGCATAAGTACTACCGTATTTTACGCGGATTTTTAGCGATCAGAACAGCAAAGATGCGGTGGAGTCCAGCGCCGCGCGGCGGCGTTTTTCAGCGCTCAGTTGCTCAAGCTTATTGCGATCCACATAAATCAGCGCGTGAGTCGGGCAGACTTCCATACAGGCAGGACCCGCTTCGCGGTGGTGGCACAGGTCGCACTTGTTGGCTTCGGCTTTTTCTGCACGAACGTTCAGGCCCGCGCCGCTGTTACGCACAACCGGACGCACGACAACTTCCATTGCCCCATAAGGACACGCCACCACGCAGGTTTTACAGCCAATGCAGCGTTCCTGCATCACATGGACAAAGCCTTTATCACGGCTGATTGCACCGTTTGGACAGACGTTAGCGCACGGCGCGTCTTCACACTGGCGGCACAGCGTCGCCGTGGAGACGTTAACGCCTTTGATGACGTGAATGCGGGGTAAAAAGGTTTCAGGGGTCAGCGATGCGCAGTCCTGGTTATCCTGATGGGATACTACGCAGGCCACTTCACAGGTACGGCAACCAATGCATTTATTGGCGTCTGCAATGATGAAACGGTTCATCAATTTCTCCAGCAATGACAGATTATCTGCCGAAGCATTCACGAATCGTGCCAAATTTTAATGCACTGTTATTAAAGGGTTTTTATTTTGATGGATGTAAGAATGGTGTGTCATCGTCACTAGTGACGATGACAAATGACAGCCGTCAGCGCGAAACGTATGGCGCAACAGAATCGCGCTGAATGAGTTCCCCGGTGAAGATTTTTGGCGGCGTAAATGCCCCGTCACCCAGCATAAATATCAGGCGACCAATCGTTTCCTGGATCATTTCCGTCACTGGAATTTTGACGCTGGAAAGCGCCGGAATAGTGTATGGCGCGATGGCGATATCATCGAAACCAATCACCGACACCTGGGCAGGCACACGGATACCCTGATCATGCAACTGCTTCATCGCGCCTATCGCCATATCATCATTGCTGGCCACCAGCGCGGTAAAATTGACCTTGCGTGAAAGCAGCGTATCAACGCCCGCGGCACCGCAGGCTGGCGTCCACTTTCCTTTGACAATCAAATCATTATTTAGCGAAATGCCATGCGCAACCAGCGCGTCTTTATAGCCTGAGAGTCGTTCCACGCCGGTAGGCGAATCCATCGAGCCGGTAATAAAACCAATCTCCTGGTGCCCGGCGGCAATCAACTGCGCAACGGCGTTAAAGCTGGTTTGTTTTTGATCGCACCAGACGCTGTGGCTACTGTTTTTACGCAGCCGTCGATTAAGCACCATGATCGGCTGGGCGTGCGCGTCAATGATCTCGTCTATTTCATCCACGCTGAGAAAACGCGGATAGATCATAATCGCGTCACAGCGCAGGTCGAGTAAGTACTGGATCGCCTGACGCTCTTCCTCTGCGCTATGTTTACCATCAGCCAGCAACAACTGGCGCCCCTTATCCTCCGCCATCCGCGCGGTGTGAAACAGCAGCTCGCTGAAATAGACGCCATGATAAAGAGTATTGGTCACCACCAGACCCAGCGTCTGCGTGGTCTTCGCCGCCAGGCTGCGCGCCAGTAAATTAGGGCGGTAACCACTCTCTTCAATGGCCTGAAACACGCGGTCTTTGGTTTCCTGGCTGACGTAACCGTTCCCGGAAAGCACCCGGGAAACCGTCGCTTTCGACACCCCGGCCCGCTTCGCCACCTCCAGCATCGTGGTCATAGTACTCATCCCTTTTCTCTTAATGTGACGAAGTGTACTGCACCGTTTCGCCGCTGTCCTCGCTGCTAAAACGCGGCGCCTGGCATCTGGTGATCATCATCACAATTATAAAAACAATAAAAATTAATTCTTGTTTAAAAATTATAAATTAAACATTCTTTTGTGGAACCGGTTTCCTATTTGAGTTTCATCAACTCAGAAACGTGACCTGCGCAAACGGATAAAACATAACGTACCCTACTGATAAAACAGGATTAAATCCGATGCCCAAGAATTATGCAGCGCTGGCGCGCTCCGTTGTGACGGCTCTGGGAGGCGTCGACAACATCACAGCAGTGACCCACTGTATGACCCGTTTGCGTTTCGTTATCAAAGATGATGCGCAGGTCGATAGCGCGACGCTGAAAACGCTTCCTGGCGTGCTGGGCGTAGTACGTAACGATAATCAGTGTCAGGTGATCATCGGCAACACCGTTTCGCAGGCGTATCGCGAAGTGGTTAGCCTGCTACCTGCCAACATGCAGCCTGCTGAGCCGCAAACCAAACCCCGGCTGACGCTGAAACGGATTGGCGCGGGGATCCTCGATGCGCTGATCGGCACGATGTCACCGCTGATCCCGGCAATTATCGGTGGATCAATGCTCAAACTGCTGGCAATGGTTCTGGAAATGACCGGCGTGCTGGTAAAAGGATCGTCCACCCTCACCATTCTGACCGTTATCGGCGACGGCGCATTTTTCTTCCTGCCGCTGATGGTCGCCGCTTCGGCAGCCATCAAATTCAAAACCAACATGTCGCTGGCAATTGCTATTGCGGGTGTGCTGGTCCATCCCAGCTTTATCGATCTGATGGCAAAAGCCGCGCAGGGTGAGCACGTTGAGTTCGCCCTGATCCCGGTGACGGCGGTCAAATACACCTACACCGTGATCCCGGCACTGGTCATGACCTGGTGTCTGTCATATATCGAACGTTGGGTGGATCGTATCACGCCGGCAGTGACCAAAAACTTCCTCAAACCGATGCTGATCGTGCTGATCGCCGCCCCGCTCGCGATCGTTTTAATCGGCCCGATTGGTATCTGGATCGGTAGCGCAATTTCAGCGCTGGTCTATACCATTCACGGCTATCTCGGCTGGCTGTCGGTCGCCATTATGGGCGCACTGTGGCCGCTGTTGGTGATGACGGGTATGCACCGCGTGTTTACGCCCACCATTATCCAGACCATTGCCGAAACCGGTAAAGAAGGCATGGTGATGCCGTCTGAAATCGGCGCCAATCTGTCGCTGGGCGGTTCATCGCTGGCGGTGGCATGGAAAACCAAAAACCCGGAACTGCGTCAGACAGCGTTAGCGGCCGCCGCTTCAGCCATCATGGCAGGCATTTCCGAACCCGCGCTGTACGGCGTGGCGATCCGTCTGAAACGCCCACTGATTGCGAGCCTAATCAGCGGTTTTATCTGCGGTGCCGTTGCCGGTATGGCTGGACTGGCGAGTCATTCCATGGCGGCCCCTGGCCTGTTCACCAGCGTCCAGTTTTTCGATCCGGCTAATCCGATGACCATTGTCTGGGTGTTTGGCGTGATGGCGCTGGCGGTCGTGCTTTCCTTTGTATTAACACTGATTCTCGGCTTTGAAGATATTCCTGTCGAAGATACTGCCGCGCAGGCCAGAAAAAATCAGGCCGCACAAGCGGGCAATATCAATGGAGCCAGCATTTGACTGGCATGAACTGAGGTAAACTATGTCTGTTTTTCCGCAAGGATTTTTATGGGGCGGCGCGCTGGCCGCCAACCAGTCTGAAGGGGCATACCGGGAAGGCGGCAAAGGGCTAACCACCGTCGATATGATCCCCCATGGCGAACACCGGATGCCGGTTAAACTGGGTCAGGAGAAACGCTTTACGCTTCAGGACGACGAATTTTATCCCAGCCATCAGGCGATCGACTTTTATCATCGCTACAAGGAAGATATTGCGCTGATGGCGGAAATGGGGTTTACGGTTTTTCGCACCTCAATAGCCTGGAGTCGTCTCTACCCTAACGGCGACGAACTGGCGCCTAATGAAGAAGGTATCGCGTTTTACCGGGCCGTGTTTGCCGAGTGTAAAAAATACGGCATTGAACCGTTAGTCACGCTATGTCACTTCGATGTGCCCATGCATCTGGTTACCGAGTACGGCTCCTGGCGGAACCGCAAAATGGTGGAGTTCTTTACCCGTTACGCCCGCACCTGCTTCGAAGCCTTTGACGGTCTGGTGAAATACTGGCTGACGTTCAACGAAATCAACATCATGCTGCACAGCCCTTTTTCAGGGGCCGGGCTGGTATTTGAAGAGGGTGAAAATCAGGATCAGGTGAAATATCAGTCCGCCCACCACGAACTGGTTGCCAGTGCCCTGGCGACGAAAATCGCCCATGAAGTGAATCCGCAAAACCGGGTCGGTTGCATGCTGGCGGGCGGTAATTTTTATCCTTATTCCTGTAAACCAGAAGATGTGTGGACCGCGCTGGAAAAAGACCGCGAAAACCTGTTCTTTATTGATGTGCAGGCGCGCGGGGCTTATCCCGCCTACTCCGCCCGGGTGTTTCGCGAAAAGGGCGTGACGATAGAAAAAGCCGCAGAAGATGACGACATCCTGAAGAACACCGTCGATTTCGTCTCGTTTAGCTATTACGCATCACGCTGCGCCTCCGCTGACATGAACACGGGCAACACCAGCGCTGCCAACGTAGTGAAATCACTGCGTAATCCGTACATTGCCGCCAGCGAATGGGGCTGGGGTATCGATCCGCTTGGCCTGCGCATCACGATGAATATGATGTATGACCGTTATCAGAAGCCGCTGTTTCTGGTGGAAAACGGGCTGGGGGCGAAAGATGAAATGGATGCCAACGGCGAGATCAATGACGACTATCGCATTTGCTATTTACGCGAACACATCCGCGCCATGGCTGACGCCATTGAAGATGGTGTGCCGCTAATGGGTTACACCACCTGGGGCTGCATCGATCTGGTTTCCGCCTCAACCGGCGAGATGAGCAAGCGTTACGGTTTTGTGTATGTAGACCGGGACGATGCGGGCCAAGGCACGCTGGCGCGTACCCGCAAAAAATCATTCTGGTGGTACAAAAAAGTGATCGCCAGTAACGGGGCCGATCTGGCGTAATTCCGCAGCCGGAGGGTTTTGTAATCCTCCGGCAGAATCACCTATTTTCATTTCATGAATTGCATTCCAAATGTGGAATCTTCCTTCCAGTTTCCGGTTTGCCCTTGCGCATTTTTACTGGCATTTTATTCAGTAGTTTTTCTCTTATCCGTTCACCACAAGGAAGCGTTCATGTCTGATGAAAATGGCACAACAGCAGTGGTTATCACCAAACCCGTACGTCGTTTGAAAGTGGGCTATGTCAGAAAACGCCATGAAGATCGTAAAACGGGTTTCACGCTCCGTATCAGTCGGCATGCCTCGCTAACGCTGAACGGCGACTGGCTGGAACAAGCGGGATTCCCTACCGGGACGGCAGTGAATGTTTCGGTGATGCAGGGGAAATTAATTATCGAGCAGGCAAGTGAAGAACAGAGTGTGTGAGGCTCAAAACAGGCCGGATGCCACTGGCATCCGGCGTTGGTAAGGTTACTCTTCTGGCGCTTCTAACCCGGAAAATCCACCGTGGTCTTCCCACCCGGCTAATCGTTGATAGACGGTCTCGACCGCATCTTTGATCGGCTGCGTCATCGGGTAATAAAAACCGACAATATCCGGCTGAATACCGAGGAAGATCACCTCGCCAACATCCTCTTTTAGCTGATCGACCAGATAGTTCAGCGGCATGTTGTGGGTGGTCATCATGAACATTTCAGCAATATCATCCGGGTCGATAATGCGGATTTCACCCGGGTTTAACCCCATGTCGGTGGCATCCACAATCAACAGACGCTGCGGGCGCAGTTCACGGATAGCGACGATATCGTTTTCCGGCGCGCTGCCGCCGTCGATGACAACCCAGTTGCCCTGAGGATTGGCAGCGCACATTTCCGCCAGTAGCGGACCCGCGCCGTCATCGCCCATCATGCTGTTGCCGACACAAAGTAAAACGTCAGTCACGGTGTCTCCTCACCATCAGATAGATGGCGCTTTCCTGGTGTATATCATGCAGCATGCTGAGCATCAGCTTGCTCCACTCCTGCTGCTGCGGAGTCTGCACGGCACGCGCATCATCAAACGCGCGCGCCAGCATTTGCACATGGTTGAAATCGATGACGATCTCGCCATACTTCGGCACGCCTTCCATTTTCCGCCGGGCTTCGCTGCCCTCGGCAAGGGTGGCTATCCAGGCCAGATATTCATCCCACGGACAGGTTAACGCCGCTTCCAGGCAATCGATGACCCCAAGGTGGTGACCAATCGCCAGGCTGTAATAGACAACCTGCTGCGCCTCTGCGGGCGTCGCATCGTTCTCATCAATAAACTTACGGCTCAGTTGACTGAACACCACCGTTTCACTCATCGGATACGCGCCTCTTCGACTACATGGTTAAGATGCGTGACGATTTCGGTCAGACGCGGATCGTTTTCCGCTTCCAGCCAGCGCGCCACCTGATGTTCACCCTGCCCTAACTGCGTCATATAGTCATCAGCAATCTGGCGACCGTAGCGGTAACCCGCCAGACGGCGAGCTTCGCGGTCCACCTTCACACGCAGCGGTTGAACCATATCCGGATGCAGAATTTCAGCGGGCTGTTCGTCCAGTTCACCTGGCGCACGCGCATGAATTTTCTGTTCCAGCAGACCCAACGCCATCGCAAAACCGTACAGCGTTGCCGCAGGCGTCGGCGGACAGCCAGGAATATACACGTCCACCGGTACGATTTTATCCGTGCCGCCCCATACGCAGTATAAGTCGTGGAAGATACCGCCGCTGTTGCCACAGGCGCCGTAAGAGATACAAATTTTCGGATCCGGCGCAGACTGCCAGGCGCGCAGCGCCGGAGAACGCATCGCGCGGGTTACCGCGCCGGTAAACAGCAGGATATCCGCATGGCGCGGCGACGGTACCACTTTGATACCAAAGCGTTCGGCATCAAACAGCGGAGAAAGCGTGGCGAAAATTTCGATTTCGCAGCCGTTGCAGCCGCCGCAGTCCACACGATAAACATACGCTGAACGCTTGATGCTTTTCAGCAGCGATGCTTTCATGCTGGCAATGGATTCATCCACCGTCATCGGTACCGGAATACCGTTGGCGTCACGTGGGCCTAATAAATTGCTCATCAGCTGGCCTCTTTCATATGGCGAGTCAGTTCAATACGGTCAGACGGCACCAGACATTTCTGGCGCTTACAATCCGGGCAGGTCTCAAAGCTTTCACGGTGGTTTTCCGCGCGACTGTCACCGTTGTGCTTGAGCAGCGCAATGGCGTAATCAATCTCTTTTTGTACCGCGAACGGGCGGTTACAGACGCGGCAGTTACACAGCGAAAAGCGAGACTGCTGCAGGAAATCTTCTTTCTTCCATACCGCCAGCTCATATTCCTGCGACAGCTTGATCGCCGCCGTCGGGCAAACTTCTTCGCAGCGGGCGCAGAAGATGCAGCGACCGAGGTTGAACTGCCACGCCAGCTCATTGGTAACCAGATCGGTTTCAACCGTCAGCGCATTGGATGGACACGCATTGACACAGGCCGCGCAGCCAATGCACTGCTGCGGATTGTGCTCGGGTTTACCGCGGAAATTTTTATCGACCGCAATCGGCTCCAGCGGATACGACGACGTCGGCGCCCCGGTTTTGATGACTTTTTTGATAAAGGTAAACATGGCGATTCCTTATTTCAGCGGCGAGTTTTTACGCTCGATGCTGTAGCGCTCAAGTTCTTTGTACGGTACGACTTTGCTCTTCTTCTTACGCACATCGACCACGGTCATACGGTCAGTACAGGAGTAGCAAGGATCGAGGCTACCGATAATCAGCGGGGCATCGGAAACAGTGTTGCCACGCAGCATGTAACGCAGCGTTGGCCAGTTGGCGTAGGTCGCCGCACGGCAGCGCCAGCGATACAGTTTCTGGTTATCGCCGGTCATGCTCCAGTGGATGTCATCGCCGCGCGGCGCTTCGGCAAATCCCAGCGCGAAGCGGTGAGGAATATAGGTAAAGCCTTCCACCGCCAGCGGGCCGCCCGGCAGGTTGTCCAGACCAAAGTCGATCATGTTCAGTGCGGTATAGACTTCATTGATACGGACTTTAAGACGAGAAATGACGTCGCAACCCTGCTCGCTGTGCACTTCCATCGGCAGCAAACCATAACCCACAAATGGGTGATCGGCGCGGGTGTCACGCGCGTGACCGCTGGCGCGAACCATCGGACCGACGTTACTAAAGTCGCGGGCGATCTCCGGATCCAGACGACCAATACCCACGGTACGCTGTTCCATGTTCGGCGTGCTGAGCAGCATATCGACCAGTTCCTGCACCTCACGACGCATCTGCTGCGCCAGTTGACGGGTCTGGATCATATCGTCTTTCAGCAGGTCACGACGAATACCGCCGATCAGGTTCATACCGTAAGTTTTACGCGCCCCGGTGAGGATCTCCGCCATCTTCATCGACGTTTCACGCACGCGGAAGAACTGCATAAAGCCGGAATCAAAACCGGTGAAGTGACAGGCCAGGCCGAGGTTCAACAGATGCGAGTGCAAACGCTCCACTTCCAGCAGAATGGCGCGGATCATCTGCGCGCGCTCCGGCACCACGATACCCATCGCATTCTCTACGGAGGTGGTATAGGCGGTGCTGTGGGCAAAACCGCAGATGCCGCACACGCGGTCCGACAGGAACGTCACTTCGTTGTAACCCATACGGGTTTCCGCCAGTTTCTCCATGCCGCGGTGGACATAGAACAGACGATAGTCGGCGTCGATGATGTTCTCGCCGTCAACAAACAGACGGAAGTGACCGGGCTCATCGGAGGTCACGTGCAGCGGGCCAATCGGCACCACGTTATTTTTCTTGTCACCCAGTTCGTTGATGAACTCGTAGGTTTCAGCATCGGTGGTCGGCGCCGGGCGCTGACGATAATCCATACTGTCTTTACGCAGCGGATACAGCTCGTCCGGCCAATCATCCGGCAGCACCAGACGACGTTCATCCGGCAAACCGACCGGGATCAAACCGTACATGTCGCGCACTTCACGCTCGCCCCAGACGGCTGCCGGAACGCGTGGCGTCACGGATGGGAATTCCAGCTTATTGGCATCCACTTCAACGCGGACGGTAATCCAGCACTTGGTGCCCTGCTCCATCGACATCACGTAATAAACGGCGTAATGGCCGCACAGCTGACGTTCGTCGTTACCAAACAGCACGGACAACCAGCCGCCCTGTTTGTAGTACAGGAACTCAACCACTTCCGGCAGGTAGTTCACCTTGACGGTGATCGTCAGCTGATCTTTGGTCTGCCAGGCTTCATCCAGCACCACGCCCGGAAAGGCCTGGTGCAGAGCGGCGAGATAGTGTTGACCTAATTTTTCTTCAGACATGCTCAAACTCTCTTAAATCACGCCACCAGCAAGGAGACGAACGCTAAAAACGCAAACCCAAAACCGGCCCAGGTCACGCGTGAAGTGGCGCAAAAACGCAGACGCGCCATGCTGTTTTCGAACAAGGCAATGACCAGCACGCCGAGGACCAGCTTGACGACGGCAATCACCAGCGCCAGCAGCAGCCCACCCGCGGTGAAGGTCTCCATCTGTCCCCACGGCAGGAACACGCCGACGAACATTTGCAGAACGACCAGCTGTTTGAGGCTAATGCCCCACTTCAGCACCGCAAAACCGCTGCCGCTGTATTCGGTCAATGGACCTTCCTGCAGTTCCTGCTCTGCTTCCGCCAGATCGAACGGCAGTTTGCCCATTTCGATAAAGGTGGCGAAAGCACAGGCGCACAGGGCCAGAATCAGCGGGATGCTGCGCGCAGCAGGCCAGTGGTAAACGGTATCGGCGATATTGCTGATATGGGTTGAACCCGCAACCTGCGCCGCCACCCACAGTCCCAGCAACAGGATAGGTTCAACCAGCACGCCGAGCATCGCTTCGCGGCTGGCGCCAATCGCAGTAAACGGGCTACCAGTATCCAGGCCCGCGATAGAGAAAAAGAAACGGGCGATGGCGAACAGGTAAATTAAGGTGATCAGATCACCCAATTGCGGCAGCGGTGAACCAACGGTCACTACCGGCAACGCGGTGGCGATAGTCAGCATCACACCTACCATCACAAATGGCGTCAGGCGGAAAACCCAGCTGGAATCCGCAGGCGCAATGCTCTGACGGCCCAGCAGTTTGATAATGTCGCGGTATTCCTGCAAAACGCCCGGACCGCGACGATTATGCAAACGCGCACGCGCCACGCGGGTCACACCGGACAGCAGCGGCGCAACGGCAAACAGCACCAGCGCCTGAATTAACGGATATAAAACACTCATTTTCAGGCTCCTCGTGAAACCACAATCACCACCAGCACCGCCAGCTCAATCAACGCCAGGCGACGAAACAGTACCGGGGCGGCCGCATTCTGCCAGCCCGGAACCAGTGATACCGGGTTCAGCCATTTACGCAATTTGAGTACCGGGGCAAAGGCTTCTTTCACCGGCATGGCAAAACCGTGTGCGGTAATGACCATTGACTGCTCGTGATCGTAGCCACACACCCATGCCGCACCGCGTGAACGCGACGGCAGACGGTTGCCTTTGAAAATTGCCATGATGATGAACGGCAGCAGCGGACACGCGATCAGCAGCAGCGTGATCATTGGCTGAGAAACGGTGGTGTTCGCGGTTTCCAGCGGCAGTGGAACGGCAGAGGAAATCATCGGCAGCAGCCACGGCGCAGCAACGCCGCCAATCACGCAGCAGATAGCCAGCGCAACCACGCTCACGCCCATCAGGATTGGCGCGCAGCAGGCATTTTCAGCTTCCTTCGTGCGCGGCGCGCCAAGGAACGTAACGCCATACACTTTCGCCATACACATCACCGCCAGCGCGCCAGTAATCGCCAGTCCTACCGCCAGCAACGGCCCTAACAGACGACCGACAAACGCGCCGCTGTTGCCAAGCTTAAAGAAGGACTGATAGATGACCCACTCACCGGCAAAACCGTTCAGCGGCGGCAGTGCGGCCATCGCCATCAGGCCAACCAGCATCGCCAGAGAGATAACCGGCATACGTTTACCGATACCGCCCAACTTCTCGATATCACGATGACCGGTACGGAACCAGATGCTGCCAGCACCGAGGAACAGAACGCTTTTGAACAGGCTGTGGTTGACCAGATGATACAGACCCCCGGTCAAACCCAACGCAATCAGCGCCGGTTGATTCAGTGAAATCCCGGTTACGCCAGCGCCCAGCCCCAGCAGAATAATGCCGATGTTTTCCAGCGTGTGGTACGCCAGCAAACGCTGGATGTTATGTTCCATTAGCGCATACAGACCGCCGACAAATGCGGTGATCATACCCAGCACCAACAGCGTAATGCCCCACCACAGCGGCGCGTTACCGCCCAGCAGCGACAGGGAGAGAATACCCAGCAGACCGACCTTCATGACCACGGTAGAAAACAGTGCCGCAGCCGGCGCGCTGGCGTTGGCGTGTGCCTGCGGCACCCAACCGTGCAGTGGGATAATCCCGGCCAGCAGGCCAAAACCCGCCACGCCCAGCAGCCAGATGTCAGACCCAAGCGGCAGCTCCTGGGTGCGCAGATCGAGCAGACGCAGTTCCAGCGTACCGTAGCGCTGCCACACCAGGTAGCAGGCAATCGCCAACAGCAGCGTGCCGATGCGCCCCAGCGCAAACCACAGCTTGCCTTCTTTACTGCAACCGGTCAGGAACACCGCGCACAGCGCCATGATTTCCGCCATCACCACCAGCGTACCGAGGTTGCTGGCAACCACCGCACATACCGCTGCGGCCATCAGCAGATTCACTAGCAGGCCGTTGGCTTTCACCTGTGGATGGCGATGCCAGTCAATGTTGTACAGGCTGACAAACAGACCGCACAGGCCCAGAGTAATCAGCCAGATAGCGTTCAACGGGGTAATTTGCAGGCTGTGACCAATAAACGGCATCACACCGCTTACCGCCAGCGCGTTGGTCAGCACCATAAAACCCGCGCCAGCCGTACACAAACTGCCAACCGCGCCGCCAACCCCTGCAATCCAGCCGCTCAGCGGTTTATGAAATGAAAACAGAAATGCCAGAACCGCAGCCGCTGTAAACCAGGCCACGCCGCTGTTAATCAGTGAAATTGCGCTCATTTTGCATCTCCACTTTGAGCCTGCTGAAACAAGGTGAGATCGCCGAAGTCGGTATTGAAAGTCAGCTCACGTTTACGTTTGCTGGCGCGGGCGATATCCATGTTGCTCACCAGATGCAGGGCTTTGGTCGGACACATGCGTACACAGGCCGGACCTTGCTCGTCAAAACTACACAGATCGCATTTCACCGCGATGGCACGAATGCCCGGAACCCAGTCCAGCAGCGTGCTTACGCGAGCTGGAGCTGGCGGGGCCGGCGGCGCTTTTGATGTATTGGCGTTTGCCGGGATATGCAGCGGACGGCTACCGGAAAACTCAATAGCGCCGAACGGACAGGCGATCCCGCACAGTTTGCAGCTTACGCACAGGCTTTCATTCAGCTGTACGGCGCCGTCAACGCGATTAATCGCATTAACCGGACAAACGGTAGCGCAAGGCGCATCTTCACACTGGTGGCAAAGCTGCGGCGCGGATTCTTTTTCATTTAACATCACTTTCAGGCGCGGCATTGACTGCAGGCCATGCTGGCGATGTGTCTCTGAGCAGGCGGCTTCACAGGTGTGGCAGCCAATACAAAGAGTGGAGTCAGCAATTACAAAACGATTCACCAGGCATTCCTCAGGTGATAGTCATTTTTGACGAAAACATGTCAGGCAAATGTCATTTCGACATTTTTCGACATGCCCATTCCCTAAACTGTCGTGACGCAGTGGTAACGCCGCGTCATGACAAACGTGGGCAGCACCCGAGGCTTACGCCGGGCTATGTCCCGCAACCAGTTGGCTTAAATTCACCGGCATATTGTTCTCAACCGCGGTGTACAGGCTGTCGTAGACACTGGCGATTTTTTCGAGATAGTGCTCCAGCACCTGCTCGCGATCGCGGTTGCTGATACGCTCATCAACTTTACCGTCGATGGTCAACTGTGCCTGTGCAATCAGTTGTTTATCATCACCCTCTTTCGTTTCGACGTAATACTCGATGGTGTGACTGTTGAAACCATCCGCCAGCGTGACGTAGATAACGAAGTGTTCAAAAAGGACAAAGCACAGATCTTTGTCCGGCGCGCAGCTCATCGCATGATGCAAACGCGCTTTCGACAGGGTGATCCCCTGAACCAGCGAGTTGCAGTAAATACGCCACTGGTCCTGTAGGCGACGATGCCGTTCAGCGATGTAATCGGCTTTTTCGCTTATTTCCCAAATAGTCATGTCAGGTTACCCGTTTAGCAGAGATGAACAGCCTTAAGCACATTTCATGCCAAAATTAATTTCTTTTATTTTCAATGGTATAAAAAATCAAAGACGGGTGACGACGTGTCATTTCGTCATTATCGTCATTGTCACGGATGAAAAAATTCAACCTGGCATGTTTATTGCTTTTAATACGGCAACTTCATAGGAGGCGGTATGCACGAAATAACCCTCTGCCAAAGAGCACTGGAATTGATTGAACAACAGGCCACGCAACACGGTGCCAAGCGAGTAACTGGGGTCTGGCTCAAAATTGGCGCATTTTCTTGCGTAGAAACCAGCGCTCTCGCCTTTTGTTTTGATCTGGTATGCCGTGGGACCCTTGCAGAAGGTTGTAAACTCCACCTCGAAGAACAAGAAGCGGAATGTTGGTGCGAATCTTGTCAGCAATACGTCACGTTACTGACGCAACGCGTGCGTCGGTGTCCGCAATGCAACAGCGATACGCTGAGAATTGTGGCCGATGATGGTCTACAGATTCGACGAATTGAAATAGGCGACGCCGAAGACTAATTCCGGTGGCACCTGCCAGGCCGGAGAAGACGCTTGCGTCGCCATCCGGCAAAAAGCCTGTAACAAGAAAGAGATCAGGAGTGAGCGATGTGTACGACATGTGGTTGCGCTGAAGGCAACCTTTATATAGAGGGTGATGAGCATAATCCCCACTCGGCGTTTCGCAGCGCGCCATTTGCCCCGGCGGCTCGCCCGGCGCTGAATATTACCGGTGTGAAAACCTCTAATTTCGCACCGAGCCAGACCGCAGAAGGCGACCTGCACTACGGTCATGGCGAGGCGGGTACCCATGCGCCAGGCATGAGCCAGCGCCGTATGCTGGAAGTCGAAATTGACGTGCTGGACAAAAATAACCGTCTGGCCGAACGTAACCGCGCCCGTTTTGCCGCTCGTCAGCATCTGGTATTAAACCTCGTCTCAAGCCCGGGCTCAGGTAAAACGACGCTACTGACCGAAACGCTGATCAAACTGAAAGACAGCGTTCCGTGCGCCGTGATTGAAGGCGACCAACAGACGGTCAACGATGCCGCCCGTATTCGCGCCACCGGCACCCCCGCCATCCAGGTCAACACGGGTAAAGGTTGCCACCTTGACGCGCAAATGATTGCTGACGCCGCGCCGCGTTTGCCGCTTGATGACAACGGCATTCTGTTTATTGAAAACGTCGGTAACCTGGTCTGCCCGGCCAGCTTCGACCTCGGCGAACGTCATAAAGTGGCGGTGCTGTCCGTCACCGAAGGCGAAGATAAGCCGCTGAAATATCCGCATATGTTTGCCGCCGCATCGCTGATGCTGCTCAATAAAGTGGATCTGCTGCCGTACCTCAATTTTGATGTTGAAAAGTGCATCGCCAGCGCCCGGGAAGTGAACCCGGACATTGAGATCATCCTGATTTCCGCCACCAGCGGCGAAGGGATGGACCAATGGCTCTCCTGGCTGGAGACGCAGCGATGTGCATAGGTGTTCCGGGTCAAATCCGCACCATTGATGGCAACCAGGCCAAAGTCGACGTTTGCGGTATTCAGCGCGACGTCGACCTGACGCTGGTCGGTAGCTGTGATGAAAATGGTCAGCCGCGTCTGGGTCAGTGGGTACTGGTCCACGTCGGCTTTGCGATGAGCATCATTAATGAAGCAGAAGCGCGCGACACGCTCGACGCGCTGCAAAATATGTTTGACGTTGAGCCGGATGTCGGCGCGTTGCTGTACGGCGAGGAAAAATAAATGCGTTTTGTTGACGAATACCGCGCACCAGAACAGGTGATGCAGTTGATAGAGCACCTGCGTGAACGTGCCGCTCTCCTCCCCTATACCGCTGAACGACCGCTACGCATCATGGAAGTTTGTGGTGGTCATACCCACGCTATTTTCAAATTCGGACTCGACCAACTGCTGCCCGAAAACGTGGAGTTCATTCACGGCCCTGGCTGCCCGGTTTGCGTTCTGCCGATGGGCAGAATCGACAGCTGTGTTGAAATCGCCAGCCATCCGGAAGTGATTTTCTGCACCTTTGGCGACGCCATGCGCGTGCCGGGAAAACAAGGCTCACTACTACAGGCCAAAGCGCGCGGCGCGGATATCCGCATCGTCTATTCGCCGATGGATGCGCTGAAGCTGGCGCAGGAAAACCCGACGCGTAAGGTTGTGTTCTTTGGTCTGGGTTTTGAAACCACCATGCCGACCACCGCCATTACCCTGCAGCAGGCCAAACAACGCGATGTGCAGAACTTTTACTTTTTCTGTCAGCACATTACGCTTATCCCCACGCTGCGCAGCCTGCTGGAACAGCCGGACAACGGCATCGATGCCTTTTTAGCACCGGGGCACGTCAGCATGGTGATTGGCACCGACGCCTATAATTTCATTGCCTCAGATTTCCATCGCCCGTTAGTGGTCGCCGGCTTTGAGCCGCTCGACCTGCTGCAAGGCGTGGTGATGCTGATTGAACAGAAAATCGCCGCCCAAAGCCAGGTCGAAAACCAGTACCGCCGCGTGGTACCGGATGCCGGTAACGCCTTAGCGCAACAGGCCATCGCTGAGGTATTTTGCGTCAACGGCGACAGTGAATGGCGCGGTCTGGGCGTGATCGAATCGTCTGGCGTTCACCTGACGCCGGACTATCAACGTTTTGATGCCGAAGCGCATTTTCAGCCAGCGCCACAGCAGGTATATGACGATCCGCGCGCGCGTTGCGGAGAGGTGTTGACCGGCAGATGTAAACCGCATCAGTGCCCGTTATTTGGTAAAACCTGTAACCCGGAGACCGCCTTTGGCGCACTGATGGTCTCCTCAGAAGGCGCATGTGCCGCCTGGTATCAGTATCGTCAGCAGGAGTGTGAAGCATGAACAGCGTACAACTCGCCCACGGTAGCGGCGGTCAGGCTATGCAGCAGTTGATCAACAGTCTGTTTATGGAGGCTTTTGCTAATCCGTGGCTGGCGGAACAGGAAGATCAGGCGCGTCTGGAACTGGCGCAGTTGGTTGCAGAGGGCGATCGTCTGGCGTTCTCTACCGACAGCTACGTTATCGACCCGTTGTTCTTCCCCGGCGGTAATATTGGCAAGCTGGCTATCTGCGGTACGGCGAACGATGTCGCCGTCAGCGGCGCGATTCCGCGTTATCTCTCCTGCGGGTTTATCCTTGAAGAAGGTCTGCCAATGGAGACGCTGAAAACCGTCGTCACCAGTATGGCGGCAACCGCACGCGAAGCGGGCATCGCCATCGTGACCGGTGATACCAAAGTCGTGCAGCGTGGCGCCGCGGATAAGTTGTTCATCAACACCGCCGGTATGGGGGCGATCCCCGCCAACATTCACTGGGGCGCGCAAACTCTCGGCCCTGGCGATGTATTGCTGGTTAGCGGTACGCTCGGCGACCATGGTGCAACCATTCTTAATCTGCGCGAGCAATTGGGTCTTGATGGCGAACTGGTTAGCGACTGTGCGGTGCTCACGCCGCTTATCCAGACGATACGTGATATACCCGGCGTGAAGGCGCTGCGTGACGCCACCCGTGGCGGCGTGAATGCGGTGACGCATGAGTTTGCCGCATCATGTGGATTTGGTATTGAGCTGTCTGAAGCGGCCCTGCCCATGAAGCCTGCGGTGCGTGGCGTTTGCGAGCTGCTGGGCCTCGATGCGCTCAACTTTGCCAACGAAGGCAAATTGGTGATTGCCGTTGAGCGTCAGGCTGCTGAAAGCGTGCTTGCCGCGCTGCGTGCGCATCCGTTAGGACGCGACGCGGCAATGATTGGCGAAGTAGTTGAACGTAAAGGGGTACGTCTTGCCGGACTGTATGGCGTGAAACGAACCCTCGATTTACCACACGCTGAACCTTTACCTCGTATATGCTAGCAGCCAGTTGGCAGCATGCTGTAAGCCGGATAAGACGCCCTGGCGTCGACATCCGGCATTAACGCTGCATTATCGCCTGATGGCTTTGCTTATCAGGCCTACGGATTGCGTGACCAGTGAGTTTACGGTCAGCCATCCGGCAATAATTTACGACTTATACCTATAATTCATTTACCGTTTTCGCACCGTTTTGCGGTGCTTTCCCTGGAAAAGCAATATGTCGTATACACCGATGAGTGACCTCGGACAGCAAGGCCTGTTCGATATTACTCGTACATTATTACAGCAGCCCGATCTTCAGTCTCTCAGCGAGGCGCTTTCACAGCTGGCCAGGCATTCCGGACTGGCCGACTGCGCGGCTATTGTCTTATGGCAGGCACAAACGCAACGTGCGCGTTATTTTGCGACGCGCGAAAATAGTAAACCTATCGATTATGAAGACGAAACGGTGCTGGCGCATGGGCCGATACGCCGTATCCTGTCGCGCCCCGACGCGCTGCACTGCAACTATCATGAGTTCACGGAAACCTGGCCGCAGCTGGCATCCGGCGGATTGTATTCTGAATTTGGTCACTACTGTCTGCTGCCGCTGGCAGCGGATGGGCGCATCTTTGGCGGTTGCGAATTCATCCGTAACGAAGACCGGCCATGGAGCGAAAAAGAGTACAATCGGCTCCAGACCTTCACCCAGATTGTCGGTGTCGTGGCTGAACAAATTCAGAGCCGAGTCAGCAATAACGTCGATTACGATCTGCTGTGCCGTGAGCGTGACAACTTTCGCATCCTGGTCGCCATCACCAATGCGGTGCTTTCCCGACTGGACATAGATGAACTGGTCAGCGAAGTCGCCAAAGAGATCCACCATTATTTCGACATCGATGCTATCAGTATCGTGTTACGCAGCAGTCGCAAAAATAAGCTGAGCATCTACTCCACCCACTATCTGGATGAGCATCATCCGGCGCACGAACAGAGCGAAGTGGACGAAGCAGGCACACTCTCTGAGCGGGTCTTCAAAAGCAAAGAGATGCTGCTGATTAACCTGAGCGAACGCGACGCCCTTGCTCCTTATGAACGGATGCTGTTCGAGACCTGGGGCAACCAATTACAGACGCTGTGCCTGCTGCCGTTGATGTCCGGCAATAACATGCTTGGCGTACTGAAGCTGGCGCAGTGCGAAGAGAAAGTCTTCACCACCGCCAATCTCAAACTGCTACGCCAGATTGCCGAGCGTGTGGCGATTGCCGTGGATAACGCCCTCGCCTACCAGGAAATTCACCGTCTGAAAGAACGTCTGGTCGATGAAAACCTGGCGCTGACAGAGCAGCTCAACAACGTTGACAGCGAGTTCGGCGAAATCATTGGCCGCAGCGAAGCGATGTACAGTGTGCTCAAACAGGTCGAGATGGTGGCGCAAAGTGACAGCACCGTATTGATTCTCGGCGAGACCGGGACAGGCAAAGAGCTGATCGCCAGAGCGATTCATAACCTGAGCGGCCGTAACGCCCGCCGGATGGTAAAAATGAACTGTGCGGCAATGCCTGCCGGATTGCTGGAAAGCGATCTGTTTGGTCATGAGCGCGGTGCGTTTACCGGAGCCAGCACGCAACGTATTGGGCGTTTCGAACTGGCGGACAAAAGCTCACTGTTCCTTGATGAAGTGGGCGACATGCCGCTTGAGCTTCAGCCGAAGCTATTGCGCGTTTTGCAGGAACAGGAGTTTGAGCGTCTGGGCAGCAATAAGCTGATCCAGACCGATGTCCGTTTGATCGCCGCCACCAACCGCGATCTGAAAAAGATGGTCGCCGATCGCGAGTTTCGCAACGATCTCTACTATCGGCTGAACGTCTTCCCGATCCATCTGCCGCCGCTGCGCGAACGCCCGGAAGATATTCCGCTATTGGTAAAAGCTTTCACCTTTAAAATTGCCCGCCGAATGGGGCGCAATATCGACAGTATTCCCGCCGAAGCGCTGCGTACGCTGAGCAGTATGGAATGGCCGGGTAACGTGCGTGAACTGGAAAATGTGGTAGAACGCGCGGTGCTGCTCACAAGGGGCAATGTACTGCAACTGTCTCTGCCGGATGTTGTCGCTTTGACGCCTTCCACGCCGCCAGTGGCGACCGAAGTCGCACAAGATGGCGAAGATGAATACCAGCTGATCATGCGCGTGCTGAAAGAGACTAACGGCGTGGTTGCCGGCCCCAAAGGCGCGGCGCAACGACTGGGACTGAAGCGCACGACGTTACTGTCACGCATGAAGCGCCTGGGTATTGATAAGGATGCGCTGGTTTAACGGTTCGCCCGATGGCGCTTTGCTTATCGGGTCTACCCACTGGTGCGTTTATATTTGTAGGCCGGATAAGGCGCAACCGCCATCCGGCATAGAATTGCTACATTACTTCTTCCGCTGGTACTTCTCGGGCAATTCCGGGACGGGACGTTTGTCATCAATCAGATGACGTACGGTCAGGATCGGATGACGCCAGAGCATTCTTGGCCCAGCCCAGCGCATAATCTGCTTCATCTCTTCACGTTTGGCGGGTTGATAACAGTGTACCGGGCACTGTTTGCAGGCCGGTTTTTCCTCACCAAATACGCATTTATCGAGACGTTTTTGCGCATAGGCAAACAACGCATCGTAATGCCCCGGCTCGTCTGAGGCCTGCGGACACCGGCTCTCGTACAGCGAGATCATTCTCTGGATCGTCATTTTTTCACGTGCAATACGTTTGCCGGACATGGTGCCTCCCAATTAAGTTGCATAAATAATACACCTTAATCATGCACAGGACTATTACCTGAAGGTGATACATCCTTAGCACCCTACGCAAATAAGAATTATTTTCATTTGTTTATACCTTGTGCTATATAACATAGCAAATGCTATATTCGTTGATAAATTAACCACTTTGTTGTGAGGGATACTATGCCGCAGTTGCCCCATCTGAAGTCATTTCTCCTTGCTGGCGCGTTAACGGCGCTGACGTTGTCGCCTGCCTGGGCGCAAGAAAAGTTCAAAGTGATAACCACTTTTACGGTGATTGCGGATATGGCAAGTAACGTGGCAGGTGACGCCGCGGACGTCAGTTCCATCACCAAACCTGGGGCAGAAATTCATGAATATCAACCCACGCCGGGCGATATCAAGCGGGCGCAAGGCGCACAGCTTATCCTTTCGAACGGGCTCAACCTTGAGCTGTGGTTTGCCCGTTTCTACCAGCATTTATCCGGCGTGCCGGAGGTAATGGTCTCCAACGGTGTGCAGCCAATGGGTATCAGCGAAGGGCCGTACAACGGCAAACCGAATCCGCACGCCTGGATGTCGGCAGAGAACGCGCTTATCTACGTGGATAATATTCGCGATGCGCTGAT
Organism: Citrobacter sp. Cc139; assembly: GCF_030334645.1. NCBI lineage: Bacteria > Pseudomonadati > Pseudomonadota > Gammaproteobacteria > Enterobacterales > Enterobacteriaceae > Citrobacter > Citrobacter sp. Cc139. The sequence continues at coordinate 39,686 of NZ_JAOWDM010000011.1, forward strand.
GAAATACGATCCGCAGAATGCCGCGATCTACCAGAAAAATGCACAGAGCTATAAAGCCAAAATCCAGCAGACCCTGGCGCCACTACATGCAGAACTGGCGAAGCTCCCTGCCGATAAACGCTGGCTGGTCACCAGTGAAGGCGCGTTTTCTTATCTGGCACGCGATAACGGCCTGAAAGAGTTGTATCTGTGGCCGATCAACGCCGATCAGCAGGGCACCCCCAAACAGGTACGCAAAGTGATCGATGCGATCAGAGCGCATCATATCCCAACGGTATTTAGCGAAAGCACTGTCTCCGACAAGCCTGCGCGTCAGGTCGCCCGTGAATCTGGCGCACATTACGGCGGCGTGCTGTATGTCGATTCGCTCAGCGCTGCTGATGGCCCGGTACCGACCTATCTGGATTTACTGCGCGTCACAACACAAACCATTGTTAACGGCATCAACGAAGGTCTGGAGAGCCAACCATGAGTCACTCTGCGATTACCGTAAATCAGGTTACGGTGACGTATCGCAACGGTCACACCGCATTGCGGGACGCCACTTTTCAGGTTCCGGGTGGTTCGATTGCCGCCCTGGTCGGCGTAAACGGTTCGGGAAAATCAACGCTTTTTAAAGCGCTGATGGGTTTTGTTCGCCTGGCGCAGGGGGAAATATCTATTCTGCAACAGCCGGTTAATCAGGCGCTGAAACAGAATCTGATTGCCTATGTTCCTCAGTCGGAAGAGGTGGACTGGTCGTTTCCGGTACTGGTGGAAGATGTGGTAATGATGGGTCGCTTTGGCCACATGGGCTGGCTGCGTCGGCCAAAACAGATCGACCGCGCCTGTGTTGATGCGGCGCTGGCACGGGTCGATATGCTGGACTATCGCCATCGCCAGATAGGTGAACTGTCCGGCGGGCAGAAAAAACGCGTTTTTCTGGCGAGGGCTATTGCCCAGGATGGACAGGTGATTTTGCTGGATGAACCCTTCACCGGCGTGGATGTGAAAACCGAGGCGCGCATCATCGACCTGCTACGCGAACTGCGCGATGAGGGGCGGACCATGCTGGTCTCTACCCATAATCTGGGGTCCGTTACCGAGTTTTGTGATTACACGGTAATGATTAAAGGTACGGTGTTGGCAAGTGGCCCGACCGAAACCACCTTTACGACTGAGAATCTCGAGCAGGCATTCAGCGGCGTTCTGCGCCATGTGGCGCTGAGCGGCGGTGAGCAACATGTGATTACCGATGATGAACGCCCGTTTATTTCGCGACGTGCGGCCAACGAGGGGGAATAATCATGACCTGGCTGACAGAACCGTTTGGTTACCAGTACATGCTCAACGCGATGTGGGTCTCGGCGATGGTCGGCGGCCTGTGTGCGTTTCTCTCCTGCTATCTGATGCTCAAAGGCTGGTCGCTGATTGGCGACGCGCTGTCGCACTCTATCGTTCCGGGCGTTGCTGGCGCTTATATGTTAGGGCTTCCCTTCGCGCTTGGCGCTTTTCTTTCCGGTGGACTGGCAGCGGGCAGCATGCTGTTTCTCAATCAGCGCTCGCGCCTGAAGGAAGATGCGATTATCGGACTGATTTTTTCCTCTTTTTTCGGTATCGGGCTGTTTATGGTGTCGCTCAATCCGATGTCGGTCAACATCCAGACCATTATTCTGGGAAACGTGCTGGCGATTGCACCGGAAGATATTGTGCAACTGGCCATCATCGGCGTCATCTCGTTGACTATTCTGTTGTTGAAGTGGAAAGATCTGATGGTGGTTTTTTTTGATGAAAACCATGCGCGTTCTATCGGTCTGAATCCTGGCCGCCTAAAGCTGTTATTTTTTACGCTGCTCTCCGTTTCCACGGTTGCCGCTCTGCAAACCGTCGGCGCATTTCTGGTGATTTGTCTGGTGGTCACACCCGGCGCCACCGCCTGGCTGCTGACGGATCGTTTTCCACGTCTACTCACTATCGCCGTAGCTATCGGCAGCCTGACCAGCTTTTTTGGCGCCTGGCTGAGCTACTGGCTGGACGGCGCAACCGGCGGAATTATTGTGGTTCTACAAACGCTGCTGTTCCTGCTGGCGTTTGTCTTTGCGCCAAAACACGGTCTGCTGGCGAATCGCCGTCGTGCCCGTCAGGTAAACAAGGAGTCCGTATGAGCTTAACGACGCTGCTGGAACCCTTTCAGTTTAGCTTTATGGTCAATGCGCTGGTCATCTCCACCATTGTCGCCATCCCCTGTGCGCTGTTGTCGGTGTTTTTGGTGCTTAAAGGCTGGGCGCTGATGGGCGATGCCATGAGCCACGCGGTTTTCCCCGGCATTGTGCTGGCGTGGATTGCAGGTATTCCACTGGCGATTGGCGCGTTTATCGCCGGACTGTTTTGCGCGGTGGCGACGGGCTATCTCGACGACAATAGCCGAATTAAGCGTGACACCCTGATGGGGATCGTCTTTTCCGGTATGTTTGGCGCGGGCCTGGTGCTGTACGTTTCGATCCAGTCGGAGGTCCATCTCGATCATATTCTGTTCGGCGATATGCTGGGCGTGTCGTTTAGCGATATTGCGCAAACCTCCGTTATCACGCTGGGGATTGCGCTTATCATCGGGCTAAAGTGGAAAGATCTGCTACTGCACGCATTCGATCCGCATCAGGCAAAGGCCAGCGGTCTTAACACGACGCTGCTGCATTATGGTCTGTTGTGTATGATTGCCCTGACGATCGTCGCCACGCTGAAATCGGTAGGCATTATTTTGTCGATTTCCTTACTAATTGCCCCGGGCGCCATCGCGATATTAATGACACGGAAATTTTTCCATGCCTTGTGGCTGGCAGTGGTTATCTCAGTCGTTACCTCGTTTATGGGCGTGTATCTGTCATTTTTCATCGACAGCGCACCAGCCCCCACCATCGTCGTACTATTTTCTCTGCTGTTTGTGATTACTTTTATTTATTCCGGTCTGCGCGATCGCCGTTTCGAGAAACAGCTGCTGCGGCATGATATATAAATAATACTTAATAGTATGCCCGTTAATATTATGGCATCGACAGATACCCCAGAGATGAATATAGCCTCCCGCAGGAGGCTATATTCATAAGCTACAACATAGTGATAATACGATTTAATAAACGGATCCGCGGTTCAATTGAGGCATTATCAAGCCACTCATCGGCACTGTGAAAACCTGCACCGACAGACCCCTGCCCGTTCAACCAGAGCCATCAGGCGTTATGTCTCTTACTCGCCGCCATCGCGGGTTTATGAATTACGCGGGTCAACGTGGTGGTCACACCATCAAGGAAACCTTGCTGACACAGCGACTGTAGCGACTTGTGCGCGCGGTCATACTCTTCATATTCCCCAAAACGCACATCCAGTTGCGCATGTAGCTCTGCAGCGACGACGTTCACCACGCTTCTCCCCTGCACTACACCCATATTAAGGGTGGTTCCACGGGTCATATCAGTCAATGCGTTAATTGCCTGCACACTGTTAGCAAAAGCAGTAATGGCAGAACGCTCTTTTTCAGGTTCATTCCCGTCATGCGCCGCCACGCCGTCAAAAGTCAATTGATAGCCACCGCTCCCTTTTCGCGCTTTCACCAGCGAACCGTCACCCCGGGCAGAGCCCATAACCCCGGATACCGTTATAGAGGATCTGTTGCCTGGGGCACCGCGTCAATCTTTGTTCACCACCGCAGAAATAATCATGGTGACGCTGACACTTATAATTTGTGCGCTTATATTATACCCATGGCAGGCCATGCGATGATTATTTTGCGCTAAATAGCAAGACGTATCTGATTACCAAAGAAGGGATCCCCTACCTGTACTGCCAGAATTATGCGTTGCCGCAAAATGAATAATTAGTAAGCGTTCTGGTGGCTCAACCTACGAGGGAATGCCAGAGGATGAATTTATGGTTCTCCCCTCTCCAGAATACATTGTCATCGTCTGAGTCGCCCCGGAGCGGAATCTGGATCGAGAAGTCATCCTTCCCCGCTTTCCCTGAAAAGCATATCTCCGTTATCATGTGCTTCTTATGTGATAACAACGAAAACAAGAATATCGCAATCCATTGAAAATCAGGGAACTGGACACAACTCCATGAGTACAATCGATAATCTCGACGCCCACACCCCCATGATGCAGCAGTATCTCAAGCTGAAAGCTCAGCACCCGGAAATACTGCTGTTTTACCGCATGGGCGACTTTTATGAACTGTTTTATGACGATGCGAAACGCGCGTCTCAGCTGCTTGATATCTCCCTGACTAAGCGCGGCGCATCCGCAGGCGAGCCCATCCCAATGGCGGGTATTCCCCACCATGCGGTAGAAAACTACCTTGCCAAGCTGGTCAATCAAGGGGAATCCGTCGCTATTTGCGAACAGATTGGTGATCCGGCCACCAGCAAAGGACCGGTGGAGCGTAAAGTTGTGCGCATCGTTACGCCCGGCACCATCAGTGATGAAGCGCTGTTACAGGAGCGCCAGGACAACCTGCTGGCCGCCGTCTGGCAGGACAGCAAAGGCTACGGCTATGCCACGCTGGACATCAGCTCCGGGCGTTTTCGCGTTAGCGAGCCTGCCGACCGCGAGACCATGGCCGCCGAACTGCAGCGTACTAACCCGGCTGAACTGCTGTATGCCGAAGATTTTGCAGAAACCTCACTGATTGAAGGACGTCGCGGCCTGCGCCGCCGTCCGCTGTGGGAATTTGAAATTGATACTGCCCGTCAGCAGTTAAATCTGCAGTTTGGCACACGAGACCTGATTGGCTTTGGCGTTGAGAACGCCCCGCGCGGATTATGCGCTGCTGGCTGTCTGCTGCAATATGTGAAAGATACCCAGCGTACCTCACTGCCGCATATTCGTTCTATCACCATGGAGCGTCAGCAGGACAGCATCATTATGGATGCCGCCACCCGCCGCAATCTGGAGATCACCCAGAACCTGGCTGGCGGCGTTGAAAACACATTGGCTTCGGTACTCGACTGCACCGTAACACCGATGGGCAGCCGTATGCTCAAGCGCTGGCTGCATATGCCGGTCCGCGACACCAAAATCCTCACTGAACGCCAACAAACCATCGGCGCGCTACAGGATATCACCAGCGAATTGCAACCCGTGCTGCGTCAGGTGGGCGATCTGGAACGCATTCTGGCGCGTCTCGCTCTGCGTACCGCGCGCCCGCGCGATCTGGCCCGCATGCGCCACGCTTTCCAGCAACTCCCAGAACTACGCGCGCAACTGGAAAACGTAGACAGCGCCCCGGTGCAGATGCTGCGTGAGAAAATGGGGGAGTTTGCGGAGCTGCGTGAACTGCTGGAACGCGCCGTAGTGGAAGCTCCACCGGTGCTGGTACGCGACGGCGGCGTCATCGCGTCTGGCTATAACGAAGAGCTGGACGAGTGGCGAGCGCTGGCCGATGGCGCAACCGACTACCTCGACAGACTGGAGATCCGCGAGCGCGAACGCACGGGTCTTGATACGCTGAAAGTCGGATTCAACGCCGTTCACGGATACTACATTCAGATCAGTCGTGGACAGAGCCATCTGGCGCCAATTAATTACGTGCGTCGCCAGACGTTGAAAAACGCTGAACGCTACATTATTCCAGAACTGAAAGAGTATGAAGACAAAGTTCTGACCTCCAAAGGTAAGGCGCTGGCACTGGAAAAACAGCTATACGACGAGCTGTTCGATATGCTGCTGCCGCATCTGGCTGATTTACAACAGAGCGCCAGCGCGCTGGCTGAACTGGACGTCCTGGTCAACCTCGCAGAACGTGCTTATACGTTGAATTACACCTGTCCGATCTTCACCGATAAACCCGGTATTCGTATTACCGAGGGTCGTCACCCGGTGGTGGAGCAGGTACTGACAGAGCCGTTTATCGCCAACCCGCTCAACCTTTCCCCACAGCGCCGGATGCTGATCATCACCGGGCCGAACATGGGGGGGAAAAGTACCTATATGCGCCAGACCGCATTGATTGCGCTGCTGGCGTATATCGGCAGCTATGTCCCGGCACAAAAAGTCGAGATTGGGCCTATCGACCGTATATTTACCCGCGTTGGCGCGGCGGATGATCTGGCATCAGGTCGTTCCACCTTCATGGTTGAGATGACCGAAACCGCCAACATTCTGCATAATGCTACCGAAAACAGCCTGGTGCTGATGGATGAGATTGGACGCGGCACTTCAACCTACGACGGTCTGTCGCTGGCATGGGCGTGCGCAGAAAATCTGGCGAATAAAATCAAAGCATTAACATTGTTCGCCACCCACTACTTCGAACTGACTCAGTTACCGGAGAAGATGGAAGGCGTCGCGAATGTACATCTGGACGCGTTAGAGCATGGCGATACCATCGCCTTTATGCACAGCGTACAGGATGGCGCGGCGAGCAAGAGCTATGGTCTGGCGGTAGCAGCCCTGGCAGGTGTGCCGAAAGAGGTCATAAAACGTGCGCGGCAAAAACTGCGCGAACTGGAAAGCATCGCGCCGAATGTTGCCGCAACCCAGGTCGATGGTACACAGATGTCGCTGCTTTCGGTTGCGGAAGAAACATCTCCCGCCGTTGAAGCGCTGGAAAATCTCGACCCGGATTCACTCACGCCTCGCCAGGCGCTGGAATGGATCTATCGGTTAAAAAGTCTGGTGTAACGCCGTTGTGCCGGGTACGGTTTCGCCGCACCCGGCATTTTTTGATTAACGCTTATCTTCCGCCAGCAGCGGCGGGATACTTGGCACCATTGGCGCATCGTCGATATCTTTCTGCGTCATGCGAAACGCTTGCGGATAATGCTCGCGGCTGGTACGGCGTAGCGGCTCGGTATTACGCCAGGTGTACAGACAATGCTGGCATTGATATACGGTCCAGACACCTTTTACCGGCGAGTTCGCCATCACTTCAATATGTTCATCGGCACAACGTGGACAAATCATCTGCTACTCCTTATTTACGGTTGGCCAGCATGGCGGTCAGCTTTTCAGCCCAGGCTTTTGTTTCCGGTAAATCACATACCGGTTGGCTGTAATGACCTCGGTTATCCGGTGCAACCGGTGTCGTGGCATCGATGATGAGCTTGTCGGTAATCCCCGCCGGACTGGAACCCGGATCAAGTTCCAGCACCGACATATTCGGCAGTTGCACCAGATCGCCCGCCGGATTGACCTTCGAGGAGAGCGCCCACATCACCTGCGGCAGGTTGAACGGGTCAACGTCTTCATCAACCATAATCACCATCTTCACGTAACCCAGGCCGTGCGGCGTGGTCATAGCACGCAGCCCCACCGCGCGGGCAAAGCCGCCGTAGCGTTTTTTGGTGGAAATAATCGCCAGCAGTCCGTGGGTGTACATGGCGTTCACCGCCTGCACTTCCGGGAATTCGGCTTTCAATTGTTGATAAAGCGGTACGCAGGTCGCCGGGCCCATCAGGTAGTCGATTTCGGTCCACGGCATACCGAGATAGAGTGATTCAAAAATCGGTTTGCTGCGATAAGAGACTTTATCGATACGCACCACGGTCATATTGCGTCCACCGGAATAGTGGCCAGTAAACTCGCCAAACGGACCTTCGATTTCGCGTTTACGGCTTTCAATGACCCCTTCGAGGATCACTTCAGAGCCCCACGGTACGTCAAAACCGGTGAGCGGCGCGGTAGCGATCGGGTACGGGCTTTCACGCAGCGCTCCCGCCATCTCGTATTCAGACTGATCGTATTTCAGCGGCGTGGCGCCCATCAAAGTGATGATAGGATCATTACCCAGCGTGATGGCAATCGGCAAATCTTCACCGCGCTCTTCCGCTTTATGCAGGTGCAGCGCGATATCATGCATTGGCACCGGTTGCAGACCGAGCTTACGTTTGCCCTTCACTTCCATGCGGTAGATGCCGACGTTCTGTTTGCCGAAGTTGTCCCGATCCAGCGGATCGCGCGACACCACGCAGGCTTTATCCAGGTAGAAACCGCCGTCGCCATCATTCAGGCGAAACAGCGGCAGAATGTCGAAAAGATTAATGTCTTCGCCGTCGACGGTATTTTCAGCCCATGCCGGGTTCGCACGACGTTCCGGGGCAACCGGAAATTTATCCCAGCGACGGATAAACTCATCAATCTGTTTTTTCACCGGGGTATTTGGTGGCAGACCTAAAGAGATGGCGTGATTCTGCCATGAACCGATGGTGTTCATCGCCACGCGGGCATCGGTAAAACCGCGAATATTGTCAAACCACAGCGCAGGCGCGCCATCACCAATACGCCCGGTCGCATTGGCCGCCGCCGCCAGATCCGGCTCGGCGTTAACTTCCTCACTGATTTTCAGCAGTTGTCCCTGGTCGTCCAGCGCCTGCAAAAAGCTGCGCAAATCATCAAATGCCATTATTCGTTCTCCTGTGCAAAATTCTGCGCCTGTCGTAATCCCTGCCAACGACGGGCGTTAGGGTGTTCAAGCCCAAACTGGTCGAGCACGCGCGCGACAATGTGCTGGGTGATGTCATCGACCGTTTGCGGATGGTTGTAAAACGCGGGCATTGGCGGGACCATCGCCACGCCCATGCGGGAAAGCGCGAGCATGTTTTCCAGATGGATGGTGCTGAGCGGCATTTCACGCGGTACCAGCACCAGTTTGCGCCCTTCTTTCAGCACCACGTCTGCGGCGCGCCCCACCAACCCTTCCGCGTAACCTGCGCGAATACCGGCCAGCGTTTTCATGCTGCAGGGGATAATGATCATGCCGTCAGTACGAAACGATCCGGAGGAGATGGTCGCGGCCTGGTCCGCGGGATTGTGGCAATAGTCTGCCAGTGCGGATACATCGCGGACGCTGTACGGCGTTTCCAGCTCAATGGTCGTTTTTGCCCATTTCGACAGCACCAGATGGGTTTCCACCCCCGGCATTTCCCGCAGCGCCTGTAGTAGCGACACGCCGAGCGGTGCGCCAGTAGCCCCCGTCATTCCTACGATCAGTCTCATTCAACCCCTCAATTTGTTCGTGTACGAACGTTTTGATTAAAATACTCCCACAATTCATTGTGGGCAAGGCCACCGCGCACGGATAGCTAAAACAGCGATGGTTAAAAAAGGAGGCGTAACCCGCTATGATAGAGACTGACCGATATCCCGGAGCTCTCATGCCGTTACGCAATAAAGCATTTCATCTTTTACGTCAGCTTTTTCAGCAGCATACGGCTCGCTGGCAACATGAGTTACCAGAGCTAACCAAACCGCAGTACGCGGTGATGCGCGCCATTGCCGAACAGCCCGGCATTGAACAGGTCGCCCTGATGGAGGCAGCGGTCTGCACCAAAGCCACACTTGCGGAAATGCTGAGCCGGATGGAAAAGCGTGGGCTGGTCAGGCGGGATCACGACCCGGCGGATAAGCGTCGGCGGTTTGTTTATTTGACTGCGCAAGGAGAAGCATTATTGGCCAGCGCAACCCCGGTAGGAGATCGCGTGGATGATGAGTTTCTGGGCAGACTGAGCGAGGAAGAGCGCAAACAGTTTACTCAACTGGTGCGTAAGATGATGGGATAATCGTTCGGATGGCGGTTTTGGGTGATGTCTTTGTAGGCCCGATAAGCAAAGCGCCATCGGACAATATGTGCCGACCAATAAGCGGTAGCGCTAAAGAAAAAGGCCAGTCTCGATGAGACTGGCCTTTCTTGATGGAACTTGTGCTTACTCGCGGAACAGCGCTTCGATATTCAGCCCCTGAGTCTGCAGAATTTCGCGCAGACGACGCAGGCCTTCAACCTGAATCTGACGAACACGTTCACGCGTGAGACCGATTTCGCGGCCCACATCTTCCAGTGTCGCAGCTTCATACCCCAGCAGACCGAAACGACGTGCCAGCACCTCACGCTGTTTGGCGTTCAGTTCGAACAGCCATTTGACGATGCTCTGTTTCATATCATCGTCTTGCGTGGTGTCTTCCGGGCCGTTTTCTTTTTCATCGGCCAGGATGTCCAGCAACGCTTTTTCGGAATCGCCACCCAGCGGGGTGTCTACCGAGGTAATGCGCTCGTTGAGTCGGAGCATACGGCTGACGTCATCAACCGGTTTATCCAGTTGTTCAGCAATCTCTTCTGCGCTCGGTTCGTGGTCCAGTTTATGCGACAACTCACGCGCGGTACGCAGATAGACGTTCAGCTCTTTTACAATGTGAATCGGCAGTCGGATCGTACGGGTTTGGTTCATAATAGCCCGTTCGATCGTCTGACGGATCCACCACGTTGCGTATGTTGAGAAGCGGAACCCGCGTTCCGGGTCAAACTTTTCGACGGCACGGATAAGCCCCAGATTGCCCTCTTCAATCAGGTCCAGCAATGCCAGACCGCGATTGCCATAACGGCGAGCAATTTTCACCACCAGACGCAGGTTACTTTCAATCATGCGTCGGCGAGAGGCGACATCTCCACGCAGTGCGCGACGCGCAAAATAAACTTCTTCTTCGGCTGTTAACAGTGGTGAATAACCAATCTCACCAAGGTAAAGCTGAGTCGCGTCCAACACACGCTGTGTGGCCCCCTGCGATAACAGCTCTTCTTCAGCCAGGTCGTTATCACTGGGTTCCTCTTCACTCAAGGCTTTCTCATCAAAAGCCTCTACTCCGTTCTCATCAAATTCCGCATCTTCATTTAAATCATGAACTTTCAGCGTATTCTGACTCATAAAGGTGGCTCCTACCCGTGATCCCTAACGGAACTAGCAAGTGAAAGCCTGGTTCCGCCGAATTATCGCTGCGGCAAGTAACGCAGCGGGTTTACGGATTTCCCCTTGTAACGAATTTCAAAATGCAAGCGTGTTGAACTGGTTCCGGTACTACCCATGGTAGCTATTTTCTGCCCCGCCTTGATTTCTTGTTGTTCCCGGACCAGCATTGTATCGTTATGGGCGTAGGCGCTCAGGTAATCATCGTTATGTTTGATGATAATAAGATTACCGTAACCACGCAGCGCGTTACCGGCATAAACGACGCGTCCATCTGCGGTCGCGACAATAGCCTGTCCTTTGCTGCCTGCAATGTCGATCCCTTTATTGCCACCTTCGGTAGCCGCAAAGTTTTCGATCACTTTGCCGTCAGTTGGCCAGCGCCAGGTAGAGATTGGCGCGCTGGTCGACGTTGAGCTTGCAGTTGTTTCGGTTGTGCTAACTGCTGGAGCCGTTACTGGCGCTGTGACAACTGTCCCAGCAGGCTTGTTGTTCGGCAACATTTTGTTAGCACTTTGTTCACCTGAATCCTCAGAATACGTAATTGTTGGTTTCGAAGCAACAGCAACGGTGGAATTTTGTGCAGGGTTGGTCACAACTCCTTGCTGTGCTGCATCCGCCTGGGTGATGGCATTCCCACCGGTAATCGGTGTACCCGAGGCGTTGCCCACTTGCAGAGTTTGGCCGACATTCAGGCTATACGGGGCCGGAACGTTATTGCGCTGTGCGAGGTCACGGAAATCGTTCCCGGTAATCCAGGCAATATAGAAAAGCGTGTCGCCTTTCTTGACAGTATAGGTGCTGCCGCCCGTGTAGCTACCTTTCGGAATATTCCCATACTTACGATTGTACACGATACGACCGTTTTCCATCTGTACAGGCTGTTCTGCAACAGGTTGAATTTGCGTTGGTTGCGTAGTCGGAGTCTGCACCGGTTGGATCTGTGGCGTCTGTTGTACTGTCGACGTCGAGCCCATTTTTGGCGGAGGCGTAATCAGCATGCCGGAACTGGTGTTCGTGGATGCACCGCCGTCAACCGAGCTGACCGGCGCTGGTGGATTCGAGGTGTTTGAACAACCTGCCAGCCATAATGAAACCAGTGACAATGCCGCAATACGGCGAATGGTAAATTTGTGGCTTCCCGCGCTCATTTATCCCCCAGGAAAATTTGTTTAAAACCCGTAACGTAATCACCGTGCAAAAGCATCGACACGATACGCTGACTAATTCCAGAATATCCAGGAAAACTCCAGGTATTCAGAGCCAGTGTCTACGCAAGCTCCCCTTTTACTAAGGGAACAAAACGTACGGCCTCCACGGTATCAATAATAAATTCGCCTCCCCGACGACGCACCCGCTTCAGGAACTGGTGCTCATCGCCCACGGGTAAGACGAGAATACCGCCTTCATCCAGCTGCATCATCAGCGCAGTTGGGATCTCCGGCGGTGCTGCCGTTACAATGATAGCGTCAAACGGGGCTCGCGCTTGCCAACCCTGCCATCCATCACCGTGACGGGTAGAAACATTGTGTAAATCCAGCTGTTTCAGGCGACGACGCGCCTGCCATTGCAGGCCTTTAATACGCTCAACGGAGCATACATGCTGCACCAGATGCGCCAGAATCGCCGTCTGGTAGCCGGAGCCAGTGCCAATTTCCAGCACTCGCGATTGCGGTGTTAGCTCAAGCAGCTCAGTCATGCGTGCAACCATATAAGGCTGCGAAATCGTCTGCCCCTGACCAATCGGCAAGGCAATATTGTCCCAGGCCTTATGTTCAAACGCCTCATCAATGAATTTCTCACGCGGCACGGCGGCGAGTGCATCCAGGACATGCTCATCTCGGATGCCCTGCGCACGTAATTGTTCAAGAAGAGTATGTACGCGTCTGCTTACCATTGCGTGTCGACTCCCACGCTGTCCAACCAGCTCGAAACCACCTCATGCGCGCCGTAGGCGGTTAAATCGACATGCAGCGGCGTGATGGAAACATAGCCTTCATCGACGGCGGCAAAATCGGTATCCGGCCCGGCGTCGCATTTTTCCCCCGGCGGCCCAATCCAGTACAACGTATTTCCTCGCGGATCCTGCTGTGGAATAACCTGATCCGCCGGATGGCGGCTGCCGCAGCGGGTGACGCGGATGCCTTTAATCTGATCCAGCGGTAGATCCGGAACGTTGATATTTAAAATACGCCCGGTGCGCAGCGGTTCACGACTCAGCGCCCGTAAGATACGACAGGTCACTGCCGCAGCAGTATCGTAGTGCTTATGGCCATCAAGCGAGACAGCCAGCGCAGGGAACCCAAGGTGACGACCTTCCATTGCCGCCGCAACGGTACCGGAATAGATGACATCATCCCCGAGATTAGGACCTGCGTTAATACCAGAAACGACAATGTCCGGACGCGGACGCATTAACGCGTTCACGCCCAGATAGACGCAGTCGGTGGGCGTGCCCATTTGTACGGCGATATCGCCGTTATCATAGGTAAACGTGCGAAGTGAAGATTCCAGCGTCAGCGAGTTAGACGCGCCACTGCGGTTACGATCCGGGGCAACCACCTGTACGTCAGCAAACTCACGCAGCGCTTTCGCCAGCGTTTGTATACCGGGTGCATGGACCCCATCATCGTTACTCAGCAATATACGCATAATCACCCATTGTGTTAATAAGTTCCCTTACTACACTGGTGGCGAAGCTACCTGCCGGTAGCCAGAAGCGTAACTCAACGGTTACGTCATCCCACCAGTTCCAGCTTAATTGTTGTGGATACAGCAACATAGCGCGTCGCGATGCCTCGACTTTCTCGCGCAATAGTAGAGACTGCAGCACGGTTTCATCCGCAACAGCGCTTTCTTCAAACACCAGCGCGTCGCGCTGAGTTCCCCACTCACCGCTACCCGGTAATGCCGCTGTAATCATCAATTCTTTGTCATCGACGCGCCGCTGTAATTCAGTCTGTTCTTCCTGCGTGGCGACAAACCAGCTTCCGCGTCCCGACAATTGTAGCGCATCGCCGTCAACAACTTGATTAAAGTCTGTTTTTTTCAAGCGTTCACTGACGATCTGATTAAACAACGCGCTACGGGCCGCCGACAACCAAAAACTGCGTTTATTGCGATCGCGCACCGGCGCATCGCTTTGCGCCCAGCGCAGCGCCCCTTGCAGGTTGCTGCCGCCGATCCCAAAACGCTGAGCGCCAAAATAGTTCGGTACGCCGCGCTCGCTAATCGCCTGTAATCGCGCTTCAACATCATTTCGCTCGCTCACTTCACGCAGCACCAGCGTAAATTCGTTGCCTTTCAGCGCCCCTAAACGCAGCTTACGCTTGTGGCGCGCGTACTCCAGCACTTTACAGCCTTCGAGCTCAAATTTGCTTAAATCAGGCATTACATTGCCCGGCACGCGCGCGCACAGCCACTGTTCCGTGACCGCATGCTTATCTTTTTGCCCGGCAAAGCTCACTTCACGGGCGTGAATTTTCAGGAACTTCGCCAGCGCGTCAGCGACAAAACGTGTATTGCAGCCGTTTTTCAGGATGCGCACCAAAATGTGCTCGCCTTCGCCATCCGGTTCGAAGCCTAGATCTTCGACGACGACAAAGTCTTCCGGATTGGCTTTCAGGACGCCATGGCCCAGTGGTTTACCATGAAGATATGTCAGATTCTCAAACGCAGTCATTTCGTTGCCTTAATGAGTAACGCCACCGCTTCACAGGCAATCCCTTCCCCACGCCCGGTGAAACCGAGTTTTTCCGTGGTGGTCGCTTTCACGTTAACATCATCCATATGGCAGCCAAGATCTTCGGCAATAAATACGCGCATTTGCGGAATGTGCGGCAGCATCTTCGGCGCCTGAGCAATAATCGTCACATCCACATTACCAAGCGTATAGCCTTTCGCCTGAATACGCCGCCAGGCTTCACGCAATAATTCGCGGCTATCTGCACCTTTAAAGGCCGGGTCGGTATCCGGGAAGAGTTTACCGATGTCACCCAGCGCCGCCGCGCCCAGCAAGGCATCGGTTAGCGCATGTAACGCCACATCACCATCAGAATGCGCCAGCAGTCCTTTTTCATACGGGATGCGCACGCCGCCAATGATAATTGGGCCAACGCCGCCAAAAGCGTGTACGTCAAAACCGTGTCCGATTCGCATTATGCATTCTCCAAATGGATTGTTCGGGAGAGATAAAACTCCGCCAGCGCCAGGTCTTCCGGGCGGGTGACTTTGATGTTGTCAGCGCGTCCTTCGACCAGTTGCGGATGAAAACCGCAATATTCCAGCGCCGAAGCTTCGTCCGTAATGGTTGCGCCTTCGTTGAGCGCACGGGTCAGGCAGTCATGCAACAGCTCGCGAGGGAAAAACTGCGGCGTTAACGCATGCCATAAGTCGGTACGATCGACCGTATGGGCAATGTCTGTGCGGCCCGGTTCAGCGCGTTTCATCGTATCGCGTACGGGTGCCGCCAGGATCCCGCCAGTGCGGCTGGTTTCACTGATTGCCAGCAAACGTGCTAAGTCATCCTGATGCAGACACGGACGCGCGGCGTCATGCACCAGCACCCAACGCGCATCTCCTGCGGCTTGCAAACCGGCAAGGACAGAATCGGCACGTTCGTTGCCGCCATCCACTACGGTAATTTGCGGATGCGCGGCAAGTGGAAGTTGGGCAAAGCGGCTGTCGCCTGGGCTGATAGCGATGACGACTCGCGTCACCCGGGGATGGGCCAGTAGCGCATCAACCGAGTGTTCAAGAATGGTTTTATTGCCAATTGAGAGGTACTGCTTAGGACACTCTGTTTGCATTCGGCGGCCAAATCCGGCAGCCGGCACCACGGCGCAAACGTCCAATAAAGTGGCTGCCATGTTAGATCCCTGGACGGTTTATCGATTGTTTTGCCCTGCAGTCTGGGCGCGTTTAGACGCGTCAGGCACCAGACGATAAAAAGTTTCGCCCGGCTTAGTCATGCTGAGTTCGTTGCGCGCGCGCTCCTCAATGGCCTCTTGTCCGCCATTGAGATCGTCAATTTCGGCAAAGAGCTGATCGTTACGCGCTTTAAGTTTCGCGTTTGTAGCCTGCTGCGCAGCAACATCATCGTTGACGCGACTATAGTCATGTATGCCGTTCTTACCGAACCACAGCGAATACTGTAGCCAGACTAATAAAGCCAGCAACAGC
This sequence comes from Citrobacter sp. Cc139, assembly GCF_030334645.1. Taxonomy (NCBI): domain Bacteria; kingdom Pseudomonadati; phylum Pseudomonadota; class Gammaproteobacteria; order Enterobacterales; family Enterobacteriaceae; genus Citrobacter; species Citrobacter sp. Cc139. The sequence continues at coordinate 55,572 of NZ_JAOWDM010000011.1, forward strand.
AGCGTAAGTTTACCCATCCTGCCCCCTGAAAAACGGCATTAACATCCCATAACTTCCGTAGACGACTTTACATCAACGGACGGGAATGCCGCGACAACGCGGGCAAATGTACCACATTTGCCCGTTGTTACGTATACCCCGTGTAAGGAGAACATAATCTCATTGTTGGTTACGGTTTGAATTATGACCAGACAGTGAACGACATCGGCGATCGTTTAAAACGCACTTAGCCTAGCCCAAAAGCCAAAAGAATAGCGCGCTAAACATTCCACCCACCACCAGTAGGGTGCTGGTAATGCTCAGTAGCAGCTTTCCTTTTAATAGCGAGTGCAGGGCAATACCCGCCACAATCGCCACGGGCAGCAACGCGAGGAAGAAAGGCCAGGTATAAAGGAAGAAAAACAGTGTGTTAGGGCCATACATCAGACATGGGAACCCCAGCGCCAGCAGCCACGCTACAAAACCGACCACGGCCCCTGGTAGGGACCAGGTGGTTTCGTCGTCGGTAGCGAAGGTCTCTGACTCTGTAATAGTAATGTTATGGCTGTTACGCATATCTAATCCTGTGACCGTGACTGACCGGGCATGTAAGCTCGGGTGTCTCAGGATCTGATAATATCTCCCTGCCTCAGCAGGTCTAATAATTGGGGAACCAAATTTGTTACCAATTGTTCACCATCCAGATGAATCTCTGGCGATTCAGGCGCTTCGTATACCGAATCAATTCCGGTGAAATTGCGCAACTCCCCCGACCTGGCTTTTTTATACAGCCCTTTTGGGTCGCGCGCTTCGCACGTTGCTAATGGCGTATCGACAAAAACCTCAATAAAACGCCCTGCGCCAACGCGCTCGCGGACCATTTTTCGCTCGGCGCGATGCGGAGAGATAAAGGCGGTCAGAACTACCAGACCGGCATCCACCATCAGGTTAGCCACCTCGCCAACCCGACGGATATTCTCCTTACGATCGGCATCGCTAAACCCCAGATCGCTGCACAGGCCGTGACGCACGTTATCGCCATCCAGCAGATAAGTGCTGACGCCCAGCTTGTGCAACGCTTCTTCCAGCGCTCCCGCTACCGTAGATTTACCGGAGCCAGACAGTCCGGTAAACCACAGCACAACACCACGGTGACCGTGGCGTTGCTCCCGCTGTTGCGGTGTAACAGGATGGGCATGCCAGACGACGTTTTCGTCATGCAACGCCATTATTTGCCTCCCAGCAGATCGCGCGCACCCCAGTGTGGGAAGTGGCGACGCACCAGCGCATTCAGCTCCAGTTCAAACGCGCTGAACTGAGAAGCGGCGGCCTGCTCCTGGATGATAGGCTCACGCACCAACCCCGCGCCGACGGTGACGTTAGTCAGGCGGTCAATGATAATCAACCCACCCGTAACCGGGTTCTGCTGATAGGTATCCAACACCAGCGGTTCATCAAACGTCAGATTAACCAGACCAATGCCGTTCAGCGGTAACGCGTCGACCTCACGCTGGGTCAGGTTGTTAATATCGACCTGGTACTGCACGGTATCCACGCGCGCGCGGGTCTTCTTGCCGGCAACTTTGATGTCGTAGCTCTGCCCCGGCGACAGCGGCTGTTCCGCCATCCACACCACATCAACGGCAGCACTTTGTACCGCTGGCAACGCTTCACCTGCATCCAGCAGCAGGTCGCCCCGGCTGATATCAATCTCATCTTTCAGCACCAGGGTGATCGCTTCACCGGCATGCGCTTGCTGTAAATCACCATCAAAGGTAACGATCCGCGCCACGCTCGACTCAACGCCAGACGGTAACACCTTGACGCGTTGTCCTACCTGCACGCGACCGGAGGCCAGCGTTCCGGCATAACCACGAAAATCCAGATTTGGTCGGTTCACATACTGCACCGGGAAACGCATCGGCTGGGTATCGACAATGCGCTGGATCTCAACGGTTTCCAGCACTTCGAGCAGCGTCGGGCCGCTGTACCATGGCATGCTGACGCTTGGCGAAGCCACGTTATCGCCTTCCAGCGCGGAGAGCGGCACAAAACGGATATCCAGGTTGCCCGGCAGTTGTTCAGCAAACGTGAGATAGTCTTCGCGGATGCGGTTAAATGTCTCTTCGCTAAAGCTCACCAGATCCATTTTGTTGATCGCTACCACCAGGTGCTTGATCCCAAGCAGCGTGGAGATAAAGCTGTGACGACGGGTCTGATCGAGCACGCCTTTACGCGCATCGATCAACAGGATCGCCAGGTCGCAGGTCGACGCACCGGTCGCCATGTTGCGGGTGTACTGTTCGTGACCGGGGGTATCCGCAATAATAAATTTTCGCTTCTCGGTGGAGAAATAACGATAAGCCACGTCGATGGTGATGCCCTGCTCGCGCTCGGCCTGCAAGCCGTCAACCAATAGCGCCAGATCGAGTTTTTCGCCTTGGGTGCCGTGGCGTTTACTGTCGTTATGCAGCGATGAGAGCTGATCTTCATAGATCTGCCGGGTATCATGCAGCAAGCGACCAATCAGGGTACTTTTCCCGTCATCCACGCTACCGCAGGTTAAAAAACGCAGCAGGCTTTTGTGTTGCTGAGCAACCATCCAGGCTTCAACGCCGCCTTCATTAGCAATTTGTTGTGCAAGTGTCGTATTCATGGCGGCTCCTTAGAAATACCCCTGACGTTTCTTCAGCTCCATGGAGCCCGCCTGGTCGCGGTCAATCACGCGGCCCTGACGTTCACTGGTGGTTGAGACCAGCATCTCTTCAATAATTTCCGGCAGCGTCTGCGCGTTAGACTCCACCGCGCCGGTCAGCGGCCAGCAGCCAAGCGTGCGGAAACGCACCATGCGCTTTTTAATCACTTCGCCGGGTTGCAGATCGATTCTGTCGTCATCAATCATCATCAACATACCATCGCGCTCCAGTACCGGACGCTCAGCCGCCAGGTACAGCGGTACGATGTCGATATTTTCCAACCAGATGTACTGCCAGATATCCTGTTCGGTCCAGTTAGAGAGCGGGAATACGCGAATGCTTTCGCCTTTGTTAATTTGTCCGTTGTAGTTGTGCCACAGTTCCGGACGCTGATTTTTCGGGTCCCAGCGATGGAAGCGATCGCGGAAGGAGTAAATGCGCTCTTTGGCGCGCGATTTCTCCTCATCACGGCGTGCGCCGCCGAACGCGGCGTCAAAACCGTATTTGTTCAGCGCCTGCTTAAGCCCTTCGGTTTTCATAATATCGGTATGCTTGGCGCTGCCGTGGACAAAGGGGTTGATGCCCATCGCCACCCCTTCCGGGTTTTTATGCACCAGCAGTTCGCAGCCGTAGGCTTTCGCCGTACGGTCACGAAATTCATACATCTCGCTAAATTTCCAACCGGTATCAACGTGCAGCAAGGGGAACGGCAGCGTGCCAGGATAAAACGCTTTGCGCGCCAGATGCAGCATTACGCTGGAATCTTTGCCGATGGAATACATCATCACCGGATTAGAAAACTCGGCGGCCACCTCACGAATGATATGGATGCTTTCCGCTTCCAGTTGCCGCAGGTGGGTAAGTCGTTTTTGATCCATAACCGTTCCTATGTAATGCCGTTATTTTGCTAACGATGCTCAGATAACCTGACTATAGGGAGGGCAAGGAGGCGAATGAAATTACGAATTGGAATGAGTAGTTCCTCAAAGGAATAACGATCTGGAAAAGCAAATATCAAAAAGTGCTTAAGCCACCGGATTTCGGGCATTTAGGAGCAAATGAAATTGTTTTACCGCGATCACGGTTTCATACTAGCGGCTAAAAATTTCTGCTTGGTATTTAAGGACTCACTATGTTTTCCGCATTGCGCCACCTGACTACCGCCCTGGCGCTCGGCGCGTGCTTTATCCTTCCCGCACAGGCAACATCTTCGAAGCCCGGAGATATCGCAAATACCCAGGCACGCTACATCGCCACATTCTTCCCAGGCCGTGTGACGGGTTCTCCGGCAGAAATGTTATCTGCTGATTATATACGTCAGCAATTTCAGCAGATGGGCTATAGCAGTGATATTCGGACGTTTAACAGCCGCTATATTTATACCGCCAAAGATAATCGTAAAAACTGGCATAACGTAACGGGCAGTACCGTCATTGCAGCCCATGAAGGCAAAGCGCCACAGCAGATTATTATCATGGCGCACCTCGACACCTACGCTGCGCAAAGCGACGCCGATTCCGATGCCAATCTGGGTGGATTAACCCTACAGGGTATCGACGACAACGCCGCAGGGGTGGGCGTGATGCTGGAGCTGGCTGAACGACTCAAAAATGTGCCGACGCAGTACGGTATTCGCTTTATCGCCACCAGCGGTGAAGAGGAAGGCAAACTCGGCGCAGAGAACATCCTTAAGCGAATGAGCGCCGCCGAGAAGAAAAATACGCTGCTGGTTATCAACCTCGATAACCTGATCGTTGGCGATAAGCTCTATTTCAACAGCGGGAAAAGAACCCCGGAAGCCGTACGAAAACTGACGCGCGACCGGGCGCTGGTCATCGCACGCAGACGCGGTATTGTCGCCAGCACCAACCCCGGACTGAACAAAGACTATCCGAAAGGTACCGGCTGCTGTAACGACGCAGAGGTGTTCGATAACGCGGGAATTGCCGTCCTTTCCGTTGAAGCGACCAACTGGAGCCTCGGCAAGAAAGATGGCTATCAACAACGCGCCAAAAGCCCTTCATTCCCGGATGGCAACAGCTGGCACGATGTGCGTCTGGATAACCAACAGCATATCGATAAAGCGTTACCGGGCCGGATAGAGCACCGCAGCCGCGACGTGGTACGCATCATGCTGCCGCTGGTAAAAGAGCTGGCGAAGGCAGGGTAATCCTGAAAAAAAAAGAGCCCCGGTAATGCATAACGCTTACCGAGGCTCATATTACCCTTCGTGCAGCCCGCATTCGCGCTTCAGCCCGAAGAAGCGCGTCTCTTCTTCCGCCATGCCCGGCTCCCATTTGCGGGTAGTATGCGTATCCCCCACCGACAGATAGCCCTGGTCCCACAGCGGGTGATATTTCAGCCCGTGCTTTTGCAGATACTGGTAAACGGTACGGTTATCCCAGTCGATGATCGGCAGCACTTTAAACACGCCGCGCTGAATTGCCAGTACCGGCAAATGCGCCCGGCTGCCTGACTGCTCGCGGCGCAGGCCCGCAAACCAGGTCTGTGCTTTCAGCTCTTTTAGCGCCCGGTTCATCGGCTCGACTTTGTTGATGTCATTGTATTTCTCAATGCCCTCAACGCCCTGCTCCCACAGTTTGCCATAGCGTGCTTCCTGCCAGGCAGCACTCTCCTTCGCCCGATAGACTTGCAGATTCAGCCTGAGTTTGTCCGTTAACTCGTCAATAAACTGGTAGGTTTCCGGGAACAGATAGCCGGTATCGGTCAGAATTACCGGGATATCCGGGCGGATCTGATTGACCAGATGCAGGCTTACTGCGGCCTGAATACCAAAGCTGGAAGAGAGCACGTATTCTCCCGGCAAATTCTCCAGTGCCCACGCCACGCGGCCTTCGGCGTCCAGCTTTTCCAGTTGGCTGTTAGTTTCCGCCAGCGCCATAACGCGTTCAACTTTCGGCAGGTCGTTCAGAGCGTTTAGATCGAGTACTGACATGATTACCTCATCTTATGCCTGATAGCGCTACGCTTATCAGGCCTACAAAACCGTCGTGTCACCAGGCAAAGGGAACTTATTCCCAGAAATCACGCGCTGGATCAAGCACCGGGCGAATGATGCCCGCACGCACCGTAAAATCGCCGAAGCCTTCACCCGCTTCGCGCTCTTTCGCCCAGCGCCCAACCAGCTCGTCAATGGAATCGAGAATTTCCGCTTCCGTAATGTTTTCGCGATACATGCGTGGAATACGTGTTCCCATGCGGTTGCCGCCCAGATGCACGTTGTAACGCCCCGGGGCTTTGCCCACCAGACCCAGCTCCGCCAGCATCGCGCGGCCGCAGCCGTTCGGGCAGCCGGTCACGCGCATCACGATATGCTCGTCAGGAATGCCGTGTTTTTCCAGAATCGCTTCCACTTTGTCCGTAAACGACGGCAGGAAACGCTCAGCTTCCGCCATCGCCAGCGGACAGGTCGGGAACGACACGCAGGCCATCGAGTTTTCACGCTGCGGTTTCACCGCATTCATCAACCCGTGGTCGCGCGCCAGTTTCTCGATCTTCGCTTTCTGGCTTTCCGGCACGCTGGCAATAATCAGGTTCTGGTTAGCGGTGATGCGGAAATCGCCTTTGTGGATCTTCGCGATCTCCAGTAAACCGGTTTTCAGCGGACGTCCAGGATAATCCAGGATACGACCGTTTTCGATAAACAGCGTCAGGTGCCAGTTGTTGTCGATCCCTTTCACCCAACCGATGCGATCGCCACGACCGGTAAATTCATACGGGCGGATCGGCTCAAACTTGATCCCCGCGCGGCGCTCAACCTCTTCCTTGAAGGTGTCGATACCGACGCGCTCCAGGGTATATTTGGTTTTCGCGTTTTTACGGTCGGTACGGTTACCCCAGTCACGCTGAGTCGTCACCACCGCTTCGGCCACGGCCAGGGTATGCTCCAGCGGCAGGAAGCCGAACTCGCTTGCCGTACGCGCGTAGGTTTTCTTATTACCGTGCTCAATAGACAGACCGCCGCCAACCAGCAGGTTAAAGCCCACCAGCTTGCCGTTTTCGGCAATCGCCACGAAGTTCATGTCGTTGGCGTGCAGATCGATATCGTTCTGCGGCGGGATCACCACCGTGGTTTTAAATTTACGCGGCAAATAAGTCGCGCCGAGGATCGGTTCTTCGTCGGTGGTGGCGACCTTCTCCTGATCGAGCCAGATCTCCGCATAGGCGCGGGTACGCGGCAGCAGATGTTCAGAGATCTTTTTCGCCCACTCGTAGGCCTCGGCGTGCAGCTCGGACTCATACGGGTTGGAGGTGCACAGCACGTTACGGTTCATGTCGTTGGCGGTCGCCAGCGCGTCCAGCCCGACGGAGTGCAACATCTGATGCACCGGCTTGACGTTCTTCTTCAGAATGCCGTGGAACTGGAAGGTCTGACGGTTGGTCAGACGGATGCTGCCATAAATCGTGTTGTCAGCGGCGAATTTATCGATGGCCTTCCACTGGGTAGTGGTGATCACCCCGCCCGGCAGACGACAGCGCAGCAACATCGCATGGCGCGGCTCCAGCTTCTGCTCGGCGCGCTCGGCGCGAATGTCGCGATCATCCTGCTGGTACATGCCGTGGAAACGAATCAGCAGGAAATTATCGCCGTGAAAACCGCCGGTCAGACCGTCATTCAGGTCTTCCGCGATGGTGCCGCGCAGGAAATTACTTTCACGCTTCATGCGCTCGGCGTCAGTCAGTTTGCCTTCGACCACTAAAGGCCCTGGGTATTTTTCGCTCATTAGTAGACATCTCGCTGATAACGGCGCTCAACGCGCAGCTCACTTAAAAATTCATCCGCCGCTTCGATGTCCATTGCACCGAACTCAGCAATCACTTCCAGCAACGCCTGCTCAACGTCTTTCGCCATGCGATTAGCGTCGCCGCAGACATAAATGTGGGCACCGTCATTAATCCAGCGCCACAGCTCTGCGCCCTGTTCGCGCAGTTTGTCTTGTACGTAGATTTTTTCTTTTTGATCGCGTGACCAGGCCAGATCGATACGGTTCAGCACGCCTTCTTTTACGTAGCGCTGCCACTCGACCTGGTAGAGGAAGTCTTCGGTGAAATGCGGGTTACCGAAGAACAGCCAGTTCTTGCCTTCCGCACCGTCGGCGGCGCGCTGCTGCATAAAGGCGCGGAACGGCGCGATACCGGTGCCCGGACCAATCATAATCACCGGGGTCTGCGGGTTCGCCGGCAGGCGGAAGTTGTCGTTGTGCTCAATGAACACGCGCACTTCGCCCTCTTCTTCCACGCGGTCGGCGAGGAAGCTGGAGGCACCACCGGCGCGGGCACGACCTTCAATGTCGTAGCGCACGACGCCGACGGTCACGTGCACTTCGCTTTCAACTTCCGCCTGTGAAGAGGCGATAGAGTACAGGCGCGGCGTCAGTGGACGCAGCAGGCCGATTAATGCTTCGGCATCAAGCTGTGCCGGGGAGAAACGCACCATATCGACGATTGGCGTGGTAGCCGCATACTGCTGAAGCTGGGCTTTATCGCCCACCAGCGGCAGCAGCGATTCACTGCGCGTCAGCGTGGCGTAGTTTTCCACGATATTCGCGGTGTTGACCGTCAGTTCGAAGTGCCACTCCAGCGCTTCGGCCAGCGGCAGGATTTTTCCTTCCACCGTAACCGGCTCATCCCCTTTCAGCCACAGCAGTTCAACCAGCTCTTTCACCAGAGCCGGATCGTTCTGATACCACACGCCCAGCGCGTCGCCCGGCTGATAACGCAGACCGGAATCACCGAGATCGATTTCGATATGACGGACATCTTTTTCCGAGTTACGACCGGTAATTTTCTGGTTCACCGACAAGGACGCCGTCAGCGGCGCTTCTTTGGTGTAGGGGCTGGTATGTACTTCATTTACCGCACCGCTCGCTGCAACTTGTACAGACGGTACTGCAGGCGCACGCGCTTTCAGTACATCAACCAACCGGGCACGCCACTGCGCGGCAGCGGCCTGATATTCGACGTCGGCATCTACGCGATCGAGCAGACGTTCACCGCCCAGCTCAGCCAGCTTGCTGTCGAAATCTTTACCGGCCTGACAGAAAAATTCGTAAGAGGTATCGCCGAGAGCAAACACGGCGAAAGCGGTGTTATCGAGTTTCGGCGCTTTTTTCGAGAACAGGAATTTATGTAACGCCACAGCTTCTTCCGCTGGTTCTCCTTCTCCCTGAGTCGATGCCACCACAACCAGCAACTTTTCATTGGCGATTTGTTTGAATTTGTAGTCGCCGGCATTGATCAGAGTGACATTGAGCTTCGCGGCAATTAGATCATCGCGCAGGGCTTCCGCCACACGACGCGCATTGCCGGTTTGCGAGGCGGAGATAAGCGTAATCCCCGGCATTTCGGCAACAGGCGCAGGAGCCGCTGCATTCGCCCCCGGCTGCTGATTCAGCACGCCCCAAAAATAACCAGAAACCCACGCAAGCTGCGCGGGAGTGAAATCGGTCGTGGCCGCCTGAAGGCGAGCCAGTTGCTCCGGGTTTAGCGGTAGCAGAGCGGAAGGTGGGGCCTGTGTCGTCATGCGTTGTCATGTTCCAGTAAGCAAAGCTGTTTTTCGTGCCCAAATGGCACCAAAAAAAGAAATGAAAATACTCTAAATAATTCGAGTTGCATGAAGGCGGCAAGTGAACGAATCCCAGGAGCTTACTGAAGTAAGTGACTGGGATAAGAGAGTGAAGCCAACACACATGCAGCTCGAAGTATGACGAGTATTAGGTTAACGGCGGGCATAGTAACAACTAAAGAAGGGATAGAAATAACAAATAACCAAATGAACTAACCTGTTTTAGTTATAGTTATTAACAGCAAAATCGATTTAATAAGCATTTGATATATAAATAGTTATTGAACATTATCTTTATGAATGGATTGTTCTGATACTCTGCGCCCTTTTAACTAATGATAAAATTTGCTCTTTACGGTACCCTACGGCGGTTTTTCGCATTCTTGAGAGTAAAAAATGTCCACCACCTTGTTTAAAGATTTCACCTTCGAAGCCGCTCACCGCCTGCCGCATGTACCGGAAGGGCATAAGTGTGGTCGCCTGCATGGTCACTCATTTATGGTGCGTCTTGAAATTACCGGTGAAGTCGATCCGCATACCGGTTGGATCATGGATTTCGCAGAGTTAAAGGCGGCGTTTAAGCCGACTTATGACAGACTTGATCACTACTATCTGAACGATATTCCAGGCTTAGAAAACCCAACCAGCGAAGTGCTGGCAAAATGGATTTGGGATCAGGTAAAACCGGTTGTCCCTCTGCTGAGCGCAGTGATGGTAAAAGAGACCTGCACAGCGGGTTGCGTGTATCGCGGCGAGTGATTGTGACTTTGCCGGATGGCAATGCGAAGCCCACCCGGCAAAATTTATCAGGCAATATTCAGGTATTTATGGGTCTGCATCGACAGACGCCAGTTACGCGCGATACAGGTATCAATGCACAGACGCGTCGCGTCTTCTTTCTGGCTGATTGGCTGTAAGGCAATGATTCGCGGCTTATCATCGCTCAACGTTGCCAGCAGTTCATCCAGCGCTTCAATATCGCGAACGCGGCCGACCGGATGTTTGATTTCATTCGCGCGCTCCAGCGCCTGTGACAGCACATCATAACCACCGCGCATATTCACCTTCGGCGATACGGTCACCCAGGTATTCGGCGTACAACGTACTTCGTGGGTACCGCTGGTTTCAATCTGGCAGCTAAAGCCGTTCTTTTCCAGCAGGTCAGTTAGCGGCATCAGGTCATGAATGCAGGGCTCACCGCCGGTGATCACCACGTGACGGGCGGTATAGCTCTGACGCTGAATAACAGCCAGCAAATCTTCGCTGCTCGCCGCGCCCCACTTATCGCTCTCTTTCGTTTTAGCCAGGATGCTGTACAGGGAGACTTCCCGATCCTCAAGCTTATCCCAGGTGTGTTTGGTATCGCACCAGGCACAGCCAACCGGGCATCCCTGTAAACGAATAAAAATGGCGGGGACGCCGGTAAAGTAACCCTCACCTTGCAGGGTCTGGAACATCTCGTTAATCGGGTACTGCATAGCGTTCTCAATATGGGGATAAACGCTAATTATCGCAGATCCCCGCCAAAGTATCATGCCCCATCGATGCTTTACGAGGCGATCGCCGCGACAAAGCGTGCCGTTATCTGCTGCGGACGCGTGATAGCGCCTCCAACCACCACGGTATGCGCGCCTAATGCCAGGCAACGTGCGGCGCGTTCCGGGGTATCGACGTTACCTTCCGCCACAACCGGTATGGTGACCGCCGCCAACACCTCACGTAAAAAACCGCAGTCGTTTTCCGCCAGCACATGCCCGGCAGTGTCCGCAGTATAGCCATAGAGTGTAGTGCCTACGCAGTCAAAACCCAGCCGCTCGGCTGTTACCGCCTCATCGACGGTGGCGATATCCGCCATCAGCAGTACGGACGGGTAGCGGGCGCGGATTTGCGTGACCAGTTCTTCCAGCGTTTGCCCACCGGGGCGCGGTCGCGCTGTCGCATCCAGAGCAATAATTTCCGGCTCAACGGTCATCAGTTCATCCACTTCCTGCAGGGTGGCCGTGATAAATACATCGCTGCCCGGATAATCGCGCTTGATAATCCCTATTACCGGCAGGGAGACGCTCTCTTTGATCGCGCGAATATCTACCACGCTGTTCGCACGGATACCTGCCGCACCGCCCTGCGCTGCCGCCAGCGCCATACGCGACATAATAAACGGGCTGTGCAGGGGTTCATTTTCCAGCGCCTGGCAGGAGACAATTAATTTACCTTTCAGGGAATCCAGTACAGTTTTCATCACGATAAGATCTCTTCGACTTCATTTTTAATGATGGTGACATGCGGGCCATAAATCACCTGAACACCGTTGCCGCGAATAATTACGCCGCGCGCTCCGGTCGCTTTCAGCGCAGCTTCATCAACCTTGCTGCTCTCTTTCACCGTCACGCGTAAGCGTGTGGCGCAACAGTCCACCTCTTCCAGATTCTCTTTGCCTCCCAGCCCGGCGATGACTGCCGCTGCGCGTTCGCTCTGAGGCAGACCGGACTCCACCTGGGCAGCGCTCTCACGCCCCGGCGTCAGCCAGTTAAAGCGGTTAATCAAATAACGGAAAGTGAAGTAGTAAAGAAAGAACCACGGCCCCCCAACCAGAGGGACGTACATCCAGTTGGTTTTCGCTTCCCCCTGTAGCACGCCGAAGAGGAGGAAATCGATCAGTCCACCCGAAAAGGTTTGCCCAATAGTGATATGTAAAATATGCGCCATCATAAACGCCAGACCATCGAAGAAGGCGTGAATGACATATAACACCGGAGCCACAAACAGGAAGGAGAACTCAATAGGCTCAGTGATGCCGGTCAGGAAAGAGGTCAGAGCCGCCGATAGCAACAGTCCGGCGACAAGCTTTCTGTTCTCCGGTTTTGCCGTGTGGTACATCGCCAGGCATGCGCCAAGCAGGCCAAACATCATGGTGATAAAGCGCCCGGACATAAAGCGCGAGGTACCGGCATAAAACTGCTGCGTATTCGGATCGGCAAGTTGGGCAAAGAAAATACGCTGGGTGCCTTCGACCAGTTGACCGTTGACGATTTCGCTCCCGCCCAGCGCCGTTGTCCAGAACGGCAAATAAAAGATATGGTGTAAACCCAGTGGGCCAAGCATACGCAGAATGAAACCGTACAGTAGCGTCCCCAGATAGCCCGTCGCATCCACCAGACCGCCCAGTCCAAAAATGAGCTTCTGGAAATGCGGCCATACCACCGTCATGATCGCCCCCACCACAATCGCGGCAAGCGAGCTGATAATCGGTACAAAACGCGAACCACTGAAAAAGCCAAGAAACTGAGGGAGTGAGACTTTATTGAAACGGCTATGCAGCGCGCAGGTGACCAGACCAATCACGACCCCACCAAACACGCCCGTTTCCAGCGTCTGAATGCCCAGCGTCATTCCCTGGCCCACAGCACCTGGATTCTCGTGCGCCAGCGTTCCGTTGAGCGTTAACAAAGCATTGATGGTGGCATTCATCACCAGAAAAGCCAGCAATGCCGCAAGGCCCGCCGTGCCTTTATCCGTTTTCGCCAGTCCCACGGCAACACCAACCGCAAAAAGCACCGACAGGTTGGCAAACACGATAGAACCCGCGCTGGTCATGATCGTGAAGATTGCCTGCAGCCAGTCGACATTCAAGAATGGGTAGGCCGTCAGCGTATTGGGATTCGACAAAGCCCCACCAATCCCCAACAACAACCCCGCTGCGGGCAATACCGCAATCGGTAGCATGAACGATTTGCCGAACCGCTGCGCTTTTTCAAACCATGCGCCTGACGAAGCGCCGCTAAATATTTGCATCATTTTTTCATCTCCCCGATCATTGATGAAAATTTTTACCATAATTAATTTTAAAAATGAAAATTACCATCAAAAACCAGGACGCCGATCATACTTTTTTAAAATGACTGGCATCTCTCCCCTGCTTTCCGCCACACTATCGTCAGAGAAACGCATTAAGGATTTTGCATGTCAGAAAATGAAAACCTGCTGCTGAGATTGCGCCAGGGCGTTGATGGATATAGTCGAACTAAACAAAAGCTGGGAGAGTTTGTGCTTAGCGATCCGGCAAGAGTGGTCTATCTGACGATTACCGAACTGGCGCGTGAAAGCGACACCAGCGAGGCGAGCGTCACGCGTCTGTGCCGTACGCTGGGGTGTAAGGGCTATAACGAATTTAAGATGGCGCTGGCACTCGATCTCCGGCAAGGAGAGCCGGTAGAGCACAGCGGTGATGAGATTGACAATGTGGTCAATGAATCCGTGCAAGCGCTGCAGGACACGGCAAAATTACTCGACAGAACATTACTGGAAGCAGCCGCTCTGGCGCTGCATCAGGCTCAGTCGGTACAAATTTATGGCGTAGCGGCCAGCGCTATTCTGGGGGAATATTTACATTACAAACTCCTGCGCCTCGGCAAACCCGCGCAATTGTTCAGCGACATGCACCGTGCTGCTATGAACGCTACAACGCTAAGCAAAGATACGCTGGTAGTGGCGATATCCAGTTCGGGATCCACGCGCGATCTGCTGCATGTCGTAAAGCTGGCGCGTAAGCAAGGCGTACGCGTACTGGCGCTGAGTAATACACCACGCAGTCCGCTGGCTTCGCTGAGTGATATTCAACTGGTCGCAGCCAAACCGGAAGGTCCATTGAGTGCTGGCGCGCTAAACGCCAAGGTGGGTGTCATGCTGTTGGTGGAACTGCTCACCACGTCGCTGATTGGACTGGATGAAAAGTACAGCGATGTGAGCCAGCAAACGGCGAGTGCGACCTTACCATTACTACTTTAAAGGCATAAAAAAACCCGCCGCAGCGGGTTTTTATGTTAAGAGTTAAAGAACAGGATTACGCCTGACCTTTGATCTCTTTACGACCGTTGTACGGAGCTTGTTCGCCCAGCGCTTCTTCGATACGAATCAGCTGGTTGTACTTAGCTACGCGGTCAGAACGGCTCATAGAACCGGTTTTGATCTGGCCTGCAGCGGTACCAACAGCCAGGTCAGCGATGGTAGCGTCTTCAGTTTCGCCAGAACGGTGAGAGATGACAGCGGTGTAGCCAGCGTCTTTCGCCATTTTGATCGCAGCCAGAGTTTCGGTCAGAGAACCGATCTGGTTAAATTTGATCAGGATGGAGTTAACGATGCCTTTTTCGATGCCTTCTTTCAGGATTTTGGTGTTGGTTACGAACAGATCGTCACCAACCAGCTGGATTTTGTCGCCCAGAACTTTAGTCTGGTATGCGAAACCGTCCCAGTCAGACTCGTCCAGACCATCTTCGATGGACACGATCGGGTACTGTTTGGTCAGTTCTTCCAGGAAGTGAGTGAATTCTTCGGAGGTGAACGCTTTGTTGCCTTCGCCAGCCAGAACGTATTTACCGTCTTTGTAGAATTCAGAAGCTGCACAGTCCATCGCCAGAGTGATGTCTTTGCCCAGCTCGTAGCCAGCTGCTTTAACCGCTTCAGCGATTACAGCCAGAGCTTCAGCGTTGGAACCCAGGTTCGGCGCGTAGCCGCCTTCGTCACCAACTGCAGTGTTCATACCTTTAGCTTTCAGAACTTTAGCCAGGTTGTGGAACACTTCAGAACCCATACGTACGGCTTCTTTCAGAGTCTTAGCGCCAACCGGCTGAATCATGAACTCCTGGATGTCGACGTTGTTGTCAGCGTGCTCACCACCGTTGATGATGTTCATCATCGGAACCGGCATGGAGTATTTGCCCGGAGTACCGTTCAGTTCAGCGATGTGCGCATACAGCGGCAGGCCTTTAGCAGCAGCTGCTGCTTTGGCGTTCGCCAGGGACACAGCCAGGATGGCGTTTGCACCGAAGTTGGATTTGTTTTCAGTACCGTCCAGATCGATCATGATCTTGTCGATGCCAGCCTGATCTTTAGCATCTTTACCCAGCAGAGCCTGAGCAATTGGGCCGTTAACAGCTGCAACAGCTTTCAGTACGCCTTTACCCATGAAACGGGATTTGTCGCCATCGCGCAGTTCCAGTGCTTCGCGGGAACCAGTAGAAGCACCTGACGGAGCTGCTGCCATACCAACGAAACCACCTTCCAGGTGTACTTCGGCTTCAACAGTCGGGTTACCACGGGAGTCGATGATTTCACGACCGATGATTTTAACGATTTTGGACATTAGGTTTTCCTCAGTACAAGTTAAACTAAAACTCCAGACAAACAATGCACCCGAATGGGTGCATTGCCGTTCTAACTTTTTACTTCTTACTTCGCCTGACGCTTCTGATGTTCACTGGCGGCTTTCACAAAGCCGGCAAACAGCGGGTGCCCATCACGTGGCGTGGAAGTAAATTCCGGGTGGAACTGACAGGCCACGAACCACGGATGATTCGGTACCTCGATGATCTCGACCAACTGATCATCACCGGAACGGCCTGCAACACGCAGACCAGCAGCTTCAATCTGTTTCAACAGCATATTGTTGACTTCGTAGCGGTGACGGTGGCGTTCAACGATTGTCGGCGTGCCGTACAGTTGACGGACCAGGCTTTCATCGCTCAGCTGACACTGCTGCGCGCCAAGACGCATGGTGCCACCCAGATCGCTCTTCTCGGTACGGACTTCGACGTTGCCGTCTTCGTCACGCCATTCGGTAATCAGAGCCACCACCGGGTACTTACAGTCTGGCACAAATTCCGTGGAGTTGGCGTTGTCCATACCCACTACGTTACGCGCAAACTCAATCAACGCAACCTGCATACCCAGGCAAATGCCCAGATAAGGAATATTGTTCTCACGCGCAAAGCGCGCCGTCGCGATTTTACCTTCAACACCACGGTAGCCGAAGCCGCCAGGGATCAGGATAGCATCAAGACCTTTCAGGATCTCAACGCCGCGCGTTTCGACATCCTGCGAATCGATCAGCTTGATGTTGACGGTGACACGATTCTTCAGACCACCGTGTTTCAGCGCTTCAATCACTGACTTATAGGCGTCCGGCAGTTCAATATACTTGCCGACCATACCGATAGTCACTTCACCTGCCGGATTCGCTTCTTCGTAGATAACCTGTTCCCATTCTGACAGATTAGCTTCCGGACAGTTCAAGCTGAATCGTTTACAAATATAATCGTCAAGGCCCTGGGATTTCAACAGGCCCGGAATTTTATAGATGGAATCGACATCTTTCAGAGAAATCACCGCTTTTTCCGGAACGTTACAGAACAATGCAATTTTCGCACGTTCATTCGCCGGAACTGCGCGATCGGAGCGGCAGATCAGGATATCTGGCTGAATACCGATAGAAAGCAGCTCTTTTACAGAGTGCTGAGTCGGTTTCGTTTTGACTTCACCTGCCGCCGCCATGTACGGAACCAGCGTCAGATGCATAAACAGCGTGTGCTCACGGCCAATTTCTACGGCCATCTGGCGAATCGCTTCAAGGAACGGCAGAGATTCGATATCCCCAACAGTTCCGCCGATTTCGACCAGAACAACATCATGACCTTCACCGCCTTCCAGAACGCGCTCTTTAATTGCGTTGGTGATATGCGGGATAACCTGAACAGTAGCGCCCAGATAGTCGCCACGGCGTTCTTTACGCAGAACGTCAGAGTAGATACGCCCCGTGGTGAAGTTGTTGCGGCGGCTCATTTTCGTACGGATGAAACGCTCATAGTGACCCAGGTCCAGGTCGGTTTCAGCGCCGTCTTCGGTAACGAACACTTCCCCGTGTTGGATTGGGCTCATAGTACCCGGATCGACGTTGATGTACGGATCCAGTTTCATCATGGTCACGTTGAGGCCACGGGCTTCAAGAATGGCTGCGAGGGAGGCTGCGGCAATGCCTTTTCCCAGAGAGGATACGACCCCGCCGGTCACAAAAATATAGTTCGTTGTCATGCTGGACCTGAGAAGTTAGGGTGAAACGATGGAATTACCAAGACGGGAAAGTAGTATACCCGAACATGACGAGCGCCACAAACTTTCATTATCCCTCCTCTTCACCAGGCTCACATTAACATCGGGAGTGAGAAAATAGCCCCTTTAGGGTAAATGTTTTTGACGTAAATCAAGCGCTTGTTATTTAAAAAATCACACAAAACGCCCTTGACCGACGAAATCCCTTAGAGATCAATTTCCTGCCGTTTTACCTGTTGCCAGACTTCTTCCATCGTTTCCAGATCAACACCCGTCATTTCCAGACCACGAGCAGCGACAATTCGCTCAACTTCACGAAAACGTCGTTCAAATTTCTCGTTCGCTTTTTGTAACGCAGTCTCGGCTTTTGTCCCCAGATGACGAGCCATGTTGACTGTGGCAAACAGCAGATCGCCCATTTCCTCCTCCAGTTTAGCCTGGTCGACAACAGCCTGCTTTGCCTCAAACATGACTTCGTCGATCTCTTCATAAACCTTGTCGACAACCGGTCCTAATGTTTTCCAATCGAAGCCAACATTAGAGCAGCGTTTCTGGATTTTCTGTGCGCGCATTAACGCCGGTAAACTGCGGGGAATATCGTCGAGTGCGGAATGCTGTGCTTTCCCGGCGCGTTCTTCGCTTTTAATTTGCTCCCAGCGGGTTAGCACTTCAGTACTGTTGCTGGCAGAAACATCAGCGAATACATGCGGATGCCGGCGTTCAAGCTTATCGCTGATGGCGGCGCAGATATCATTGAAATCAAAACGGCCTTCTTCCTGCGCCATCTGAGCATAAAACACCACCTGGAACAGCAGGTCGCCGAGCTCTCCGCGCAGATCGTCGAAGTTTTCACGCGCAATCGCATCCAGTACTTCATAGGTTTCTTCGAGAGTGTAAGGGGCAATAGTGGCGAATGTCTGCTCTTTATCCCACGGACAGCCGTTTTCCGGGTCGCGCAAGCGCTGCATAATACCGAGCAGTCGATCGATTTGGTTCATGTGAAAATCCTGAAATTTCAATACGGTAGACCGGATAAGGCGATAGCCGACATCCGGCAACATGGCAATGCCTGATGGCAACGCTAACGCGTTTTATCAGGCCTACAAGATTATCCGGCCTACAAAATAATTAATTACCGTGCAACCGCCGCGCGTCGATCACATCCGGCACCTGGTTCAGCTTGCCAAGCACGCGTCCGAGCACCTGCAGGTTATAGATTTCGATGGTCATATCGATGGTGGCCAACTGTTGCTTGGTATCGCTCCGGCTGGCAACCCCCAGCACGTTCACTTTCTCGTTGGCAAGAATGGTGGTGATATCACGCAATAAACCGCTGCGATCGTTGGCCTGTACGCGAACCACCAGCGAGTATCCCGCCGAGTAGCTTTCGCCCCAAACCGCATCAACAATCCGCTCCGGCGCATGCGAACGCAGCTCTGCCAACTGTTCGCAATCGGCCCGGTGCACGGAAATACCGCGCCCCTGGGTGATAAACCCAACGATTTCATCGCCAGGAATCGGCTGGCAGCAGCGCGCGATGTGGTGCATCAGGTTACCGACCCCTTCCACCACGACGCGACCATCGTCTTTACGGCGACTCTGCGGCGCCTGGGTTTTCTGCTGAAGCTGTTTCAGCGCGGCTGCATCCTGCTCGGCAGCGCTGGGCTTATTAAACTGCGCCTGCAGGAAGTTCACCATCTGGTTGAGACGGATGTCTCCTCCGCCAATCGCCGCCAGCAGTTCATCCAGTTCATTGAAGCTGTAGCGCGGCAGCAGATGTTTTTCCGCCTCTTTCAGGCTAATGCCCAGGTGCGCAAGCTCATCGTCGAGGATCTGGCGGCCCGCAAGGATGTTTTTGTCACGATCTTGTTTACGGAACCAGGCGTGGATCTTCGAGCGACCACGGCTGGTGGTCACATAGCCAAGGTTAGGGTTCAACCAGTCACGGCTTGGGTTTGGCTGTTTCTGGGTGATAATTTCAATTTGATCGCCCATCTGTAACTGGTAGGTAAACGGTACGATACGCCCACCAATTTTCGCGCCAATGCAACGATGTCCTACATCACTGTGAATGTGGTAAGCAAAGTCCAGCGGCGTGGAGCCTGCAGGTAAGTCAACAACGTCACCTTTTGGCGTAAAGACGTAAACCCGGTCATCGAAGACCTGGCTGCGCACTTCATCCAGCATTTCGCCGGAATCCGCCATTTCTTCCTGCCAGGCGATCAGCTTACGCAGCCACGCAATGCGGTCTTCATGCCCAGAACGCGCCGCGCCTGACGCAGTCCCTTCTTTGTACTTCCAGTGCGCCGCCACGCCCAGTTCGGCATCTTCGTGCATCTGTTTGGTGCGGATCTGAATTTCAATGGTTTTTCCACCCGGCCCTAACACAACCGTATGGATCGACTGGTAGCCGTTGGGTTTCGGATTAGCGACGTAATCATCGAACTCATCCGGCAGATGGCGATAGTGAGTATGTACTATCCCGAGTGCGGCATAGCAGTCCTGTAGACGCTCCGCCACGATACGCACCGCGCGCACATCAAACAGCTCATCGAAGGCTAACTGCTTTTTCTGCATTTTACGCCAGATGCTGTAGATATGCTTCGGACGCCCGTACACTTCGGCTTTGACGCCTTCCGTTTTCATTTCTGAGCGCAGATGACCAACGAACTCTTCAATATAGTGTTCGCGATCGATGCGACGCTCGTGCAGCAGCTTGGCAATGCGTTTGTATTCGGCCGGGTGCAGGTAGCGGAAGCAGTAATCTTCCAGCTCCCATTTTAATTGCCCGATGCCCAAACGGTTGGCCAGCGGCGCATAGATATTGGTGCACTCTTTTGCCGCCAGAACGCGTTCATCTTCCGGTGCGTCTTTCACTTCACGCAGATGCGCGATCCTCTCCGCCAGCTTGATGACCACGCAGCGGAAATCATCCACCATTGCCAGCAGCATACGGCGGACGTTATCGACCTGCTCGGAAGAGACTGAATCGGTATGCGTGGCTTTCAGCTGGCGTATCGCCGCCATATCGCGCACGCCATGGATAAGATGCACAATGGATTTACCCACGCTTTCGCGCAGGATGTCCTCACTGACCACGTTGGCATCCGCCAGAGGAAATAGCATTGCCGCACGCAGCGTGTCGATATCCATGCTCAACATAGAGAGTATTTCTACCATCTCCACGCCACGCCATAGCAGCAAATCCGCATCAGGATGTCCCTGTGTTTGCTGCTGGCAGTACGCCCAGGTTTCGGCTAAGCGTTCACACGACTGCTGGCTGGAGATTCCCAGACTCGCGATCCATTTCTTGGGATCAAACTCACCAGCTTTATTTATATGTGCACTTCTTACCGCAACCATTGTCCTCTCCTTTAGGGGCCTGGCCTGTCGAAGTCGACAAGCCATACCCATTGTCTTTCATGCTGCATTACAACCCGAAATCCAATGGGTACAAATTTCATTACAAACGCTCAAACAGGACCATCGATTCCAGGTGTCCAGTGTGCGGGAACATATCGAGCATCGCCAGTCGCCGTATGGCATATCCCGCGTTGAGCAAAGCGTCGCTGTCACGAGCCAGCGTTGCTGGGTTACAGGATACATAAACAACGCGACCAGGGCTTAATTTTATAATATGTTGCATCACACCGGCAGCCCCCGCACGCGCAGGATCGAGCAATACTTTGTCGAATCCGTTTTTCGCCCACGGCTGCTGGGTAACATCCTCCTCAAGGTTTTCATGAAAGAATGTCACGTTGTGTAATCCGTTATTCAGCGCGTTTTCCCGGGCTTTTTCGACCAGCGCCGGTACTCCTTCAACCCCCACCACGCTTGCTGCCCGCACAGCCAGCGGCAGAGTAAAATTCCCCATACCGCAGAACAGATCGAGCACGCGATCTTCAGGTCGCACATCCAGCCATTCCAGCGCACAGGCGACCATTTTTTGGTTTACCCCTGCATTGACCTGAATAAAATCACGCGGGCTGAAGCTTAACCGTAGTCCATTTGAGTCATACCAGGGCGATTCTTCTGATACTGATTCCAGTATCTCGCTTTGCGGGGCCAGAAACAAAGACAGCCCCTGAGAATGCGAAAAGCATTCCAGTTTTTCTTTATCCGCAGCACTTAATGGCGCCGTGTGGCGCAAAATCATCAACGCGCCGCTCCCTGCCTGCACCAGCTCAACATGACCGAGATGACGTAACCCTTGCAAACTCTCCAGACACGCCCTGATGTGGGGCAACAGCGCTTCAAGTTGGGGCACCAGAATAGGGCATTGTTTGACATCAATAATGTCGCTGGAACCGGATTTGCGAAAACCCATCTGCAATTTTTGTTCTTTTGACCGATAGTTCAGGCTCAAACGTGCGCGACGACGATAGCCCCACGGGGTATCAGCGATAACATCCGACACTTCACATTTCATTAAACGCGCTAACGCCGCGCTTTTGCTACGCTGCTGCAACGGGATGCTGGCGTGCTGCTGCTGGCAACCGCCACAGACGCCAAAATGCGGGCAACGTGGCACTTCACGTTGTGGACTGTCGTTTAAACGTCGTTTTACTTGCGCGCGGGCGAACTGTTTTTTATCTTCGGTAATCACCACCTCTGCGCTTTCCTGGGGCAGCAATTCCGGTATAAACAACGCCTTTCCGTTATGGCGAGCGACACCCTGACCAAAAGGATCGAGGTCATTGACGGTAACGGTTATGATCTGACGCGTCGTCACGCGTCGTTTTGCAGAGTAGAATTGCGCCATCGACGAGATATTTCTCTATTTAACAGTGTGACCCTAATTGTCCCATAACGGAACTCCATGACCAACTACAGCCTGCGCGCACGCATGATGATTCTGATCCTGGCCCCGACCGTCCTGATTGGTTTGCTGCTCAGTATCTTTTTTGTTGTGCATCGCTATAACGACTTGCAGCGTCAACTGGAAGATGCCGGCGCCAGTATCATAGAGCCACTGGCGGTCTCCAGCGAATATGGCATGAACCTGCAAAACAGGGAATCCATCGGCCAGCTCATCAGCGTGCTGCATCGCCGCCATTCCGATATCGTGCGGGCAATTTCTGTCTATGACGAGAACAACCGGCTGTTTGTCACCTCCAATTTTCATCTCGATCCGTCTGAAATGCAGCTGGCGACCGGTTCACCGTTTCCCCGTAAGCTGAGCGTCACCCGGCTCGGGGATATTATGATCCTGCGAACGCCAATTATATCGGAAAGCTATTCGCCGGATGAATCTGCCATAAGCGACGCCAAAAATACGCAAAATATGCTGGGGTATGTAGCGCTTGAACTGGACCTCAAGTCGGTTCGACTGCAGCAATATAAAGAGATCTTTATCTCCAGCGTAATGATGCTGTTTTGTATTGGTATTGCGTTAATTTTCGGCTGGCGTCTGATGCGCGACGTAACCGGCCCGATTCGCAACATGGTGAATACCGTTGACCGTATACGTAGAGGGCAGCTCGACAGCCGTGTGGAAGGTTTCATGCTGGGCGAGCTGGATATGCTCAAAAACGGTATCAACTCGATGGCGATGTCTCTTGCAGCCTACCATGAAGAGATGCAGCACAATATCGATCAGGCAACTTCCGACCTGCGTGAAACCCTGGAGCAGATGGAAATTCAGAACGTCGAACTGGATCTGGCGAAAAAACGCGCCCAGGAGGCGGCCCGAATTAAGTCCGAGTTTCTGGCTAACATGTCGCACGAGCTACGCACCCCGCTGAATGGCGTGATTGGCTTTACGCGCCTGACGCTGAAAACCGAGCTTAACACCACGCAACGCGATCACCTGAATACGATTGAGCGATCGGCCAACAATCTGCTGGCCATCATCAATGATGTGCTCGATTTCTCCAAACTGGAAGCGGGCAAGCTCATTCTGGAAAGCATTCCGTTCCCGCTACGCAGCACGCTGGATGACGTCGTCACGCTGTTAGCGCATTCGTCCCATGATAAAGGGCTTGAGCTGACGCTGAATATTAAGAATGATGTGCCGGACAACGTCATCGGCGACCCGCTGCGCTTACAGCAGGTCATTACCAATCTGGTCGGCAATGCCATCAAATTTACCGAAGGCGGTAATATCGACATTCTGGTCGAGAAACGCGCCCTCAGTAACACGAAAGTGCAAATTGAAGTGCAAATCCGCGATACCGGCATCGGTATCCCTGAGCGCGATCAGTCACGCCTGTTCCAGGCCTTCCGTCAGGCGGACGCCAGTATTTCCCGCCGCCACGGCGGTACCGGACTGGGCCTGGTCATTACGCAAAAACTGGTCAACGAAATGGGCGGGGATATCTCCTTCCATAGCCAGCCGAACCGCGGATCCACCTTCTGGTTTCATATTAGTCTCGATCTCAACCCTAACGTTCTCATCGATCGCTCGACAACCCGGTGCCTTGCTGGTAAACGACTGGCTTATGTCGAACCTAACGCCACTGCCGCGCAATGCACGTTAGATATATTAAGTGAAACGCCGCTGGAGGTGATTTACAGCCCTTCATTCTCCGGGCTGCCGAAGGATCACTACGATATTCTGCTGATTGGCATTCCGGTCACGTTGCGCGAACCGCTCACCATGCAACATGAGCGGCTGGCAAGCGCAGCGGCGATGACCGATTTCCTGTTATTAGCCCTGCCCTGTCACGCACAGATTAACGCCGAGAAATTGAAACAAGGCGGCGCGGCGGCGTGTCTGCTGAAGCCTCTCACCTCAACCCGACTACTGCCTGCGCTGACAGAGTATTGCCAGTTGAACTACAGCGCGGATCAGCCATTGCCAGATGAAAGCAAAATCGCCATGACCGTTATGGCGGTGGACGACAACCCGGCGAACCTCAAGCTGATCGGCGCACTGCTGGAAGATAAGGTACAGCACGTCGTACTCTGCGACAGCGGGCACCAGGCGGTGGATCGCGCCAAACAGATGCCGTTTGATCTGATCCTGATGGATATTCAGATGCCCGACATGGACGGTATTCGCGCCTGCGAACTGATCCACCAGTTGCCTCATCAACAACAGACGCCAGTTATTGCGGTCACCGCGCATGCGATGGCCGGGCAAAAAGAGAAGCTGCTCAGCGCCGGGATGAATGATTACCTGGCGAAGCCTATCGAAGAAGATAAGCTGCACAATCTCCTGTTACGCTACAAACCCGGCGCGGCCACATCGCTTAGGGCGCTCGCAGTTGAACCTCCGGAGCCGGTCGTCAATCCGAATACCACGCTCGACTGGCAACTGGCATTAAGACAAGCCGCAGGGAAAAACGATCTGGCGCGGGATATGCTGCAAATGCTGCTCGATTTTCTACCCGAGGTGCGCAACAAAATTGAAGAACAACTGGTAGGCGAAAACCCTGAAGGGCTGGTGGATATGATTCATAAGCTGCACGGTAGTTGCGGCTATAGCGGCGTCCCCCGCATGAAAAACCTGTGCCAGCTCATTGAGCAACAATTACGTAGCGGGACCAAAGAAGAAGAGCTGGAGCCTGAGTTTTTAGAGCTGCTGGATGAAATGGACAACGTTGCCCGCGAAGCGAAGAAGTTGTTGGGCTGATATTCGCCGGATGGCGGCGTGACCGCCATCCGGCCTGTAACTCAGCGTAACTGTTGCCCCGCTTTCAGCGTCGCAGCCACGTTGCGCGCGGTCATGCGTACGTTCTCACTTGCATTCTTCAGCGCCTCATCCAGCGAACAAATGGTATAGATGACGCTGAAAACCGCATCCAGCCCATGCAGGTGTACAACACCGACATCCGCCGTCAGGCTACCGGCAATGCCGATCACCGGTTTGTTGTAACGCTTTGCGATCTTCGCCACGCCAACCGGAACCTTACCGTGAATAGTCTGGCTGTCGATACGCCCTTCACCTGTCACCACTAAGTCAGCATCCGCAACGCAGGCATCCAGGCGTAACGCATCCGTCACGATCTCAATACCGCGGCGTAGCTGTGCGCCGCAAAACGCATACAGCGCCGCCCCCATACCGCCAGCAGCGCCACCGCCGGCCAGCTCCAGCACATTGACGTCCAGATCGCGCGCGATCAGTTGCGCATAGTGCGTAAGCGCCCGATCAAGACGCGGAATCATCTCCGCCGTCGCCCCCTTTTGTGGGCCAAAGACCACTGAGGCTCCTTCTTTACCGGTCAACGGGTTAGTGACGTCGCAGGCCACTTCGATACGACATCCGGCAAGACGCGGGTCTAACTGCGAGATATCAATCCGGGTGAGCGATTCCAGGCCCATCGCGCCATGAGCAATATCTTCATCTTGCGCATCCAGCAACCTTGCGCCCAGCGCCTGCACCATACCAGCACCGCCATCATTGGTGGCGCTACCGCCAATCCCGATGATGATATGCTCCACGCCCGCATCCAGCGCATGCCGAATTAGCTCCCCGGTTCCCCAGGAGGTGGTTTTCAGCGGATCGCGTAAATTAGCAGGAACCTGCTCCAGCCCGCTGGCGGCTGCCATTTCAATAAACGCCGTGCGCTCATCGCCGGATAAACCATAAAAAGCCTGAATTGTATTGCCCAAAGGGCCGGTAACATCAACATGCACAAGGTGGCCTTGCGTAGCGGCAACCATCGCTTCGACCGTTCCCTCACCGCCATCTGCGACCGGGATCTTCACGTAATCCGCCTCAGGCCAGATCTCACGGAATCCCAGTTCAATCGCCGTTGCGACTTCAAGCGCACTCAAACTTTCCTTATAGGAATCCGGTGCGATCACTATTTTCATAAAGCATCCTTACGCATGTTGACTGTGTTAAGCATACACCAGGAGGAAAACCGCCCCATTCATGGGAGCGGTCCCAGTTCGCTTAGCGTACCATGCACGGGCGCTTATTATCAAATGTCCAGTTCGGGATCAGATACTGCATTCCCATCGCATCATCACGTGCACCCAGTCCATGTTGCTGATACAGCTCATGCGCTTTCATCACCTGATCCATATCCAGCTCCACGCCCAGGCCCGGTTTCGCCGGAACCTGCACCATACCGCCCTTGATTGCAAAAGGTTCTTTGGTCAGTCGCTGGTTACCTTCCTGCCAGATCCAATGGGTATCGATAGCGGTAATTTTCCCAGGCGCCGCCGCCGCGACATGAGTAAACATCGCCAGCGAAATATCAAAGTGGTTGTTAGAGTGCGAGCCCCAGGTCAGCCCGAACTCATGGCACATCTGCGCCACGCGAACAGAACCCTGCATCGTCCAGAAGTGCGGATCCGCCAGCGGGATATCCACGGACTGCAACGACAGGGTATGCCCCATCTGACGCCAGTCGGTAGCGATCATATTGGTCGCCGTCGGCAGCCCGGTAGCTCGACGGAATTCCGCCATCACTTCACGACCGGAGAAGCCCTGCTCTGCGCCGCACGGATCTTCCGCATAAGCCAGCGATCCTCTCAGGTACTTACCAATTTTAATCGCTTCATTCAGCGACCATGCGCCGTTGGGATCGAGCGTGACGCGCGCCTGTGGAAAGCGTTTCGCCAGCGCCACAATAGATTCCGCTTCTTCTTCCCCGGCCAGTACGCCGCCTTTCAGTTTGAAGTCGTTGAAACCATATTTCTCATACGCTGCTTCCGCCAGACGCACTACCGCGTCCGGGGTCATCGCCTCTTCATGACGCAGGCGATACCAGTCGCATTTTTCATCCGGTTGGCTTTGATACGGCAGCGGCGTCGCTTTACGGTTACCAACGAAGAACAGATAGCCAAGCATTTCGACTTCGCTACGCTGCTGACCATCGCCCAGCAGAGATGCGACGTTGACGCCCAGATGCTGACCTAACAGATCCAACATCGCCGCTTCGATCCCGGTAACCACATGAATAGTGGTACGTAAATCGAAAGTCTGCAAACCACGGCCACCGGCATCACGATCGGCAAACGTATTACGTACCGCGTTCAGTACGTTTTTGTACTCACCCAGCGTTTTACCCACCACCAGCGGAATGGCATCTTCCAGGGTCTGACGAATTTTTTCGCCGCCAGGAATTTCCCCTACCCCGGTATGGCCAGAGTTATCTTTAATAATCACAATATTACGTGTAAAGAACGGGGCATGAGCACCGCTCAGGTTCATCAGCATGCTGTCATGGCCCGCAACCGGGATCACCTGCATAGAGGTCACGACGGGGGTAGTAAATTGTGCGCTCATATTTAAATCCTTATTCAAAATTAGTGGCGGCCGAAAACGGGACGTTTACGGTCAAAAGTCCATCCGGGAATCAGGTACTGCATCGGGCCTGCGTCATTACGCGCGCCGCCGGGCAGCGCCTTATAGGCCTCATGGGCTTTCTGTATCTGCTCCCAGTCCAGCTCCACGCCCAGACCGGGCGCATCGGGTACCGCAATTTTTCCGTTTTTAATCTCCAGCGGATTTTTGGTCAGACGGCAATCGCCCTCCTGCCAGATCCAGTGGGTGTCGATAGCCGTCGGGTTGCCCGGTGCCGCGGCGCCAACGTGGGTAAACATCGCCAACGAAATATCAAAATGATTGTTGGAATGGCAGCCCCAGGTCAGGCCCCAGTCATCGCATAACTGTGCCACGCGCACCGCGCCGGAAAGGGTCCAGAAGTGCGGATCGGCCAGCGGAATATCTACTGAGTTCAGCATCACCGCATGCCCCATTTCACGCCAGTTGGTGGCGATCATATTGGTCGCCACCGGCAGACCGGTCGCACGGCGGAACTCGGCCATCACTTCGCGGCCTGAAAAACCCTGTTCGGCACCGCACGGATCTTCAGCATAAGTCAGAACATCGTTCAGCCCTTTACACAGGGAAATGGCTTCATCCAGCAGCCAGGCCCCGTTGGGATCAACCGTAATACGCGCCTCCGGGAAGCGTTTTTTCAGCGCACGAGCGGTGTCGATCTCTTGCTCGCCGGGCAGTACGCCCCCCTTGAGTTTGAAATCTTTAAAGCCGTAGCGATCTTGCGAAGCCTCTGCCAGGCGCACCACCGCTTCACTGTTCATCGCTTGCTGGTGACGCAGGTGATACCACTCATGGTGGCCCGGTGTGCTCTCCAGATACGGCAGATCGGTTTTGCTGCGATCGCCGACATAGAACAGATAGCCGAGCACAGTGACCGCATCGCGCTGCTTGCCTGGCCCTAACAGTTCACAAACCGGAACGTTCAGCGCCTTGCCCAGCAGATCGAGCAATGCGGCTTCAAGCGCGGCCACCGCATTAACCCGCAGTTCAAAGGTCCAGGCGCCTTTGCCGAAAGTGTCAAAGTCAGCGGCCTGGTTGCCTTTATGCACCTGCTGAACCACTTTATTCAGACGCGCGACTTCCCGTCCCAACACCTGTGGGATTGCATCCACCAGCGTCTGATAAATCACTTCACCGCCCGGCGCTTCACCAACCCCGGTATTGCCGGCGTTATCGGTGAGCACCACGATATTGCGGGTAAAATATGCGTTATGCGCACCGCCAATATTGAGCAGCATGCTGTCATGCCCGGCTACCGGGATAACCTTCATATCGGTAATAACGGGACTCGATTGTGTTGTCATCGTCATTGTCCTGTGACAGGTTTCAATTCGATACGTTTAATATCCCCCACCAGCACCAGATAACTGACGACAGCAATCAGCGCATGTACCCCTACGTAAATCAACGCGCCGTTAAACGAGCCGGTAGAGCCCACAATGTAGCCAATGGCAATTGGCGTGACGATGCCGGAAATGTTGCCAAACATATTGAACAGGCCGCCGCTCAGACCGCTGATCTCTTTTGGCGCGGTATCGGCCATCACCGCCCATCCCAACGCGCCGATGCCTTTGCCGAAGAAGGCCAGCGCCATAAAGCCGATGATCATCCACTCAACGTTGACGTAGTTACAGAACACCATCACCATCGATAACAGCATCCCCATGACGATTGGCGTTTTACGCGCGATATTCAGCGAACCGGTACGGCGCATCAGCCAGTCGGAAATAATGCCGCCGAGCACGCCGCCCGCAAATCCGCAAATGGCCGGGACCGAGGCAACAAAGCCGGCTTTCAGAATGGACATACCGCGCGCCTGCACCAGATAAACCGGGAACCAGGTGATAAAGAAGTAGGTCAGCGCATTAATGCAGTATTGGCCAATATAAATACCGATCATCATTCGCGAACCCAGCAGTTGTTTGATCTGCCCCCACTTCACGCTGAACGGTACTTTAGCTTTGGCTGCCGCCTGATCCATATTGATCAGCGCCCCGCCTTCGGCAATGTACTCCAGCTCTTTTTGGTTTACGCCCGGATGCTGGTTCGGTTCATGAATCACCTTCAACCAGATAAAGCTGATAACAATTCCGAGACCGCCCATAAAGAAGAACACGTGTGACCAACCCACTTCATGAGTCAGCCAACCCATGATTGGCGCGAAGATAACGGTGGCAAAGTATTGCGCCGAGTTAAAGATAGCGACCGCCGTGCCCCTTTCCTGCGCCGGGAACCACGCCGCCACAATACGACTGTTGCCGGGGAAAGAGGGGGCTTCGGCTAACCCTACGAGGAAGCGCAGGGTAAACAGCGCGACGATAATACCGAAGCCGCTAAAGATATCGACGAAGCCCTGCAGCAGGGTAAACATGGACCAGATAAAAATGGACCAGAAATAAACACGTTTGGAGCCGAAGCGATCGAGCAGCCAGCCGCCGGGGATCTGGCCGATGACATACGCCCATGAGAAAGCGGAGAATACATACCCCATGCCTACCGCATCCAGGCCAATGTCTTTGGCCATCTCCGAACCGGCAATGGATAAGGTGGCGCGATCGCCGTAGTTGAAGGATGTGACGATAAACAGCATCACCACTATCCAGTAGCGAGCATTAGTGCGTTTTTCCGCGCTGCTCGCCGCCTGACTTAATGAACTCATTGTTGCACTCCTGAATCCTGGCTTGCGCCAGTTCATTCTGTACAGCACCTGTAGGGTGATCAGAATGAGAGGTTAGTGTGTGGCAGTTTTGGTACAGCTCAGGGCCGTTTTATTCTGACTCGCTGCCATTCCGGGAACTGACGGGAAAAGTATATGAAGGAGTGCCACTTTCCCTCACCGTGCATGAACACAACATTAGGGAGGCAGTGAGAAGTTGTTTGGGGCATAAGCCCAAAGCAATGGAAGTTAGTTCACGTAATTGGGGTTTTATTGCCGGGTGTCGGCTTCGCCTGACCCGGCCTACGGTTTTCTAATGGGGGGTTGCATGCCCGTGCGGGCGAAGGATTATTTAAGCAAGGTGCCCCAGTTTTCTACCCAGGGATTAGATTCGCTTTCCGGTTCAGGATGCTCGCTGGCATCAATCAGCAGCATTTCACCTACACGCTGCGCGCTTTGTTCCTGTAACAGCGCATCGAACTGCTTGCCGCCATTGCAAAAATTAACGTAGCTGCTGTCGCCAAGCGCAATGACGCCATAACGCAGATTAGGCTGGAAACCAAGACTATCTTTGATTCCCTGAAACAGCGGTACGATGCTATCCGGCAGATCGCCCTGCCCGGTCGTTGAGGTTACCACCAATGCATATTTATCCTGATATGCCTGCCAGTCGGTAAGCTCCGGGTCTTCAAATACCGTGGCTTTATGGCCCTGCGCAGTTAAAATCGCCTCGGCCTCTTCGGCAACCAGCAGCGCGTTTCCATACATCGTGCCGACAAAAATTCCAATTTCCGCCATAACCTTTATCTCCAGGGACTTAAGAATCTATCTGTTCATCCTGACCTGACAGCCCGCTGAACTCAACCCTTTCATTCTCCGGGAGAAGTCCGCGCCAGCCAAACTGTGACATCGCCTGCATCCAGACCTCATCCAGCCCGGCGCGAATAACCAACGGCTCGCCAGTGAAAGGATGAGTCAGCTCAAGCTGGCTGGCATGCAGCATCAAGCGCTGACAGCCGAAATGCTCTGCGGCGCTGCGGTTTTGCCGTAAATCACCATGCTTGCTGTCGCCAATAATCGGATGGCGCAAGTGAGCCAAATGGCGTCTGAGCTGGTGCTTACGACCGGTCTGAGGCTCCAGTTCCACCAGCCCGTAACGGGTGGTGGGATAGCGCCCGGTCGCCACCGGCATTTCTACCGTCGCCAGACCGCGATAATGGGTGACCGCAGGCTGCGGCTCTTTATCCTCGCGGGCAAATTTATCGGCTATCTTATCCAGCTCTTCCACCAGCGGGTAATCCAGCACGGCGTCGTCCATCAGCCAGCCACGCACAATCGCATGATAGCGTTTCTGCATTTGATGATGTTCAAACTGCTGAGACAGCAACCGCCCGGCTTCGCTGGACAGCCCCATCAGCAGCACGCCGGAGGTCGGTCTGTCGAGCCGGTGGGCGGTAAACACGTGCTGACCAATCTGGTCGCGCACCGTTTGCATCACCACCACTTTCTCATCGCGGTCGAGCCAACTGCGGTGAACCAGCCAACCAGAAGGTTTATTGACCGCAACCAGCCATTCGTCCTGATAGAGGATCTCCAGCATCAGGCGTTATCACTTGTAAATAGCGCATCCAGTTCCTGCAATGCCGTCAGGAGAATGTCGCGTTGCGGGTGATCGGCCGTCAGCGCCATTTCGTAATACGGTGCGATGGCAAAAGCCTGCGGTAGCGGCTGCGCATTATCAAGCAGCGTATGCATGCGGGGAATCAACACCCACTGCAGCCATTCGACCGGCTCCATGGTATCCATACAAAAAGGCTGCGTGCTGGCAAACAGATGCTCTGCTGGCTCGTCCATCCGCCAGTGATGATGTTCACGCAGTAGCGCTTCAAGCACGCGTAACTGCTGGCGCACACGGTCATGAGTCGTCATGAAATTAACCTCAATGATGAAAAATCTGGCGCGAAGAATAGCATTAGTGAAGAGGAAATAAAAAAAGGGAGCACTGTAAAAACAGTGCTCCCGGTTCGTTTCGCAGCATTCCAGCTACTTTTGGTGCTCCCTGCTCATCCGTGACAACTTTTCCTGTGGTCTTGCGACCTTGTTCATCCTGAACTTTTGCATCCTGCTCACACCACCCCGATGTGAAAACTTCATCCTGAAGCGTCCTGGCCATCCTGACCCGCCGAACATCCTGACCGGCTCTCATTCTCCATCCTGGAGGTGTCCTTTAACGCATCCCGCGCTTTCCTCTTTACTTCATCCTGAAGCCTGTCCTTGCAACACCATCCTGGTGTGTCCTGCCGAAGAGCCATCATCCTGATGTTCACTTCGTTGTGCGACTCCTTGTCGACGGATATAGAATCGCCTGTTTCGCTTTGTCTTACAAGATACCTACAGACATACCCTTAAGATAATTTTCATATGAAAGTTGACAATAAAATATTAACAGATTGAATTATAAGTAATTATTAGTTTTTCAATTCATTAAGCCTTCACTTATTACCTGGCAATGTCCTACAGGGTTTGTAAGAGATATCTCACACGATTGAGGGCAAACTGGATTACAGAACTGGCTTAAGTTGAGTGAGGAATTCCGCAAGCGAGGCCGCCAGCACCGTTCGTTGACGGGTTCCCAGCGTTTCTTTGCACACTTCACCGGACAGATTGCACACCGAGATGACATCAAGTTCGTTGTCCTGCGTGGCAATAAAAAGCGTAGGCGAGAGCTTGAGTCGCTTTTGCGTAACCAGGTGACCAATCAGGTTTTCCTGGACGCGCCTGAAGTCATCCTCACTCCAGGTTTGCAGCAACGTCAGCTTTTCATTCGCAAACTGCGCGTGCATATCCCCGGCAAACTGGGTGGTGTAAAAAGCATGAACGGCAGGTTGTATCACAATGTCAAAGGCACGTTCAACCGCATTGACGTTTTTTTCACCGACAAAAGGTTGAGGTTGCCAGTAAACCGCATCGTTAGCGGAAGAAATGATGCATGGTGAAGGTACGCCATACAGCTCTTCGCTGAGCGGCCAGCTGTTGTTTTTGTCATGCCACGCGTCGCAATAACGCGTCGTAAAGGCTGTCAACGCCTGCGCTGTCAATTCGTCCACTGATTTCTCTCTTCACAAAAGCCAGGATACACTTGTCGCATAGTGTATCTGGTTTATGACGGTGAAACATGTCTTCTTATGAAAATCATCGGGCGCTTGACGGCCTGACTCTCGGTAAATCAACGGATTACCGGGACAATTACGATGCCAGTTTGTTGCAGGGCGTTCCGCGCAGCCTCAACCGCGACCCGCTGGATTTAAAGGCCGATAATTTGCCTTTCCACGGTGCCGACATCTGGACGCTGTATGAACTGTCATGGCTGAATGCTAACGGCTTACCGCAGGTTGCGGTCGGTCATGTGGAGCTGGATTACACCAGCGTAAATCTGATTGAATCGAAAAGCTTTAAGCTGTACCTGAACAGTTTTAACCAGACGCGTTTTGACTCCTGGGAGGCGGTACGCCAGACGCTGGAAAACGATCTGCGCGCCTGCGCTCAGGGCGATGTCAGCGTGGCGCTATACCGCCTTGACGAACTGGAAGGACAACCGATCGCCCACTTTAACGGCGCCTGTATCGATAATCAGGATATCTTCATTGATAACTACCAGTTCAGCACTGAATATCTGGAAAATGCCGTGAGCGGCGAGAAAGCGGTGGAAGAGACGCTGGTCAGTCACCTGCTGAAATCCAACTGTCTGATCACCCACCAGCCCGACTGGGGCTCCATACAAATTCAGTATCGCGGACGCAAAATCGACCGGGAGAAGCTGCTGCGTTATCTGGTCTCCTTCCGCCACCATAATGAATTTCACGAGCAGTGCGTGGAGCGTATTTTCAATGACATTCTGCGCTTCTGCCAACCGGAGAAACTGAGCGTCTACGCGCGCTACACGCGGCGTGGCGGTCTGGACATTAACCCATGGCGCACCAATACCGATTTCACGCCAGCTACGGGCCGACTGGTACGTCAGTAATCTTTTTTCTCAATTTTGCGTGTCGGATTCCGCGCGCAAGGTTGTGAAAGGCCATCAGCCAGGGCTATTGTAACTACCAGGGAATGACGTTTTGCGTCCCATAAGGAGTCTACTTGATTACACATATTAGCCCACTTGGCTCAATGGACATGTTGTCGCAGTTGGAAGTCGAATTACTTAAACGCACGGCCAGCAGCGACCTGTATCAACTGTTTCGTAACTGTTCACTTGCCGTTCTGAACTCCGGTAGTCTAACCGACAACAGCAAAGAACTGCTGTCCCGCTTTGAAAATTTCGATATTAACGTGCTGCGCCGCGAACGGGGCGTGAAGCTGGAGCTGATTAACCCGCCTGAAGATGCGTTTGTTGATGGGCGCATCATTCGTGCGCTGCAGGCCAACCTGTTTGCCGTGCTGCGCGACATTCTGTTCGTCAATGCTCAGATCCATAACGCGGGTCGTTTTCAGCATCTGGATCTCGAAAGTTCAGTGCATATTACCAACCTGGTGTTCTCGATCCTGCGTAACGCCCGGGCGCTACATGTCGGTGAAGCGCCGAACATGGTCGTCTGCTGGGGCGGTCACTCAATCAACGAAAATGAATACCTGTATGCGCGTCGCGTCGGCACCCAGTTGGGCCTGCGTGAGTTGAACATCTGTACCGGCTGCGGTCCGGGAGCGATGGAAGCGCCAATGAAAGGCGCAGCGGTCGGTCACGCCCAGCAGCGTTACAAAGACAGCCGCTTTATTGGTATGACTGAACCGTCAATCATCGCCGCTGAGCCGCCTAACCCGCTGGTTAACGAACTGATCATCATGCCAGACATTGAAAAACGTCTGGAAGCGTTCGTGCGCATCGCCCACGGTATTATCATCTTCCCGGGTGGCGTCGGGACTGCGGAAGAGCTGTTGTATCTGCTGGGGATCCTGATGAACCCGGCGAATAAAGATCAGGTGCTACCGCTGATTTTGACCGGACCAAAAGAGAGCGCCGATTACTTCCGCGTGCTGGACGAGTTTATCGTGCACACGCTGGGGGAAGATGCCCGCCGACACTATCGCATTATCATTGACGATGCGGCGGAAGTTGCGCGCTTGATGAAAAAAGCGATGCCGTTGGTAAAAGAGAACCGTCGCGACACCGGAGACGCCTACAGCTTTAACTGGTCGATTCGTATCGCACCTGATTTACAGATGCCGTTCGAGCCGTCCCATGAAAACATGGCTAACCTGAAACTGTATCCGGATCAACCCGTTGAAGTTCTTGCGGCCGACCTGCGTCGTGCATTCTCGGGTATTGTGGCCGGTAACGTGAAGGAGGTTGGCATTCGCGCCATCGAAGAGTTTGGCCCGTACAAAATCCACGGTGACCGCGAAATGATGCGCCGCATGGACGATCTCCTGCAGGGATTCGTTGCGCAGCATCGTATGAAGTTGCCAGGCTCCGCGTACATCCCTTGCTACGAGATCTGCGCCTGACCTTCAACACCCGATAGCAGACGCTATCGTGGTGACAGTTTTGTCCATATCAAAGCCGGGTTTGGCGCAGTCGCTTCCCGGCTTTTTTAGTGATACCAGTCACATAGCTCAGACGATTATATAAATACCAATGATATGTCGTTAAAAATCACGCGCCACGCAAACGATTACCTCCAAAAACCAACCGTTATTTATCTCAGGAAATTATTATTAGTCGCCAAAATCCTCTAAAAACAACAGTTTTTACAGCGCAACGCTCGTATCTTCGCGCCTTCGCTTTCATGAGATATGTCGTTAATGTTAGCCTCTGCGCCCGTAAATTCGCTTTGACTATTTTTTAACAGATTAATGGTCCAAATTTATCCACATAAAAGGTGGATTATTGCATTTGGGATCGCGATCACTGATACATTCATTACTAAAATGTATCTTTCCGCCCGCAAATTATTACGGCGAAAAATTATATAAAAAATCGCTCAACGAATTTCGATTTACAGTCGGGTTCTTTCTCATTGGATTGACCCCAAACCCGACTTTTTAAGCTTCCTCCAGGAGAAATAGATGGAAAACACTCAAACCAGCACTATCGTTACGGGCCAGACCCGCAGCGCATGGCGCAAGACGGATACCATGTGGATGCTGGGCCTTTACGGCACGGCGATTGGCGCGGGTGTATTGTTCCTGCCGATTAACGCAGGTGTAGGCGGTATGATCCCGCTGATCATCATGGCAATCCTTGCCTTCCCAATGACCTTCTTTGCACACCGTGGCCTGACCCGCTTCGTGTTGTCCGGTAAAAACCCGGGTGAAGACATTACTGAAGTTGTAGAAGAACACTTTGGCGTTGGCGCAGGTAAACTGATTACCCTGCTCTACTTCTTCGCAATCTACCCGATTCTGTTGGTTTACAGCGTAGCAATCACCAATACCGTTGAAAGCTTCCTGACCCACCAGCTGGCGATTACTCCGCCGCCGCGTGCCATCCTGTCTCTGATCCTGATTGTCGGCATGATGACCATCGTGCGCTTCGGTGAGCAGATGATCGTGAAAGCGATGAGCATCCTGGTATTCCCATTTGTTGCTGCCCTGATGCTGCTGGCTCTGTACCTGATCCCTCAGTGGAGCGGCGCGGCGCTGGAAACACTCTCTTTTGACTCTGCGGCTTCTACCGGCAACGGTCTGTGGATGACTCTGTGGCTGGCGATTCCGGTAATGGTGTTCTCCTTCAACCACTCTCCGATCATCTCCTCCTTCGCCGTGGCGAAGCGTGAAGAGTACGGTGATGACGCTGAGAAGAAATGCTCCAAAATCCTGGCATTCGCTCACATCATGATGGTACTGACCGTTATGTTCTTCGTTTTCAGCTGTGTACTGAGCCTGACCCCGGCGGATCTGGCTGCAGCGAAAGAGCAGAACATCTCTATCCTGTCTTACCTGGCGAACCATTTCAACGCGCCGATTATCGCCTGGATGGCGCCAATCATCGCGATGATCGCTATCACCAAATCCTTCCTCGGCCACTACCTGGGCGCACGTGAAGGTTTCAACGGTATGGTGATTAAGTCTCTGCGCGGCAAAGGCAAAACCATCGAAATCAACAAACTGAACAAAATCACTGCACTGTTCATGCTGGTAACCACCTGGATTGTGGCGACGCTGAACCCAAGCATCCTCGGTATGATTGAGACCCTGGGCGGCCCAATCATCGCGATGATTCTGTTCCTGATGCCGATGTATGCCATTCAGAAAGTACCGGCAATGCGTAAATACAGCGGCCATATCAGCAACATCTTCGTTGTAATTATGGGCCTGATCGCTATCTCCGCAATTTCCTACTCTCTGTTCAGTTAATTCCCCTGCGCCGCTCCCCGGGGCGGCGCACCTCGATACACAATGGACGCCTCATGATTAGCGTATTCGATATTTTCAAAATCGGCATTGGCCCTTCCAGCTCCCATACTGTTGGCCCGATGAAAGCAGGCAAACAATTCACGGATGACCTGATTGCACGCGGAATCCTCACTGACATAACCCGCGTAGTGGTTGATGTTTATGGTTCTTTGTCCCTGACGGGGAAAGGCCACCATACCGATATCGCAATTATTATGGGTCTGGCGGGTAATCTGCCGGATACCGTAGACATTGATGCCATCCCGGCCTTTATCCAGGATGTGAACACTCATGGGCGTTTGCTGTTGGCGGACGGTCAACATGAGGTCGAATTCCCGGTCGACAAGTGCATGAATTTCCATACGGACAATCTGTCCCTGCACGAAAACGGGATGCGTATTACTGCACTGGCGGGCGAAAAAGCTATTTACAGCCAGACTTACTATTCCATTGGCGGTGGGTTCATCGTTGATGAAGAACACTTTGGTTTACCGAACAGCGCTCCGGTAAACGTACCGTATCCGTATAAATCTGCGGCGGATTTGCAACGTCATTGCCAGGAAACCGGCCTGTCGCTTTCCGGCCTGATGATGCAAAACGAACTGGCGCTGCACAGCAAAGAAGAGCTGGAACAGCACTTTGCCAACGTCTGGGAAGTGATGCGTAGCGGGATTGAGCGCGGTATCACCACCGAAGGCGTATTGCCGGGTAAACTGCGCGTTCCGCGTCGTGCGGCGGCGCTACGGCGTATGCTGGTAAGCCAGGACAAAACCACCACCGACCCGATGGCGGTTGTTGACTGGATCAACATGTTCGCGCTGGCCGTGAATGAAGAAAACGCTGCCGGTGGACGTGTGGTTACCGCGCCAACCAACGGCGCATGCGGGATTGTTCCTGCCGTGCTGGCTTACTACGACAAGTTTATCCGCGAAGTGAACGCTAACTCGCTGGCACGCTACATGCTGGTCGCGAGCGCCATCGGTTCACTGTACAAGATGAACGCCTCTATCTCCGGCGCCGAAGTCGGCTGTCAGGGAGAGGTTGGCGTAGCCTG
Organism: Citrobacter sp. Cc139; assembly: GCF_030334645.1. Taxonomy (NCBI): domain Bacteria; kingdom Pseudomonadati; phylum Pseudomonadota; class Gammaproteobacteria; order Enterobacterales; family Enterobacteriaceae; genus Citrobacter; species Citrobacter sp. Cc139. Next base: position 94,056 of record NZ_JAOWDM010000011.1, read on the forward strand.
CTCCATGGCAGCTGCCGGTCTGGCTGAACTGCTGGGCGGTAGTCCAACGCAGGTATGCATCGCGGCGGAAATCGGTATGGAACACAACCTGGGTCTGACCTGCGATCCGGTTGCCGGCCAGGTTCAGGTACCGTGCATTGAGCGTAATGCCATTGCTTCGGTCAAAGCGGTTAACGCCGCGCGTATGGCGCTGCGCCGTACCAGCGAACCGCGCGTGTGCCTCGATAAAGTCATCGAGACCATGTACGAAACCGGGAAAGACATGAATGCCAAATACCGCGAAACCTCTCGCGGCGGTCTGGCGATGAAGATTGTCTCCTGCGATTAATTCTCAGCACATTTTAGGATCTGTAGGCCGGATAAGGCGCTCGCCGCCATCCGGCTTTTATTGCCTGATGGCGCTTCGCTTATCAGGCCTACGGATAGCACTATTTCGCAATGCTCGCCTCCCCCCGCCGTGAATGTTACCCTACAGCCTGATTTGTTAGGGAGAACACCGTGGCCGTCCACTTACTTATTGTCGATGCACTGAATCTTATCCGCCGCATTCACGCCGTACAGGGATCTCCCTGCGTGGAGACGTGCCAGCACGCGCTCGATCAATTAATTGTGCACAGTCAGCCCACGCACGCCGTGGCGGTATTTGATGATGAAGCGCGCAATAGCGGCTGGCGTCACCAAAGACTGCCTGATTACAAAGCCGGTCGTCCACCGATGCCAGATGACTTGCATCAGGAAATGCCCGCCTTACGCGCCGCTTTTGAACAGCGCGGCGTCTGCTGCTGGGTCTCCAGCGGTAATGAAGCCGACGATTTAGCCGCCACACTGGCGGTTAAAGTTTGCCAGGCGGGACACCAGGCCACCATCGTCTCCACCGATAAAGGCTACTGTCAGTTGCTCTCCCCGACGCTGCGTATTCGCGACTATTTTCAGAAGCGCTGGCTGGACGCACCGTTCATTGAGAAAGAATTTGGCGTGCTGCCGCAACAACTGCCCGATTACTGGGGGCTGGCCGGGATCGGTAGTTCAAAGGTTCCTGGCGTGGCAGGTATTGGCCCCAAAAGCGCCACACAATTGCTGACGCAGTTTCCAACGCTGGAAGGGATTTACGCGCATCTTGATGAGGTGCCGGAAAAGTGGCGCAAGAAGCTTGAGATGCATAAAGAAATGGCGTTTCTGTGTCGCGATATCGCACGACTGCAAACGGACTTACATATCGACGGGAATTTACAGCAGCTACGGCTGGCTCGGTAGTGTTATTGCCGGATGGCGGTGTAAACACCTTATCCGGCCTACTTATCGTACAACCCTGTAGGCCGGATAAACGCCGGGTGATTACCAGGCGGTATGGTACAGCTCAACGATATCGCCCAGGCTCGCTTCACGCGGATTTCCCCCGGTACAGACATCATCAAATGCAGCCTGCGCCAGCGCAGGAATATCCTCTTTGCGTACGCCAACATCGCGCAGGTGCCGCGGGATCCCAACATCGTGGTTAAGGGCAAATACCGCATCCACCGCCGCTTTCCGTGCTTCTGCCAGCGTCAGTCCTTCAACCTTCACGCCCATCACCCGGGCGATATCGCGGAATTTCTCCCCGGTGTATTCGGCGTTATAGTGCATCACATGCGGCAGCAAAATGGCATTTGCAACGCCGTGCGGGGTGTTATAAAACGCGCCCAGCGGGTGCGCCATGCCATGAACTAATCCCAGACCAACGTTGGAAAAACCCATTCCCGCCACATACTGGCCCAGCGCCATCGCTTCCCCCGCCTGACTGTCGCCCGCGACCGATCCGCGTAAAGCCCCGGCAATAATTTCAATCGCTTTAATGTGCAGCGCATCGGTAAGCGCCCACGCCGCGCGCGTGATGTATCCTTCAATGGCATGGGTCAGGGCATCCACACCCGTGGCCGCTTTTAACGCCGCAGGCATGCCGTCCATCATGTCAGCATCGATAAACGCCACCTGCGGAATATCGTGTGGATCGACACAAACAAACTTACGCCGGTTTTCTTCATCCGTGATCACGTAGTTAATGGTCACTTCCGCCGCCGTCCCTGCTGTGGTTGGGATAGCCATAACCGGCACGCTCGGGCAGCGCGTCGGGGATAACCCTTCGAGGCTGCGTACATCCGCAAACTCAGGGTTATTGTTGATAATGCCAATCGCTTTACAGGTATCCTGCGGGGAGCCTCCGCCAATGGCTATCAGATAATCTGCGCCACTTTGCTCAAAGACCGCCAATCCTTCCTGCACCACCGCAATGGTTGGGTTAGGTATAACACCTGAATAGATGTCCCACGCCAGACCCGCGTCATCCATCCGGGACGTCACCTTCTCGACAACACCGCACCGCACCAGGTTTTCGTCGGTCACAATCAGCGCCTTGCGATAACCACGACGGATGACTTCATCGGTCAATGCACCAACAGCTCCCCGGCCAAACCATGCCGTTTCGTTCAGAATCATTCTGTTCGCCATCGTATTTCTCCTTTTCGCTATGCGAAATTACTCTTCAATTCGTAATCCGTAAGATTTGAATTTCTCCAGCACAATAGCGATCTCCTCATCGTCCAACACCGGAACCGGATCAACAATGGCCAGGGTGCTCAGATAAAGGCGCGCCAGAACTTCCACTTCATGCGCCAACCACAGTGCTTTTTCCAGATTCGCTTCACAAGCAATCAGCCCATGGTGCTGTAAAAGCGTTGCCTTACGGTTTTTCAGGGCGACGCTCACATGCTCTGACAGCTCTCGTGTACCAAACGTCGCATAAGGCGCACACGGAATAGAGTTTCCCCCCGCCGCCGCAATCATGTAATGGATTGCCGGAATTGGACGGTTGAGAATCGAAACGGCCGTACAATGCACAGCATGGTTATGGACGACCGCATTGGCGTCCGGACGCGTCTGGTAAGCCGCCAGGTGAAAACGCCATTCGCTGGAGGGTAACTGACCTTTATCATATTTCCCGTCGTTATCTACATACACGATCATGTTTTCAGTAAGTCTTTCATAAGGAATACCGCTGGGCGTGATCAACATCCCATTCTCATATCGCGCACTCACATTTCCCGCCGTCCCCTGATTTAATCCAAGACTGGTCATTTCAAGACAGGTTTCAATGATTTCTCGTGACAAACGCATTCTTTCCATAATGATTCTCCGGGTACAGTTTCTCCTCGTCTTTAATTGCGAAAAATGTAGCCGCAGAGTAAGACGGGTCAGGTTTCAGATATGGGCAGCCACTGAATGTGTTTATTCAGATCCAGTTGGCCGATTTATTTATAGCAACGTATTATTGTTGTCTTACGCGCTTAATAAGTTTCATCGGTACTTTTACAGTTTCTTTAATAGGTTGGTCGTCTATGGCACTCATCATCATATCGAATGCTTTTTCCGCCCAAACATTTTCATCCTGCTGCATTGACCAGACATTATTGGCGAGGAATCCCAGCATCGGATGTTCATCGAATGTGCCAATATTAATATCAGGTGGAATTGTGCCGAAACGATGGCGAATAGCGTTAATAGCACCTTCCAGTACGGGTAATGATGAGGCTATAAACGCCTGTGGCCGCCCCTGTTCACCAATCAATCTATCCATCAGTTGAAAGCCACCTTCAGGAGTGTTGTCAGGACCTTCTCGCACCCAAACACGGTGATGAATACTATTATTCTTCAAAGAATTAAGGTAACCTTGCAGACGATCGCCAATACTGGGTAATCCGGTATCTCCGACTAAAAACCAGATTGGAGCCTTTCCGGCATCAAACAAACTTTGCGTCAACTTTTCGCCGCCTAAAATATTATGACTTTCAACCAATGCGTTATCGGTATACTTAAAATCACGGTCCAGTAACACCATCGGTTTTCTGACCTGGCGTAAATGGTGTTGCTGATTCTCCAATGTAGAGGGAACAATAAAAAGGCCATCAACATTGCGAGCGATTAACGCTTTGGTCAATTTATTTTCGTAATCAACATCATCATAGGTACAGCTAATCATTAACTGATAACCGGAGCGACGACAGCGTTGCTCAAGTTTCTCGGCGAGAGTGGCAAAAAAAACGTTGGAAATATTGGGAACAATCAGTCCCAATGTATCCGTTTTATTCAATTTCAGGCTACGGGCTGAATGGTTTATGACGTAACCATAGCGCTCAACATATTCATTAATACGCGTTTGGGTTTTGACACTGATTCGATATTGCTCTGCTTTCCCGTTCAGCACCAGTCGTACGGTCGTAACCGATAAATTCAGATCGCTGGCTATCTGTTCTACTGTTTTAGCCATTTATATGCCCCAGTCCACATCCAAAAACGTCAATCTCCAATCATAAAAGTATTTTAAACTTTTGTCTTACTGCATAAGTTGATTAATCGCCTGCTGCTGATCCCACATCATCAGATAAGCCTGGTATTTGCGGTCATAGAAGTCCCGCCGTGCCGGATTAGCCTTAATAATCTCGCCGGAGCGAACCATCGCCTGGCATGCAGATGGAATATTCGCCCACGCGCCGCTTGCTACCGCGCCGGTGATAGCTGCCCCTAACGTCACTGCATCTTCTTCCTGCATAAGATGAATATCGCATCCGGTAGCATCGGCATATTCCCGCATCCACAACGGGTTATGCGTTGCGCCGCCGCACAGCGCCAGTCGGGAAATGGTATGGCCGTTTTCACGCATCACTTCCATAATGTGCCGCGTGCCGCAGGCAATCGCCTGTAACGTCGCCAGGTACAGGCGAGCCACCTGCATCTCGCCTCGCTCAAGAGTCAAGCCGCAGACGCTGCCCCGTGCATCGGGTCGCGCGCGGGGGGAGCGATTGCCATGGTGATCGGCCAGCACATGCAAATAACGACCAGGTTCAAACTCCTTCCTCTCAAGTTCCGCAACCCATTCGTTGACTAAAACGATCGGATGGCAACCCCGCGCCTCGGCCTTATGAAATAGCTCGGCACTCGCGCCTGATTCCTGGAGCGTCCAGTCGACCAATGCCCCAGCAGCGCTTTGCCCTCCCTCCGTCAACCAGTAACCAGGCAGCATGGCAGACCAATACGGTCCCCATACGCCCGGCGTATAAATTTCCTGTTCGCTGCACAGCATATGGCAGTTTGACGTTCCGCTAATCAACGCTAACGTTCCCGTAGGCTCAACGCCAGCAAGCGCCAAACCGCCTGCATGGGCATCAATCATCCCACTGGCGACGACAACTGCCGTCGTCAGCCCCAGCGCCTGGGCCGCATCGGCGCTAAGCGTTCCCACAGCGGCGCCTGGCGGAAGAATATGCGACGGGATTTTGCCCGTTAAATCCGTTAACTCTACGGCGTCGAGCAGAGAGTGGCTAAAGCGTTGTTCATGGGCCAGATAGTTCCATTTACAGGTCAGCGTACACAGACCGGCAACGTCACTCCCGGTGGCTTTACAGACAAGATAGTCAGCCAAATCGTAAAAACGATGCGCACTGTGCCAGGTTGCAGGAAAGTGTTTTTTTAGCCACAGCACCTTGGGAAGCTCCATTTCGACGCTGACTTCACCGCCAACGTAACGCAGAGCCGGATCCTGCGTAGCGTTAATATGCTGAGCTTCCTGCACCGCGCGATGATCCATCCACATGATGATGTTATGGTCTGATGGTTCGCCTGGTGAAACCGCCAGGCCCTGCCCCTGCTCGTCGAGAGCCACCAATGAACAAGTGGCATCGAATCTCAGTGAACGGATATCCTCAATGCAGATCCCGGATGACGATACTGCCCCCTTAACCGCATCGCAAACCTGCTGCCAGATTTCTGCAGATGACTGCTCAACCCGATCGGGGCCGGGTCGAAACTGCGAGACAGGGCGTGTCGCAAAGGCCAGACGTTTGCCGCTGGCATCGAACACACCCGCCCTGACACTGGCAGAGCCGACATCCACACCGAGGAAATATCCACTGCTCATAGTAACTCCCTGACGTTAGCTAATAGTGGGGCGAGTACCTCGCCCCAACGCTCTTATTTTTTACCGAATGGGTGTAACAGCTTGTCAATTTCTGGGGTATCAATGTTCTTCGCACTAACGAATTTCACCGGAATATCAATCTCTTTTGGTACAGACTGACCGGATACCGCCGCATTCAGCGTCTTGATACCCTGATAGCCAATCTGGTAGGCGTCCTGCACAACAAAGCCCTGAATCACCCCGGACTTCAGGAAGGCAATAATGGCCTCGGTGCTGTCAAAACCAATCACCTTCACTTTGCCTTTCAGGTTTTGACTATCAATTGCGTTTGCTACGCCGAGCGTTGAGCCTTCATTCGTGCCATAAATCCCTGCAATATCCGGGTTGGCCTGAATCATATCGATGGTTTTATCCATCGCTTTTTGCGGATCGCCATCGCTATACTGGACCGGTAGCACCTGGATATCCGGATATTTCTCCTTCATGCGGGCAATAAACCCTTCTGAACGCTCAATCGCTGAGGAGGTCCCTGCTACGTGCGCAATAATGCCCACTTTTCCTTTGTTGCCCACTTCTGCTGCCAGCGCGTCTGCCGCTTCAGCCCCGGCTTTACGGTTATTCGTGGCGACAAAACTGACCGGAATATCAGAATTCACACCGGAGTCAAAAGTCACAACTTTAATGCCGCGTGAATTTGCGGTCTCAACTAATGGCGCCAGCGCATTGGCATCTAACGCGGCCAGTAATAGTCCATTAGGTTTTTGCGCCATCGCGTTTTCAACTAACTGAATCTGCTCGGCAATCTGAGTTTCATCCGCCGGGCCCACGTAGCTGGTTTTGTCACCCAACTCTTTTGCTGCCGCTTCCGTCCCCATTTTTACGGTTTGCCAGAATTCATGCTGGAAACCTTTACTGACCACGGGAAGATTCATATCTTTAGCCAAAACGCTGGATGTCATACAGGCCAGCAGGGATAACGCATAGATAAAATTCCTGGTTCTCATTGTTTTACTCCGTTCTGAGTGAGTCACCCTAAACGTCAGGGTTATGATGTCCCGTGACTTCCGGGAGCGTAAATCAACGAATTTTTTTGCGTAATGTGTCGAGATAAACCGCAGCAATGACCACTATCCCCATGGCCACCATTTGCCAGAACTGGGAAACACCCATCAGGTTCAGACCATTTTTCAACACGCTCATAATGAATGCGCCAATGATAGTGCCGCCGATGGTGCCAATCCCGCCCATCAGACTGGTACCGCCAATAACGACCGCCGCGATGGCTTCCAGCTCATAACCCACACCGACCGTCGGCTGCCCGGAGTTTAAACGTGAGGCCAGAATGACCCCGGCAATCCCGGTCAGCAGACCACAAAAGGCGTAGACGAAAATTTTCACGCGCTGCACTTTAATCCCGGAAAGATGTGCCGCCACCTCATTACTGCCCACCGCGTAAACATAGCGGCCTATCACCGTTTTCTTCAGGATGTACGCGGCGATGAGCGCCACCACCACCAGGTAAAAAACGGGATAGGGCAGCACATCAAACAACCGTCCCTGGGCCAGCATTTTGAAGGTGGGGTAATCAGCGAAGTAAATCGCGCGGCCATCGGTCATCACCATATTGATACCTCTGACGGACATCATCAGACCCAGCGTGGCGATAAAAGGCGGGATAGTCATTTTGGTGACCAGCAGACCATTGATATAGCCGCATAATCCTCCAGCCAGTACACCTGCAAGAATACAGACGGGCAGAGGCAATCCCAGCGTGGCGCAGATACCTACCGCGACACCAGAAAATGCCACGACTGAACCGAGAGAAAGGTCGATCCCTGAAGTGATAATGACGAAGGTAACGCCAATCGCCATAATGCCAATCACCGAGGTTTGTAGGGCAATTGTCATAATGTTTTCAGTGTTAAAGAAAAATGGCGAACCAAAGCTAAAAAATATTACCAAAATAATCAGACTTAAAAGTGGCGCAAGGCGCATTAAAAGTTCTTTGTTAATTTTTATTTTCTTATTATTGCTGTCTGAAGAGGTTACAGAGATAGTCATAAGTTAGTCCTCTAACGTCGCATATTGCATGATTTTTTCTTGTGTGGCGTCATCAGAAGCTAGCTCCCCGGTAATACGCCCATTACGCATCACTAAAATGCGATCGCACATACCCAGCACTTCCGGTAATTCAGAGGAGATCATGATAATTGATTTCCCTTTTGCCACCAGCCGATTCATTAATTCATAAATTTCAAGCTTGGCCCCCACATCAATCCCGCGAGTGGGTTCATCAAAGATGAGAATATCGGTGTCTTTACACACCCATCGGGCAATAATAATTTTCTGCTGATTACCACCACTTAAATTCAAGGCGGCTTGCTCTAAATGTGGTGTTTTAATACGTAGGGCTTTAACCTGTTCCTCGCTGGTTTTCTGGCAACGTTTGCTGTCCACATTGCCAAAACGATCGGAATACTCAGGGTAATTGCCCAACATAATATTGCGCTCAACGGACAGCCCTAATGCCAGTCCCTCTTTTTTCCGGTCCTCGGTTAAATAGCTGATACCCTGTTGGATAGCATCAGGAATATCTTTAATCACCGTAACTTTACCGTTCAGCTTAAGGGTTCCACCATCAATGGGATCCGCGCCAAAAATCGCCCGCGCCAGCTCAGTACGCCCTGCGCCCATCAGACCGGCGAAGCCCAGGATTTCTCCTTGGTAAAGCGTGAAATCAATATTGTTCAATACACCATTACGCGTCAGCCCACTCACTTCCAACACGGGCTTACGTTGAGCCAAAGGTTCACGGCGAGGATAAATATTACCGAGGTCACGCCCGACCATCATGGCAATCAGGTCGCTAATTTTGACCGCATCATAATCCACGGTGGCAATAAACTGCCCATCGCGCATTACCGTAGCGCGATCGGCTATCAGCGCCAGCTCCTCCAGTCGGTGCGAAATGTAAACAATGCCAGTCCCCTGTTCTTTCAATAAACGGGTTACCTGAAACAAGCTGTCGATTTCCGTTTCCGTCAGTGCCGCTGTAGGTTCATCCATAATAAGAATCTTGGCATTAACCGATATCGCTTTAGCTATCTCAACCATTTGTTGTTGAGCAACGGTCAGATCGGCAACCAGCGTGTCTGGCGCGATATTCAGGTTTAACTTTTGCAAAATATCGATCGCAGCCTGCCGCTGTTGTTTTTCGTCCAGACGCCAGCGATTATTTTTGCAAAACTCCCTGCCAATAAATATATTTTCTTCAACGGTGAGTTCAGGGAATAGGTTAAATTCCTGATGAATAATCGTGATACCTGCACTTTGCGCACTTAACGGGTTAGCGAAAGTAACCGGCTGCCCCTCAAAAATAATCTCCCCTTCGTCAGGCTGATAAACACCGGATAAGATCTTCATCAACGTAGATTTTCCTGCGCCATTCTCACCCAGCAGCGCATGAACCTCACCTTTGTGTAAAGCAAAATCCACATTACTCAACGCTAATACGCCGGGAAAACGTTTCGTAATATGACTCATCTGTAAAAATGTTTCAGACATTGCTGCTTTCCTCAATATACAGAAACTGCAGTCAGTGAATCAGGCGAAAACAAGATTCCAGAGGGCCATCGTCACCGTTAATGCGAATACTACTTACAAGTTCATATGCGTTTTATCAATTATGCTAACTCGAGTTAGCGAAGTGCCTTTTAAAGCTATTTTAGCTACTCAAATTAGCCAAATCATTTGGTTTAAAACTGTGATGCTGAACAGACAATTTATTATATGATTATGATTTAAAAGGTTTTTATTAAAAATCTGCGTATTTGTTTATTTGACGCAGATCGAATTTTAACCACTTCTCGTGAAGCCTCTCACAGTTCCATAACAAAAAAGTTGTGTAAAAAACTCTCCAATACCTAAGCTAACTCGAGTTAGCAAAAATGGGTAATTCAGCCAACTGCGACAGTGGTGTCCAACATCCGCTTTTGCAGCACGGCACAAAGTGAGATGAGGAACCTCGAATGAGAAAAAATAGCTTACCGAAGATTGGTATCCGCCCGGTTATTGATGGTCGTCGTATGGGGGTACGTGAGTCGCTTGAAGAGCAAACCATGAATATGGCGAAAGCCACCGCCGCGCTTATTACGGAAAAACTTCGCCATGCCTGTGGCGCACAAATTGAATGTGTAATTGCCGACACCTGTATTGCCGGTCTGGCGGAATCCGCAGCCTGTGAAGAAAAGTTCAGCAGCCAAAATGTTGGCGTAACGATTACCGTTACCCCCTGCTGGTGTTACGGCAGCGAAACCATCGACATGGATCCGATGCGTCCGAAAGCTATCTGGGGCTTTAACGGCACAGAACGCCCTGGCGCCGTTTATCTTGCTGCCGCGCTGGCTGCGCATAATCAAAAAGGTCTGCCCGCGTTCTCCATTTACGGTCACGACGTACAGGATGCCGGCGACACCACCATCCCCGCCGACGTCGAAGAAAAACTGCTGCGTTTCACCCGGGCGGGCTTAGCCGTTGCCAGTATGAAAGGTAAAAGCTATTTATCCGTAGGCGGCGTTTCTATGGGCATCGCCGGTTCTATTGTCGATCATAACTTCTTTGAATCCTGGCTGGGAATGAAGGTTCAACCTGTTGATATGACTGAACTTCGCCGTCGAATTGATCAGAAAATTTATGACGAAGCTGAACTGGATATCGCACTGGCGTGGGCAGACAAGCATTTCCGCTACGGCGAAGATCAGAACGCGCAACAGTATAAGCGTAACGAAGAGCAGAGCCGCGCGGTACTGAAAGAAAGCCTGCTGATGGCGATGTGCATCCGCGACATGATGCAAGGCAATCAGAAACTGGCAGACAAAGGTCGTGTTGAAGAATCGCTGGGTTACAACGCGATTGCCGCGGGCTTCCAGGGCCAGCGTCACTGGACGGATCAATATCCAAACGGCGACACTGCCGAAGCACTGCTGAACAGCTCCTTCGACTGGAATGGTGTGCGTGAACCGTTTGTTGTCGCGACTGAAAACGACAGTCTCAACGGCGTAGCGATGCTGTTTGGTCATCAACTCACTGGTACAGCACAGGTTTTTGCTGATGTGCGCACCTACTGGTCGCCAGAGGCGGTGGAGCGTGTCACGGGTAAACCGCTGACCGGGCTGGCTGAGCACGGCATTATTCACCTGATCAACTCTGGATCGGCAGCCCTGGATGGTTCCTGCAAGCAGCGCGATGGCGAAGGGAAACCAACCATGAAGCCGCACTGGGAAATCTCGCAGAAAGAGGCTGATGATTGTCTGGCGGCGACCGAATGGTGTCCGGCTATTCACGAATACTTCCGCGGCGGCGGTTACTCCTCTCGCTTCCTGACCGAGGGCGGCGTGCCATTCACCATGACCCGCATCAATATTATCAAAGGGTTAGGGCCGGTGCTGCAAATCGCCGAAGGCTGGAGCGTGGAGTTACCAAAAGAGGTGCATGCTCAGCTTGATGCGCGTACCAACTCGACCTGGCCGACCACCTGGTTTGCCCCGCGCTTAACCGGTAAAGGTCCATTCAGCGATGTCTATTCCGTCATGGCTAACTGGGGCGCAAACCACGGTGTGCTGACGATTGGTCACGTCGGCGCGGATTTTATTACACTTGCCGCCATGCTGCGTATTCCGGTTTGCATGCACAACGTGGAAGACGAAAAAATCTATCGTCCTTCAGCCTGGGCAGCCCACGGTATGGATAGCGAAGGCCAGGATTATCGTGCCTGCCAAAACTACGGCCCGCTGTATAAACGTTAATGTGGCTTAGCCCGGTGGCGCAAGCTTACCGGGCCTACAGACGAGTGAACCTTAGGCCGGATAAGCGCAGCGCCATCCGGTAGCGTTTCAGGAGTTGTTATGAAACAAGACGTTATCCTGGTACTCGATTGTGGCGCAACCAACGTGCGGGCCATTGCCGTTGACCGGCAGGGAAAAATTATCGCCCGCGCCTCAACGCCCAACGCCAGTGATATTGCCGCAGAAAACAGTGCCTGGCATCAGTGGTCGCTGGAGGCCATTTTGCAACGTTTCGCCGACTGCTGTCAGCGGCTCTCTACGCAACTGGCCAATTGCCGTATCTGTGGGATCGCCGTCACCACCTTCGGCGTAGACGGTACGCTGGTCGATCAACACGGCAAACAGTTATATCCGGTAATCAGTTGGAAATGCCCGCGCACCGCAGCAGTGATGGAAAATATCCATCGCTACCTGTCGCCGCAGCAACTGCAGGAAATCTCCGGCGTCGGCGCGTTCAGCTTCAATACGCTGTATAAACTGGTGTGGCTGAAAGAAAACCATCCACAACTGCTCGAACAGGCACACGCCTGGCTGTTTATTTCGTCGCTTATCAACCACCGTTTAACCGGCGAGTTCACCACAGATATCACTATGGCGGGCACCAGCCAGATGCTGAACATCCAGCAGCGCGATTTCAGTGATGACATTTTGCAGGCTACCGGCATACCGCGCCGGCTGTTTCCACGCCTAGTGGAAGCGGGCGAACAGATTGGGGCACTGCAACACGAGGCCGCCATCCTGCTCGGGCTTCCAGTGGGTATTCCGGTGATATCTGCCGGGCACGACACGCAGTTTGCGCTGTTTGGCGCGGGGGCTCAGCCAGACGAACCGGTGCTCTCTTCCGGTACATGGGAAATTCTGATGGTGCGCAGTGCGCAGGTGAACACCTCTCTGCTCAGCCGTTATGCGGGTTCCACTTGTGAATTAGACAGCCAGGCCGGACTGTACAATCCCGGCATGCAGTGGCTGGCCTCCGGCGTACTCGAATGGGTGCGTAAGCTGTTTTGGACTGCCGAAACGCCCTGGCAGACGCTGATTGACGAAGCCCGGTCCATTCCTGCAGGCGCAGAAGGCGTCAAGATGCACTGCAACCTGCTGGCCTCTCAGAATGCGGGCTGGCAAGGGGTTACGCTCAATACCACCCGCGGGCATTTTTATCGCGCCGCGCTGGAAGGACTGACAGAACAGTTGCAGCAGAATTTGCACACGCTGGAAAAAATCGGTCATTTCCAGGCCTCTGAATTGTTATTGGTTGGCGGGGGCAGCCGTAACGCATTGTGGAACCAGATTAAAGCTAACGTTCTCGGGATCCCTGTCAAAGTGCTGGATGACGCCGAAACCACCGTGGCAGGCGCCGCAATGTTTGCCTGGTCAGGTATGGGTGAATTTACCACCCCGGAACAGGCTCGTGCCCAGGTAAGCTACCAGTACCGTTACTTCTATCCGCAAACCGAATCTGAACTGACAGGAGTCGAGTAACATGCTCAAAACGATATCACCCTTAATTTCTCCCGACCTGCTGAAGGTGCTGGCTGAAATGGGTCACGGCGATGAGATTATCTTTTCCGATGCCCATTTTCCGGCTCACAGCATGGGACCGCAGGTGATTCGCGCCGACGGTCTGCTGGTCAGCGATCTGCTGCAGGCGATTATTCCGCTTTTTGAACTGGACAGCTACGCCCCGCCGCTGGTGATGATGGCGGCAGTAGAAGGCGACGCTCTCGATCCTGACGTCGAGGCTCGCTATCGCCAGGCGCTTTCCTTACAGACCCCCTGCCCAGACATCACGCGTATTGACCGTTATGCCTTTTACGAACGCGCGCAAAAGGCGTTTGCGATCGTTATCACAGGAGAACGGGCAAAGTACGGGAATATTCTTTTAAAAAAAGGGGTAACGCCATAATCTCTGGTCAGCATGCCCGTCTGGTACGGGCATTCTGCATAAAATGAGGATCAGAACATGAAAGCGGCGCGCCAGCAGGCCATCGTAGATCTGCTTACCCACCACAAAAGCCTGACAACCGAAGCCCTGTCTTTGCAGCTTAACGTCAGCAAAGAGACCATCCGCCGCGATCTCAGTGAATTACAAACCCAGGGCAAAGTGCTACGCAATCACGGACGGGCCAAGGCCATTCACCGGAAAAATCAGGACAGTGGCGACCCGTTTCATATTCGACTCAAAAGCCACTATGCGCACAAAGCGGATATTGCGCGGGAAGCGTTGGCATGGATTGAAGAAGGAATGGTGATCGCCTTAGACGCCAGCTCAACCTGCTGGTATCTGGCGCGTCAGCTACCGGACATCGACATTCAGGTTTTTACCAACAGCCAACCCATTTGCCAGGAATTGGCAAAACGCGAACACATTCAGCTCATCAGCTCTGGCGGCCGCCTTGAACGTAAATACGGCTGTTATGTTAATTCCGCGCTCATCTCGCAGCTAAAATCCCTCGATATCGACCTGTTTATTTTTTCCTGCGAAGGGATCGACAGCGACGGCACGCTCTGGGACTCCAATGCCACCAACGCAGACTTCAAATCCATTCTGCTTAAGCGCGCATCGCAATCTTTATTGCTGATCGATAAAAGTAAGTTTAATCGTTCCGGGGAGGCCCGGATTGGGCGTCTGGATGGTGTGACGCATATCGTGTCAGATACGCAGCTGATTGAAACAACATAGACCGGATAAGACGTTTACGCCGCCATCCGGTCTATGTTTAGCGTTATCGCTCGTCCCGGCGACCGCCGACGGCCGCCCACAGACGACGCACGTGTACGGTCACTTCTTCCCGATCATGATACAACTGACGCGCCTGCATCTGGGCATTGACGCCATGCTCATCAAGCTGTGCCTGGATATAGGCCAGATTCTGCGATACCTCTTCATAACGTTTTTTCATCGGCAGCTTGAGGTTGAAGATCGTCTCGCGACACCAGCCGTTGACCAGCCACTGCGCCATCAGCGCGGCAACCTTCGCCGGCATCTCCACCATGTCGCACACCATCCATGAGATGTTGTTACGATTCGGGCGATACTTAAATCCGTCTTCGCGCAACCAGGTGACCTGCCCGGTATCCATCAGGCTTTGCGCCATCGGACCATTATCCACGGAATAAACCCACATGTTGCGTTTAACCAGTTGATAGGTCCAACCGCCCGGACATGCGCCTAAATCCACGGCATACATGCCGTTGGCCAGACGCTCGTCCCACTCATCTTCTGGAATGAACACATGCAGCGCCTCTTCCAGCTTCAGCGTTGAGCGGCTCGGCGCATCGGCCGGGAACTTCAGGCGCGGAATCCCCATGTAGAACGGGGAGTTATTGTCAGGCCAGGAATAACCGGTATAACAACAGCCAGGGGCGATAAAGAAAACATGAACCACCGGACGTTTCGGCGTTTCATATTTTGCCAGTACGCCCGCTTCGCGCAGCGCCGCGCGCAGCGGTACGGTAAATTTACGGCAGAACTTAACCAGCTCTTTGCTTTCATTGGTGTCGGCGACTTCTACACGCAGATCGCCGCCTTTTTCCACCACGCCCTGCAACATGCCGACAATTGGCGTAATACGGTCTTCCGGCGGTAAATATTGCAGCAGTTCGCCCACCACAAACATCTGACGGGCAAAAATCAACGAGCTAAACGGCAGCTCTTTCACTAACTTTTCGGCATCGTCCTGCTGATAGCATTCGAAGATCACATAGCCCGCATTGTCTTTTACACGGGCGAAACCGAAGATTTCCCGACGTCCTGCTTTATCCGTAATTTCTGCGGCGCACTCTTTTTCAAAACCCGGGCGACACAACAATACAACCTTATTCATGGCTAACGCCCTTACGTTTCAATCGAATAGCGCCCACTAACATCAGCGCCCAGCCCACAAGGAAGCTAAAACCACCGACGGGGGTAACAAACGCCCACAGGCGTAAATGGGAGAGCGCGAGGCAATACAGGCTACCGCTAAACAGCACCGTTCCTAATGCCAGAAACACGCTACTCCAGTAAAACCAAATGCTAATGCGTCGTTGCATGGCGACGGCCAGGCCGAAGATAGCCAGCGTATGAAACGCCTGATACTCAAGGCCAGTCTGGATCCAACCCATTTCTACGACACCCAGGGTTTTACTCAGAACATGTGCCCCAAAGGCGCCCAACGCCACAAAGATAAAGCCACTTACGGCGGCAAAAATCAGCATAAAACGGCTGGTCATGTTAATACCCTACGTAATTTATTGTTCATAACGAAAGCGGAATTTTTCTTGTTCCGTGGCCGCTTTTGCCAGTATCCACTGACGGAAGGCGGCTATTTTACCCAGTTCTGCCTGACTGTCATGACAAACCAGATAAAACGCGTTTTTGCTGACCAGAACATCATTGAACGGACAGACCAGACGTCCGGCTTCAATTTCGGACTGCGCCATAACGTTATTCGCCAGCGCAATCCCCTGTCCATGGATAGCAGCCTGTAGCACCATGGCGCTATGGCTGAAGATAGGTCCTTGCTGTACGTTGATATGATTCAGGCCAAGCTGGCGCGTATAGGCTTGCCAGTCACGCCGCGACGCATCGTGCAACAATGTGTGTTTTGCCAGATCATCCGGCGTCTTCAGCGGCTTATCACCGGTAAGTAGCAGCGGCGAGCAGACCGGCAATAAATATTCTGCGTACAATTTTTCAACGCGCAGACCCGGCCAGTTGCCGCGTCCGTAGAAAATCGCCACATCAACATCGTCAGCCAGTTTGTCTTCCTGACGGTCCACCGCCTGGATCCTGACATCGATTCCCGGATAAGCTGAGTTAAAGCTAGAGAGTCTGGGCACCAGCCATTGGATCGCGAAACTGGGCAATAAACTAACGGTAAGCGCACCTTTTGCACTGCGTGCCTGAAGTTTACGCGTCGCGTCAGTTAATTGCGAAAAAATCTCTTTGATGTCGAGGAAATAGCTTTGACCCTCTTCTGTTAACAGCAGAGATCGATTGCGTCGACGAAACAGCTTCAGCCCCAGAAAATCCTCAAGTGACTTGATTTGATGACTTACTGCGGCCTGCGTCACAAAAAGCTCTTCCGCTGCGCGGGTAAAGCTCAAATGGCGCGCTGCGGCATCAAAAACACGCAATGCATTTAGGGGTGGTAATCGTTTTGACATGACTTTTAGGCTTTGATGTTAAATGAATTTAACAATTATCTAACAGGATGTAACCTATTAGTTTTTTTTATCTGAGCCATTATAAATTGTCCGTTGAGGTTCTACCAGCAAATACCTATAGTGGCGGCACTTCCTGAAGCCGGAACGAAAAGTTTTATCGGAATGCGTGTTCTGGTGGGCTTTTGGCTTACGGTTGTGATGTTGTGTTGTTGTGTTTGCAATTGGTCTGCGATTCAGACCATGGTAGCAAAGCTACCCTTTTTCACTTCCTGTACATTTACCCTGTCTGTCCATAGTGATTAATGTAGCACCGCCAAATTGCGGTGCTTTTTTTTGTCCGACTTTCTGTCGATGGCGGCCGGTTAGTTATCCAGTTCTACCATCTCTTTCACATCGGTACGGTTGATCTGCTGTTTGTTGCCGTTAGCGTCTTTATACGAAATCATTCCCGTTTCATTGTCGGTCTGTGGCTTGCCATCAGATACGATTGATCGACCATCGTTGGTGTGCATCACGTAATTCGATCCAGAACAGGCGCTCAGGGCAAAAGTCAGCATACAGGCAGAGATAATTGCGGCAGTCTTTTTCATCTTCTTCTCCTTAAAGCGATTTATGCTATTAAAAACACACTCCGTAACAGGCAAAATTGCTCGCCTAACGCTATTTAGCATAAGACACTATGAGGACTTTGCCAGGATATCCAGAGTATTCCGATGGTTAGCACAACCCTTGTGTCAGCGCCTGTTTTGCGCGACGATCGGTTTATTGAACTGAGGATGACCATGAACGCATTTAATCCCGCGCAGTTTCGCGCGCAATTTCCCGCACTCAACGATGCCGGCGTCTACCTCGACAGCGCTGCTACTGCACTGAAGCCGCAATCCGTGATTGAGGCGACCCAGCAATTTTATAGCCTGAGCGCCGGGAACGTGCATCGCAGCCAGTTTGCCGAAGCGCAACGCCTGACCGCGCGCTATGAGGCCGCACGGGAAAAGGCCGCGCGCCTGATCAACGCCCCGGATGGCAAAACGATAGTCTGGACCCGTGGCACGACGGAAGCTGTCAACATGGTTGCCCAAAGCTATGCGCGTCCGCGCTTACGGCCGGGCGATGAGATTATCGTCAGCGTGGCGGAACATCATGCCAATCTCGTTCCGTGGCTGATGGTGGCTGAGCAAACGGGCGCTAAGGTAGTCAAACTCCCGCTCAACGCCCATTTTCTACCGGACGTCGAGCGTCTGGTTGAGCTCATCACTCCGCGCAGTCGCATTCTGGCGCTGGGGCAGATGTCGAACGTCACCGGCGGTTGCCCGGATTTAGCCCGCGCCATTACGCTCGCCCATGCGGCTGGCATGGTGGTGATGGTTGATGGCGCGCAGGGAATTGTGCATTTTCCCGCTAACGTGCAGCAGTTAGATATTGATTTCTATGCCTTCTCGGGCCACAAGTTGTATGGCCCTACCGGTATTGGCGTACTGTATGGTAAGCCAGAATTACTGGAGGCCATGTCACCATGGCTCGGCGGCGGCAAGATGATTAGCGAAGTCAGCTTTGACGGTTTCACCACCCAGGCGGCCCCCTGGAAGCTGGAGGCCGGTACGCCTAACGTAGCTGGCGTCATCGGGCTAAGCGCGGCGCTCGAATGGCTGGTAGACATTGATGTTGCGCAGGCCGAAAACTGGAGCCGGGGTCTGGCGACGCTGGCAGAAGACGCCCTGGCGAAACGTCCCGGTTTTCGTTCCTTCCGTTGTCAGGACTCCAGTCTGTTAGCCTTTGATTTCGCTGGCGTTCATCACAGTGATATGGTGACGCTGCTGGCCGAATATGGCATTGCGCTGCGCGCAGGGCAACACTGCGCACAACCACTGCTGGCGGAGCTGGGCGTATCCGGGACCCTACGCGCCTCTTTTGCGCCCTATAATACGCAAAGTGATGTGGATGCGTTGGTCGCAGCCGTTGACCGCGCGCTGGAAATATTGGTGGATTAATGACAAGCCCTTTATTCGCCGGACACCCGTTTGGCACAACCGTAACGGAAGAGACGTTGCGTACTACGTTTGCCCCGCTCAGCCAGTGGGAGGATAAATATCGTCAGCTAATTCTGCTGGGTAAGCAGCTTCCGGCACTGCCGGAGGCGCTAAGGGCGCAGGCAAAAGAGATTGCGGGATGTGAAAACCGCGTCTGGCTGGGATATACCCTGCACGAGAACGGCACCCTGCATTTCTTCGGCGACAGCGAAGGCCGCATTGTGCGCGGGCTGTTGGCGGTATTGCTCACCGCCGTTGAAGGTAAAACCGCAGCCGAGTTACGGGCGCATTCACCCATGGCGCTATTTGACGAGTTAGGGTTAAGCGCGCAACTCAGCGCCTCGCGAAGCCAGGGCCTGCATGCGTTGAACGAGGCGATTCTTGAGGCTGCCCGGCAAGCCGGATGACGACGGCTGATGCGTCTTATCCGGCCTATAACACCGCACGAACTGTAGGTCGGATAAGCATAACGCTATCCGACACAATCAACTCTGGCGCGCCGCTTTCGCCATCATCTTCTTCAGCGCATGGGAAACGGCTACAAAGCCAAAGGTAGCCGTCACCATGGTGGCGGCGCCAAACCCTGAGGCGCAATCCATACGTTTTGGCCCTTCTGCCGTCGCCTTCATGGCACACACCGAGCCATCTGCCTGCGGGTAAACCAGCGCCTCGGTCGAGAACACGCAGTCCACGCCCAGCTTGCCTTTACTGTTTTTCACCACGCCAAAATCACTCTTCAGCCGCTCACGCAGCTTGGCCGCCAGCGGATCCTGAATGGTTTTTGCCAGATCAACCACCTGAATCTGCGTCGGATCGATCTGCCCGCCCGCACCGCCGGTGGTTACCAGCGGAATCTTATTACGCCGACAGTACGCAATGAGCGCCGCTTTCGGGCGCACGCTGTCAATCGCATCGATGACATACGAATAACCCGCATTCATATACTCCGCAACGTTATCTGGCGTAACAAAATCATCGACCACGTTCACCCGGCACTCCGGGTTAATCTGGCGGATACGTTCCGCCATCACCTCAGCTTTTGCTAAACCAACGTTATCACGCAGCGCATGGATCTGACGGTTAGTATTGGTGACGCAAACATCATCCATATCGATGAGCGTAATCGCGCCAATGCCGGTACGCGCCAGCGCTTCCGCCGCCCACGATCCCACACCGCCAATCCCGACCACGCAAACATGCGCTCCGGCAAATAACTGCAGCGCATTTTCGCCATACAGCCGCGCCGTGCCGCCAAAACGCTGACGCCAGGCGTCACTGATAACCACAGACATAGAACCTCAAATATAGAAAACAAAAAGAGCGGACAAATACCGCCCTTGATGACTGCATCACTGCCTGATGGCGGCTACGCCTTATCAGGCCTACTCAGTAATGTAGGCCGGATAAGCGAAGCGCCATCCGGCAATTAACCGCTAAATACGTTACCCGCGTTGGCCGCTGTTTTCAGCACCCATACGCGACCGTAGTGATTATACCACCCGGCACGATGTCCGGCGTCAGCGCCAATGCCCTGATAGATATCAAAGTGCTGGCCTTTAATCGCACCGCCCACATCCAGCGCCACCATCAGGCGCAGTTCATATTGACCGGTGAACTTACCGTTATTGTCCAGCAAGGGGACTTCCGCCAGTAACGTGGTGCCCGCAGGAATGATACTGCGGTCAGAAGCCACGGATGCGCGGCCAATCAGCGGTACCGCGCTGGCCCCTTTCACCGGCGCAAAAGATTGCGGCTTAAAGAAGACAAACGATGGGTTCTGCTCCAGCAGCTCACGCACTTCGGCCTCGCTGTGCGTCTCTCCCCAGTGGCGAATGGCCTGCATCGACATATCTTCTTTTTTCACTTCGCCACGATCAATCAACACCTTACCGATACTGCGATAGGCATGGCCGTTTTTCCCGGCATAGCTAAAGAAGTTTAGCGGGCTGCCGTCGCCAAAATCGATATAGCCACTGCCCTGAACATCCATAATAAAGTTGTCCATCAGGGAGTTGCTGTACGCCAGAATATAATTATCGCTTAGCGCGCCTGCGTAGATCTCGGCACGAGACGGTAAACGTCCGCGTTTTGGCGGCATGCGGTAAATAGGATACTGGAACTCGCCCTGACGCGTGTGGCGCGCCTGAATAACCGGCGTGTAATAACCCGTAAACTGGACGTTCCCGTAGTTGTCCGCCCCTTCCATTTGCCACGCGTCAATACCAAACTGACGCATGCTGCGCGTATCACCGCCCGCACGTAACCATTGCTGGATAGCGTTGTAGACGTTGCTCTGGTTACCGTACAAACGCGGCGAAGCGCTGCGAATTTGATTAACCTGCTCGGCGAAATCACCGGCATTGATTGGCGCGCCAACCGCATCAGGCTGGTTCACCAGTGAGAAAGGCTGGGTAAATTTCCCGTCTTTATACTGCTGCCCACGATCGGTGGGTTTTGAGGAACACGCGGCGAGCATCGCAACGACTGCTCCCGCCAGAAGATATTTTGCCCAACGTCCTTTCATTGTTCTCGTCTTATGTTGCCTGAATGCGAGACGAAGATAACAAACCCCCGTACCTAATGAAATGCGTATGCATACCCGAACGCAAATTTTGCGCAAAAAATAATCCAGAATACGTTGTTTTTGTTCATTTTCACCCTTAAAACGTGATCAAGGTGAAAAAAGGGTTGCATGAAAATGCGAGCAGAGTATAGTGCGCATCCACGGACGCGGGGTGGAGCAGCCTGGTAGCTCGTCGGGCTCATAACCCGAAGGTCGTCAGTTCAAATCTGGCCCCCGCAACCAATTAAAATCAGAAGCAGTATTTTTGCAAAGTAGTTCGAATCACAGCAAGGCGGCGACGCAGTGAATCCTTAGGAGCTTACTCCAGTAAGTGACTGAGGTGAACGAGGAAAGCCAACGCAGATGTGGTTTGAAATACGAAGCAAAAGACGGACGCGGGGTGGAGCAGCCTGGTAGCTCGTCGGGCTCATAACCCGAAGGTCGTCGGTTCAAATCCGGCCCCC